>CAZCVY010000013.1:0-57994 GCA_964501985.1 uncultured Acidobacteriota bacterium | reverse complement strand
TCCTGTAGGGCTCTTTCATCCCCTACAATATGCCGGTTTATCCCGGCGCTCTCTGCCTCCGGGCTGTCCCGCCGCTTCCGTTTTGTCCGCCGTCTGGGCAAAGGCGGCATGGGCGAGGTCTTTCTCGCCGAGCAGCTTGCGGAGGGAAACCGTTCCGTGGCCCTCAAGCTCCTGAATCGCAAACTTCTCGATATCCCTGAATTCCTGCCGCGCTTTCAAAGCGAGATGGATTCCCTGTGCCGCATCCATCACGTAAACGTCGTTGCCATTCACGAAGCTGCCCAAGCCGACGAGGGCACGCCTTACATCGCTATGGAATTCTTGAATGGAGAACATCTTCGCAATGTCCTCTACCGGCGGGGCGCGCTTCCCGTCGCCGAAGTTGCGGAAATTCTCCGCCAGGCGGCGCAAGGCCTGGACGCCGCGCACAAGGTGGGCATCATTCATCGTGAGATCAAGCCGGATAATCTCTTCCTCACGCACGGAGAGGACGGCGAACGGGTCGTCAAGGTGGTGGATTTCGGCATGGCCAGGCTGCGCGAGTCCGGGCAGCGCACGCAAGCGGGCACGGTGCTGGGCACGCCAACGTACATCTCGAGCGAGCAAGCCTGGGGCATGAAGAGCGACGAACTGGACCCTCGCTCCGACATCTACTCGCTGGGCGTGGTGGCGTACGAGATGCTCACCGGGAAAGTACCCTTCCGTTCCGACACGCCTTTTGGCTGTTTGTGCATGCAGATGTTGGAGGACCCGCCGGCCTTCCGGGCCGTTGCCAGAGGTTTGGACGTCTCTCCCGAAGTCGAAGCTGTGGTCATGAAGGCGCTGAAGAAAGAACGGGGGGAACGATATCCGTCGGTAATGGAATTCGCCCTCGCCTTTGTGGCTGCCGCTTTTCCCGGCGCCGTGGCGGAGGTCGTCCCGGACGTCGTTTCGGAGCTTCCCCTCACGGAGGCCGCCGCGCCGCCTCCGGCCGAGGAGCCGGCTGCCCCCGTTTCCCCTCCCGCAGTTTCGGAGGTTGAGGCCGTCGCGCCCCCGCCAGTGGCGGAGCCGATTGACCTCATTCCCCCGCCCGCAATTTCGGAGGTTGAAGTCGTTGAGTCTATGCCCGAGCCGAGAGTCAATCCCCGGGACGGCCTGACCTACGTGTGGATTCCCCCGGGAACTTTTCTGATGGGATGCTCGCCCGGCGATAGTGCCAGCGAGGAGAACGAGAAACCGCCGCACCCCGTGGAGATCACGCAAGGTTTCTGGCTGGGGCGGACGGAGGTTACAGTTGGAGCCTACAAACGCTTTGCCGCCGCCACGGGCAAGACCCTGCCCGCCGCTCCCTTCACGAACCCCGGCTGGAGCAATGAACAGATGCCCATGGTGGGAGTCACTTGGGACGAGGCGAAGGGATACTGCGCCTGGGCGGGAGGCCGACTGCCCACGGAAGCCGAATGGGAGTATGCGGCGAGGGCCGGGAGCGTCGAGGAGCGCTACGGACCCCTCGATGAGATTGCCTGGTATGAAAACAATAGCGGCCTGAAAGCCCACGAAGCCCGACAGAAGCGCCCCAACGATTTCGGCTTGTTCGATATGTTGGGCAACGTGTTTGAGTGGGTGAATGACCGGTACGATGAGAAGTACTATTACTCGAGCCCCGCGCAGGACCCAGAGGGACCGGCAGGCGGGGCGTTCCACGTTCTCCGTGGCGGGTCCTGGGCGCAGATTCCCGAGGCCATTCGGGCTTCATGCCGCACCCGCGGCGACTTTGCGGCTTCGTTCTTCGACATCGGCTTCCGCTGTGCCATCGACGTCTGGGAACCGTGACACCTTTCCCTTGACCGATGCGGCGTCACTTGTGTCCAAAAAACTGAACCTTGCGGCTTCGCCGCTCCGCTCTGCGGAAAGGCTCCGCCCTCCTGGCCGCGACGGCCCTTTTCTCTCATCCACACCGCGCCGGAGGCTGATCCTCCGGCGCGGTGTGGATGAGGTTGGGCGCTAAAACAGCGTCCCGGGCAGGCGCAGCCAGCCCTCATAGCAGGCGGCAGAGCCGCAGGGCCGAAGTGCGGGCCCTGCGCTACGTCTATGCCGCGGGCGGCATGCTTGATAAAATCGTCCCATGCGAACCAGGTGGAAGCAAGCTGCCGGTTGTTGCTTCGCGATTTCCGTCCTGGTTCAAGGCGGCTGTAACCATGGGCAGCGGGAGAAAAAAATGACCAACGTAGCACCGCCGCTCGCGGTTGAGACCGAGGCGCTTAGGGAAGCGTACGCCGCATTCAACCGGAACGATATTCCGGCAACCGTCAAGGCGCTTGATCCTCAAATCGAGTGGTCCGAACCTGCCGAGTTTCCCGGAGGCGGGACCTACCATGGTCACGCCGGGGTCCAGACATACTTATCGCAGTCGCGCGCAAATTGGGCCGAAGGAAGTAGCGAGCCGGAGCGGTTCATTGCCGCCGGCGATAAGATCATTGTGTTCGTTCATGTGCGAGTGAGGCTTAAAGACAGCACGGAATGGCACGAAATACGCCTGGCCGACGTCTTCACCTTCCGCAATGGCAAGGCCATTCAGATGCGCGCCTTCGCCGACCGGCGGCAGGCTCTGGAATGGGCCGGAGTCAAAGACTCCGATGTGAACTGACCCACCCGCCCAGCCCGCGCCGCCCACGTCGTCGCGGCGAGTTTACCTCATTACGATTCGATCACCGAGGAGCAACCTGCGGCTTCGCCGCTTGCTCTGCGGAAAGGCTCCGCCTTTCCGTGACGGGAAGCCTTCATACACTCCATTCGCGCCGCCTGCCCCGAGGAATCGGGCAGGCGGCGCGAATGGGAAGAGAATTCGTGCGATGGGCCGGAAAGGCGGAGCATTTCCGCAGAGCAGGGGGCGCAGCCCGGGCAAACGACTTGATCGCCCGCTAGTTTGGATACCATCGAGTTTAGCTTGCCGCTTGGCGGCGTAGCGGCGAGTTTACCTCGCCATATGGCGGCGTAAGGCCGCCGCTACAACAAACTGAGCCGCTACCGGTACCGGCCTAAAAGCCGGAACTGCGACACAAGCCACATCACAGGCTACGTCAGAGGCCCGGGCGGTGCTAGCGCTCGCTCGCGATCGAAAAGGTCTGTGTAAGCGGCAGGTCTTGCGACGATCCTCCCACGTACACTTTGTATTCGCCGGGGACGAGTTCCCAAGCGTCCTTGGCGGTATTGAAGATCGACAAGTACTGGGGTTCAAGGGTCAGGGTGACGGTCGTGCTCTCATTAGGCGCCAGACGAACTTTCTCCCAGCCCGCCAGGCGCTTGAACGGCTCACCCGCACCGGCCGGCAGCGCAACGTATACTTGCGCAACCTCCTCGCCGCCGCGATTGCCGGTGTTGGTCACGCGGAAGCGTACTTCCCTTCCCGCCGTCACTTCCAGTTTCGAGTAAGCAAAAGTGGTGTACGAGAGGCCGAAACCAAACGGGAACAGCGGTTCTTTGCCTTCCGCTTCGAACCATTTGTAACCGACCCTCAACCCTTCGGAGTAATTGATGTCGAAGGGCGCGCGCGATTCCGTCGGCGGCAGACTCTCGCCGGCATGGGTCACCATTCCGGGAATCGTCAAGTGGGGCAGGTCGGTTTCGTTCTTCGGAAACGTCACCGGCAGCTTGCCGGAGGGATTGACTTCGCCAAAGAGAACGCTGGCGATGGCCTCGCCTCCGCGAATGCCGGGGTACCAGGCCTCGAGAATCGCGCTTACATTGTCAGACCACGGCATGGCGACCGGCCCGCTCGTCTCGAGCACTACGATGGTGTGAGGATTCGCCGCCGTGACTTGGCTGACCAACTGGTCCTGATTGTCGGGCAGAGCGATGTGCGCCATGTCCATGCCTTCGCTCGTATGTTGCTGCACAAACACGATCGCGACGTCGGAGGCCGCCGCGAGCTTGGCCGCCGCAGCCGGGTCCGTGCCCGGATCATAGGCAACTTGGGCGTTGGGGATTTTGGCCTCGATGGCACGGAGCGGAGAGGAGGGCTGCCAGACCACGCGCATCCACCCACCGATCTTCGCTCCCGCGGCATCAACCTGATCCGAGCCACCGCCCGAGAGCACGCTGGAATCCGCGTGCGCGCCAATCACCGCCACCGACTTAAGGCTCGCAGCCGCGAGAGGCAACTGCCCGGTGCTGTTCTTCAGCAGAACGATCGCGCGCTCCTCCACTCGCTGGGCCACGTCGGCTCCGGTAAAGGGATTTACCGGCCGCATGTCGGGCGGATTATCGATGACCCCCATCACGAACTCCGTGCGCAGGATGCGGTGGACCATTTCGTTGAGCTGCGCCACGGGCACTTCACCTTTTTCGACCGCAGCCTTGAGCGGCGCTCCAAAATACTTGCCGGTCGGCATCTCCTGGTCGAGCCCGGCAAGCGCCGAGGCAACCGTGCTGTGCGCAGCGCCCCAGTCGGTCATCACCCAACCTTGGTAATCCCAAGCCTTTTTCAGGACGTCGCCCAGCAGGTATGGGTTCTCGCAGGCGAAGACGCTGTTCACGCGATTGTAGGCGCACATCACAGTGCCCACGTCCGATTCCTTGATGGCGATTTGGAACGCCAGCAGGTCGGTTTCCTGCATCGCGCGCTTGTCGATGATGGCGCTGCCGATGAAGCGGCCCGTCTCCTGATCGTTCACGGCATAACGATTGATGTCGCCGATCACCTGTTGCGACTGCGTGCCTTTCAACTCTCGCCCCAACATCTTGCCAATCAGCAAGGGGTCCTCGCCGAGGCACTCGAAGTTGCGCCCGTTGCGCGGCTCGCGAATGATGTTGGCGGTGCCGCCGAGCGAAACGTTAAAGCCCAGGTCGCGCGCTTCCCTGCCGATCAGCGCCCCGTATTCATACGAGCTTTCCAAGTCCCAACTGGCGGCGTTGGCCAGCGAGCTTGGCAACGCCGTCGCGTAACGCCCTTTGGATCCGATGTTGGCGACGCCCGACCTGCCGTCAGTCATCTGAAGGTCGGGAATCCCGAGACGTGGAATGCCGGGGACGAAGCCTGCACCCCCGAGCGAGCGCGCCTGCGCTTGAGGCCCTTCCACACCGTGAACCAGTTGTATTTTCTCATCGAGCGTCATTTGCCTGATCACAAGGTCGGCCCTCTTGTCGGGCGATAAACTCTTGTCGAACCAGGGCCCTTTCACCGCTTGCTTCGCCGCCGCGCTGGGATTCTGGCCGATGGCTACGCTGAGAGCGCAGATGATGAGGATACCCAGGATGCCGGCGAATCTGAGTGCTTGTAAGATACGATTGCTTGCATAGGTATGATTCATTTTCGTTCTCCTTGGGGAAAGAATTCACCACAGAGGCACGGAGAGCACAGAGTGAAGCACTCCTGTTTGTGATAACGCGAATCGCGATTCACTGGATTGTTGGCCTGCCATTTTCGTTTGCGTTTTTCTCCGTGATCTCCGTGTCTCTGTGGTGAATTTTCTTCCTGCGGGCAGGATGCCCGCGCTCCCAGCGGCGCTTGAATGCGCAGCGCGGCAGATGTTAACATTAATTGAAACAGGCGCAAATTGCTTTTGTCAGGGCACGACACGGCATTCGACATGGCTTGCGAAGAACAGCGCGGCAACCTTCTGGGGCTCAACCTGGAGGAACTCGAAAACCTCGCGGTGAGTTTCGGCCAGCCACGATACCGCGGGCGGCAACTGTATCACGGAATGTACGTGCGCCGCGTGCGCGACTTCGCCGGGCTCACCGATTTGAACCGCGATTTCCGCGACGCTGTCGCTTTTCACCAGGCGATTGTCTATCCGCAAGCCGAGCGCCATTTCTGTTCCCGCGACGGCTCGGTCCGCTACCTTTTCCGCTTGCACGATGGCAACCTCGTGGAAACCGTTTACATGCCGGAGGAGGATCGCACCACGCTTTGCCTGTCGAGCCAAGTGGGCTGCGCGCTTGACTGCCGGTTTTGCTTCACCGCGCTGCTGGGGTCAAAACGCAATCTGACGGCGGGGGAAATCATCGGACAAGTGCTTGCCGTCGCCGCGGGACAAAACATCGCGCGCGGCTCGCGGCTGAACCTGGTCTTTATGGGAATGGGCGAACCCCTGCTGAATCTTCCCCAGGTCCTGAAGGCCGTCGCGATTCTCGCTGATCCCAAGGGCGTGGGGGTCACGCTGCGGCGCATTACCGTATCCACCGTGGGCATCCTCCCGCGCATCGAGGAGCTGGCGCGCGAGCCGATGCGCCCGAAGCTGGCCATCTCGCTTAACGCGTCGAACGACGAGCAACGCAGCGCCCTGATGCCCATCAACAAGAAATATCCGCTGGCGGATCTGCTCGGAGTGTGCCGCGCGTATCCCCTGCGCCCGTGGGAACACTTGACGTTTGAATACGTGCTGCTGGAAGGATTCAACGATTCGGACGCAGACGCCCGCCGCGTCGCCGGCCTGCTGCACGGCCTGCGCGCCAAGGTCAACCTGATCCCTTATAATAGCGGCCCGGAACTGCCCTTCCGCGCACCACCGTTCGAGCGCACCGTGGCTTTCCAGAAAATCCTCACCGACAGTCGCATTCCCACCTTCATTCGAATTTCCCGAGGTCAGGACATCGCCGCCGCCTGCGGGCAGCTCAGCCTTGAGGGTTTGAACGGGAGGTCCCCGTTGGTATCGGAGGGAGCCGGTCGGGACTAGAGAGCTGACACAAAGTCACTTTTGATCCACCTCCGGGCCGTCGGCGCGTCGCCCACAGATCGCCCTTGGATCTCTTCAAACCTGTTCTATTTCGGACAATTTGGCCGAATTTAGGCGCGGGACCGAATCCGGCGGGTGGACTAAGCTACCCACGATTCGCCGAGAGAAGGTTTTTCGCGCCGAGTCCCAGTCGCTGCAGACTACCCCCGAATTCCGATTGCCGCCGCTTGTCGACCGGTGCTCGCCCCTTCCCGGCGATGGGAGAAGAAGAGGTCCGTGCGGCACGCGGTGCAGTAGTCGGCTACTTGGATGTTCACGGGCTTGACCCCGGCGCTCTCCAGTTCGTGCCGCGCAACGGCGGTGAGATCGAGTCGTGCGGCGGGAACATGCTCGGGCGCGTGGCCGGGTGGGTAGGCGCTTAAGAAGAGAATCGAATGGCGGTCGGTGGCTGCCTCGGGCCGATTGGGCAATTTCTGGAAGAATGAATCCGCATTCGAGAAAGCTCCGTGAAAAGCTTCCACAACTTCCACGCCCACTTCGTAGCAGCAAGCGCGAATCGACGGCCCCACCGCCGCGATCAGCCCTTGCGGATCAGAGCCAAACGCGCGCCGCATATCCCCTACAGCTTTTTCGATGATTCGCGCCAGAGCGCCGCGCCAACCCGCATGGACAGCCGCGACCGCGCGTTGTTGCGGATCGACGAGCAGCACCGGCAGGCAGTCGGCGATTCGAATAGTTAAGAGGACGCCGGGCTCCGCGGTCATCAAGCCGTCTCCTGCGGGTGAGTTGTCCGCAGGGAATACAGAACCTTCGATGCCGGGCAATTGATAGGACACATGGCCGGCAGAGTCGCGCGCCGCAAGGAACGAGTGGGTGGAATGAATCTGGCGCGCGGAGGCAAGCTCGAAATCCTTCGCGCCGAGCGCAGCGGCGAAGCGGCGGCGATTCTCTTCCACGCGCTCGTCCGACGCTGTGAATCCCAGGTTGAGCCCGGCGCACGGGGCCTTGCTCGCGCCGCCCTGCCGAGTGCTAAAGGCGTGTACCAGCCATGGAAACTTGCTAAGCTGGACGGACTCGATCCAAGCGAGGCCGTCGCGTGTCACCAATCTAAACGTTTGCTTGTCCAAATTTCGAATATAGCACAACCTTTGGGGGCGACCGGCCGACAGCCGCGGGGCCGCCCGTCAAGCAACGGCCGGCAGCAAGGAAGTCACGCGTCGGCGCCGGCGAATCTTGACAAAAATGTTACATTCGCCGGCGTTGCAATCCAGGCAACGGTCTGTTAGTGTGAGGACATCACCCTTGAGGTAGGGCTTGAAGGTTACAGGGTAAAGCTCGATACTACAGATATTCTCATCATACGCACTGATTGCGGCAAGCGCACTACCTGACGATGATTCTCGGAACGGGAGTGGATATCGCCGAAACCTCGCGAATCGAGCGAGGCCTGGACCAGCACGGGGAGCGATTTACCAAGCGCATTTTTACTCCAGCCGAGATCGATTATTGCGAAAAGTTCAAGAACCGCGCTGAGCGCTATGCGGCGCGTTTTGCGGCCAAGGAAGCAGCTTTCAAGGCGCTGGGAACCGGCTGGCGTGAAGGTATTCGTTGGGTCGACGTGGAAGTGGTTCACCAGCCCAGTGGCAAGCCCGAATTGGTTTTGACCGGCAAGGCAGAAGAAGTCGCTCGGACGTTGCGGGTCACCCGAATGTCAGTTTCGCTTTCGCACTCTGACAGGTACGTGGTGGCCATGGTGATTTTCGAAGGCGATGATTAAGCACCGGCAATTCCGTCTCTTCCCCCTCGCACTGGCAATGCTCTGCGCACCTGGAGCCTTGTGGGCCCAAGAGAACTCGCCGGACCCCGTCAACCTGCCCACCGTCGTTGACCACAAGAAAGCCGAGTTGCTGATTATGGACCAATCGGTGCCGGATTACCCCCCGATTGCGAAGATCAATTACATTCAGGGACAGGTAAGGGTAAAACTCACGGTTAACGGCAAGGGCAAGGTCTCGAGCGCCCACGTGCTGAATGGCGACGCCCTGCTGGCGGAGTCGGCCCTGAAATCAACGCTGCGTTGGATCTACCACCCCTTGGCCACGCCCAAGGGACCCTCCGGGTTCGTTACCATAGTCAAAGTGAAGTTCTTCTTGAAATACCAAGGGACGGCCTTAACACCGGAACAGGCCGAGCGAGACTTTCAACGGCAAGTCAAGCCACCGCAGATTGTTCGACGCACCGAAAGTGACCACGGCGATGATGTCGTTCATATGCGCCTCCTTGTCAACGACCAGGGTGAGGTGGTGGACGTGGACACTACGTCTACGGACGCGGGGCGAGACGACGCTCGCGAAGCTTTGCGCGGCTGGACCTTCCGCCCGGCGCATTGGGGCAGCCTTCCCATCGCCTCCTACCTCGAAGTCGATGTTCCTGTCAGCGCGCGGCCCGTCACCCGCGAAGCCGCGAACTCCGCCACGCCATAAAGACCCAAGGGGCATATCAATAAACATACTGCCGTCCTTTGGGGAGGCACTCGGCAGGCCGCCGCAGACAGCCGATTTTTTGGTGTCTGCGATCTCCCGCAAGGACATTTCAGAAATTGAACTCAGCCCAACCATTCCATGCGGAGAAGTGACACAGCCACTCCCGGCTGTGTCCGGAGACCACGGGCAGGAGTGCCTGTGCCACCCAGAGGAAGAGACGTATGCAATGATAGGTGGTGGTGAACTGAAATTCAGCGGGACAGTAAATACGGTGGTGGAAGGGACTGACGCGGGAGAGTATACTCTCGGCGATATGGGACCGAAAGAGAACGTCCCTACGCGAGATCGCAGACGCCAAGAGACCGGGGTCTGCGCCAGCCGACCCGCGGCTTGACATTCTCCCAACCGCAGTCTAGTGTGAGGCTCATGGATTACCGTAAGTACATTACCATTTAGCCGGGCAAGCGCGGGGGGAAACCCTGTGTTCGTGGCATGCGCATTACCGTCTACGAGGTCCTCGACTATCTGGATTCGGGCATGTCGGAAGCGGAAATTCTGGCGGATTTTCCGGACCTTACGGCGGAAGACCTTAAGGCCTCCCTAGCCTTCGCCGCCGACCGCGAACGCAAACTGGTTACGATTCCTTCGTGAAGCTCCTCCTTGATCAAAACCTGTCACCGCGCCGGACCTTTCGACCACGCAATTCGCTTACGACACCCGCGGCCGGCGGATTTCGGTGACGGACGCCAACGGCAAGGTGACCTCCTACGGGTACGACGATGCGGACCGGTTGACCTCCGTGACCGACGCCGGAGGGAACCTCACGGTCTACGGCTACGACACAGAAAACAACATGGTGAACATCACCGATGCGTCAAACCACGCGACGGGTTTTACCTACGACGCCCTGGGGCGGGTTACGCAAGTAACCTTCCCCTCGACGCTCAGCGAGAGTTATTCTTATGACGCGATGAATAACCTGCTGAGCAAAACCGACCGCAAGGGGCAGACGATCAGCTATGGCTATGACGCGCTGTATCGCTTGACCAGCAAGACTTTTCCCAATTCCTCGGCAGTCAATTACAGTTACGACCCGCTGAGCCGCCTGACGCAGGTCACGGCCCCCTCAGGAACTTACAGCTTTACTTATGACAACCTCGGTCGCTTGGTGGGCACGGGCACGCAGTACCCGTTCCTGAGTTCGGCGCTCAACAACAGCTACTCTTATGATGCCGCGTCAAACCGCACTTCTCTGACCGACGCCGCGGGCTACACGTCCAGTTACAGCTATGACTCGCTGAATCGCCTGACCGGGCTGACGAATACCGATTCGGGGAGTTTTGGTTTTGGGTATGACGCGCTGGGGCGGCGCACTTCCTTGACGCGGCCCAATGGCGTGAACACGTCCTACGGTTACGATACCCTCTCGCGCTTGCTGAGCGTTCTACATGGGGGGGGCAGCCTGCCGGGAAGCACGAGCTACACCTACGACGCGGCGGGCAACCGGCTGACCAAGACCGCCGTCCAGGAGGCCACACCCAACCCCGTCTCGGTGCTCTCTCAATTCAGCTATGACAGCATCTACGAACTGACCCAGGCAGTGGTAAACGGCGGCGTGGCGGAGGGTTACACTTACGACGCCGTGGGCAACCGGCTGACCTCCGCGGGACCCACGTCGTACAACTACAACGCTTCCAACGAACTCACTTCCACCTCCGCCGCCATGTACACGTACGATAACAATGGCAATACCATCTCGAAAACCACCACGGCGGGGACGACGTCCTACACATGGGACTTCGAGAACCGCTTGGCCAGCGTGACGCTGCCGGGAACGGGAGGGACCGTGAACTTCAAGTACGACCCGTTTGGAAGAAGGATTGAGAAGATCGCGCCAACCAGCGGGACGACCGTTTACGCCTACGACGGCGACAACGTGACCGAGGAATTGGGCGGTGGCGGTAACCTGCTGGCCCACTACACGCAAAACGCAGGCATCGATGAGCCGCTGGCCATCACCGGAACAGGCGGGACCTATTTCTCTCACGCTGATGGCTTGGGCTCTATCACCTCGTTAACGAGCGGGTCCGGCCAACTTGCCAACAGCTACGTCTACGATTCTTTTGGCAATCTCACGGCTTCAACCGGTGCCGTCACGAACCCCTTCCAATACACCGGTCGGGAGTTCGATTCAGAGACCGGGCTCTATTACTATCGCGCCCGATTCTACGATCCCGCGGTCGGTCGGTTTACCTCCGAGGATCCGATAGCTTTTGGTGGGGGAATGAATTTCTACCGCTATGTCAGGAATGCACCACCAGAATTCACCGATCCAAGCGGACTTGCGGACGTTTACATTTGGAACTATACAGGATCCGGTCCAAACGATAACTGGGGGCATGCTGGCCTGCGGCTGGGTAACGGGACATGGATAAGTTGGTGGCCGCGTCTTGGTCTTGGAAGTTGTTTTGGGCCATTCTGCGATGCTCCAGCGTTGCCACCGTTATTTGATAGAGACAACCGGTCGGAGGGGACGGTGCCAACGGTCATCCACATCGACAATCTCGATGGAGGAGCCATCCAAAAGTGGTGGGACGCTTTCCAGCGTAATCACACTTGGAATACTCTCTTCCAAAACTGTTCGACGACCGTCTCGGAGGCACTTGATGCCGGAGGGGGGCGCAAGGGAGCGCCACTGGCGGGTCACCACATCGTTTGGACCCCACCGGATGTGCAGGAATATGCTCGCCAAATCCAGAATGCCGGTCAGGGAGAATACATTCCCTTAATACTGCCGCAACCGGGTTACTGAGCCGACAGAAATGGCACAGCGTGAACCAGGGGGTGTTCCGCATGGAATCAAGGAGACTACTAAGAGTGACGCTTACACTCAATGTTTTTGCTGCTGTGTTTTTGGGGGGAGCGTGCAGAAACCACGACCAACATGAAGGTGAGACGGCCTTGAAGTATGAGCGACCAGACCTGAGACAACCGAGCTTCGTACTGGGGGCAGAGAGAACCCGGATTCTGAGAGATCGCGTCACGGCACTCAGATTAGGGGAAACGAGCCGCAACGCTGTCGCATCGGTGGGCCCGCCAGACGAAGATTATCATTTTACCCCGGCGAAGCCCCCGAATGATTGGAAGTGGCATTATCTTACGTATTATGTAGTTAGAGTGAGTAAAACATCTTCTAATATCCACGATGTGCAGATTGATTTGATATTTGACCGACAAGAGAAACTGATCGCGATACGGTCCAATGTCGACGGGATTCCTTCGAAAGGCGAAATGGAGCCGTCCAAGTGATAACACTCGCAGCCCGTAGCAGAGCTGGCCGCAGGTTGGCTTCCCCTGTGGTTCATGACATGGAAACATCCACCATGATGTTAACATCCAAACATGAAACGCCATGCATGAAGGAAGAGCCGCAGACGGACGCAAAAATTGCATTCGTCTGGGCTACCTTCTCGCTGATCCGCCCGACGGAGGTTACGATTACCAATTCCGGCAGTTTTGGCTTCGGGTATGACGCGCTGGGACGGCGGACTTCCTTGACCCGGCCCAACGGCGTGAACACGTCCTACAGCTACGACAGTCTCTCACGGTTGCTGGGCGTGCTGCACAACGGCGGAGCGCTGCCTGGAAGCGCTAGTTACACTTACGACGCGGCGGGGAACCGGCTGACCAAGACAGCCCTCCAGCAGGGTTGCCCTCACCCTGGGGCAGCGCACGATAGTGGTCGTATTGAATATAGCACCGAGGAGAGCGCCATGATCGACACATCCAATCATTCTGAGTTTCGGGGCTTTGCGCGAGCCGGGCAAATCTTAGGGGGCGCCACGGTGCTCCTTACCCTTGCTCTGGCGGGCTCGACGCGGGCCTGGGGTCAGGCACCATGCACGCAGGGGATCGCCTCCGTGACCCTGGACAAGGGCAGCGTCATCGCTCTGGACTCCGCCCCCTTGGGAATGGCCACGGGGACGGTGACATTGAATTGCCACTCGTGGTATGAGCCCACACAAATCGCTGTTACCGTCTCGCCGAATAACGGTGTGTTGGGCTGCACGGGAGCTTGGGTGGGGGAGGGTGGGACATCTGCCCAGTTCTTCTGCGGAGCCGGCGTCAACCAGAGCGGGGCATTCTCCATCACAGGTACCATCGTAAATCAGTTGTCGGGCCTCGGGTCTACCGGCTCGGCCGCTCTGACGGTGGTCGCCAACGGCCCGCCCGCCAGTGGAGGCAATCTGGGAACCGGCGGGAAAAACGGCTGCAATTGCACGGCGGGCAAGCCCATTAACCTCACCGATGGCAACACCTGGATCCAGGAGCGCGACTATGCCGTGCCCGGGCTGGGCGGCGGTCTGGAATTGTCCCGCGTGTGGAACAGCCGTTTGGGGTATGCAGAACCTCCTGCCATGGCGGGAACGTTTGGCTTAGGTTGGCGATCCACTTATGAGGAGATGCTGGCGGGGCCCGACGCCAACAGCAACATGACCTATTGGCGCGGCGACGGCAGCAGTTGGACGTTCACGTACAATAGTGGGCTCAGCACCTACTCGCTCGCATCCCCGCCGGATGAGCGCGCGCAGCTCGTGCAGAACCTGGTCGCCGGCGGGTTCACCCTCACCTTTCCGGATGGCGCCCAGAAGGTATTCAATAGCAATAACCTTCTTGCCGCAATCATTGACCGCAACAATAATCAGACCACGCTCGCCTACGACTCGTTCAATCGGCTTGTCTCGGTGACCAGCCCCGGCGGCAGCACGCTGACGTTCACTTACGGCGATCCCAATAACCCCATGCAGGCTACCACGGTCGCCGACGCCGTGGGTGCCGTGGCCACGTACAATTATGACAGTTCGTCCCGTCTCACCATGGTGACCTACGCCGACGGCTCCACGCTCAATTTCACCAACGACCCCAACAGCTCGATGATCCTCAGCGTCACCGACAGCCAGGGCAAACTGCTGGAGTCGCACACCTACGACGCCCAGAATCGCGGCCTCACCTCAACGCGGGCTAATGGCGTCGACAGTATTTCGCTCGTCTACTAGCAGGTACTGGGGGAGGAGAAGGGGTCCAGGTACCCTTTTCTTTCGTGGGGAGAAGATTTAGGATTCCCGCATGGGCAGAGTGCGGCGAGTGGATGTCGGCGAGATGCTAACACCCCTTTCTCTCTTCCCGCCACGGCCCAGCGCAACTTATTTCCCTTGAAAGATGAGCGGACAGAACGTGGCGAGATTCCGCCGCCACACCATCCACGTGTGCATACCGGGAGTTTCGATGTCGGTGTGGTCAACTCCCTTGGCTTTCAGCCACTCACGGAATTTTCGGTTCGGCTCGATCAGCCGGTCTTCCGTGCCACAGGCAATCCAGAGCAGCCGGATTTGCTTGTTGGCGCTCGAGTCGAGGGACGGAAACGTTTTGTCGAAATCCTCGCCCAGGCCGCCCGAGCTGAAGGCCCCGATCCACGCGAACCGATCGAGCGTGGTCAGGCCGGTAAAGAGCGATTCCGCGCCACCCATGGAAAGTCCGGCGATGGCGCGCGACTGGCGATCGGCTGACACGCGATAGTTCTTCTCGACCTGCGGGATCACTTCGGTCAACAGCGCCTCGCGGAAGCGCTCCATATTCCGTTGCCTCAGACTCGGGTCACGAAACGACTGAGATGCCGGGGAGAGGATTTCCGGCGCGCCGTAGCCGAGCGGCATGACCACAATCATGGCCTTGGCTTTGCCCTGCGCAATCAGATTATCCAGAATCACATTGGCGCGTCCGACGGCGGTCCAACCGCTGGCGTCATCACTGTAGCCGTGCAAAAGGTAGAGGACGGGATAGCGCCGCTTCGCTTTCGGATCGTATCCAGGCGGCGTGTAGACGTAGTAGTCGCGGTCATCGCCCACTACGCCGGAATGATAGAACTGATGATGGACCACGCCGTGCTGAACGTCGCTGACCTCCCACACAGTCGATGGCGGCCCGGGCACGTGCACGACACTCTGGGAATGCAGCAGGTTGGGCTTCATCAGCGGATTCGATGGATCGAGAAGCGCCACGCCGTCCACCGAGATCGAGTAGCCGTAAAGGTCGGGCTCGAGTGGGCTCGTGGTCACGCTCCACACTCCTTGATCGTCCTTCTCCATCGGCACCGGCTGTGTACCCTCGCGATCCAGCGTGACCTTCAGTGCGTTCGGTGCGCGAAACCGGACGGTGACGCTGTTGTCGGGATGCACCTCCGGTGAGATGAGCGGAGCCGGAGGCGTCTGCGCAACACCAGCGACGGCGAGCAACGTGACGACAAGCGGGAAGACCAGGCGTGGATGCTTCATGGAAACTCCTTTGACCGGGCAGCCGATATACTACACCCATTCGGTGAATCACCCGCCCTGCGTTATCGGGTGACCCTTTCGGGCAAAGGCGCAGCGCCTGCCAAGGCCTTCAACTTTTTCGCGCACGCGCAATGTCGCACAACATGTCGGAGTGGATGTTCAGGCCGATGTTGGTCATGTTGTAGACATGCTCGCTCGCAACGAGCCAGACGATTTCGCAAATCGCGCGTTCGGAGTAATGGCGCGACATGCGCGCGAAGGTCTCAGGGTTCACTTTCTTGTCGCGAGTGAGCCCCGTCACGTAATCGAGCGCTGCCCGCTCGGCATCACTAAATAGGGACGACGTGGGGTATTCCTCGAGCGCGTCGAATTTGGCCTGATTCATCGACTCTTGGATCGTGAAGGCGCGGCCAATGTCGATGCAGAACAGGCAGACGTTCAGGCGCGCCACGTGTTCGCGCACCAGCATGACCGTCTCGGGCGGCAGCTCGAGCTTCTTGTCCAGCTTGCTGATCTTCCCGTAGAATGCGCCGAAGGCGAGCGGCATGCGCGCGGAATAAACCTTCAGCGGCGTCAGCACCTTGCCAAATTGCCGCCGGGTGAAGTAATACACCAACTTCATCATCAAGCCGCTGGGGTTTTCAATGGGCGAAAGAAACGTATCCATGCTCCTCCTTTTCGCGCCGTTCTCCTTTCATTTTAGCCTGATGTCGTGGTTCAGGGCGAAATCGAGAGCGGCCGTGGGGGGGCAAGCTAGGAAGTTTGGTAAACTTGAAAGACCCGTGGGAGCCGTTTATCGAGGCCGGGTAGTGTGCTAAGCGAACGTAACGCCGCCAGCTTGGCGGCTCCGGTGCCGGCTGGAAGCCGCGGCGCTCCGCCTCAAATTAGGACGCTACCCAAAGGCGGGCTGTCTTGCTTGCTCACCCTGCTTATTGATCGTGGGGATGCAAACGGCGCCCGCGGAGCATTATCGCCCGTTCGCTTCAACCGCCCAGGCCAAGCCGTCCGGCTCGCCGCCAACGTCGACGTGTCCCGTAACTTCAAACGATCTCAAATCCACTACAGCTACGTAATTGTCCGGCGTGCAGGCGACGAAGGCGCGATTGCCATCCGGATCCATCAGAATGCCCGCCGCTCCGTGGCCGATCGGCACGCGCTTGACTTCCTTGTGCGAGGCGGCATCGTAAATGACCAAATCCCCTTTGCCCAAACACGAAATCAGAACAAATTTGCCATCGGGAGTGAACTTGAGGCGGTTCGCGCTCGAGACGTTTGCGTCCAGCGTCGCCGTCACTTTTCTGGCTGCCAAGTCGATGATCGACAGCGTGCCTTCCTGTGCGTTGGCAGTCCACAATTCGCTTCCATCGGGCGAGACGTCAAAACCTTCGTCGCCTTTGCCAACCGGAATGACGGTTTCATTCCAGTCCATGCGCGGTTGGCCTGCACCCGGCGGAGGAGGCATCCCGCCCGGCAGCGGTCGCATTCCCGGCGGGGGCCCCATCGGTGGCAATGCTACTTTCTCCAATATGGTGACCGTTCCCGAGCTCACATTCGTTGTGTAGATCTGCTTCTCGTCGGCGGTGACATAAATCATGTGGGTCCGATTCTGGCCGGTGCCCATGATCCAGTCGATCTTCGCGGTGGCCGGATCGAAGCGGGCGATGGCCTTCGCACCTTCGGCGGTGAACCAAAGCTTGCGGCCAACAAACGTCAGACCGTGCGGGCCATTCAACGCGCCCGTATCGATGTCGGGCAGCGCTTTCTGCGCAACGAGGTCGATAACCGATAATGCGTGGTAGCGGCCGCCGCCGTAGATCGAGACATATGCGGTCTTCCCATCGGATGACGCAATGACTTCGTGAGGGTCCGGCCCTACGGGAGCGCGCGCAATGACTTGCAGAGTCGCGGGGTCCACGATGGCCAGGGTGTGGTCGTGTTTGGAGAGTGCCAGCACGGATCTTCGCGGCGTGGGCCGAGCAGCGACAACGAGTGAAACGAGGAAAAACGCCGCAAGGGCACCACTTGGAATCAGGAATTGGGTTGATCTGGATCGCACGTTCTTAATCCTTTCAGACAAGTATCCAAGCCGCAACGTGGGTTGGTTCAGGCTGCGACGACATTTTCCGTTTCGGGTTACGCCCCGCGAGTACTGTACGTCCGAGCAGCTCGAAATTCAAGGTTCAGTCGAGTTTTCATTGCCTGGTGCGTCAACGAGACATCGAGTGGATCGGTATGGCCGCGCAAGATTCTCAGATCTTGGTTCATTGGTCGAACCTCCTTTCAGAGGAGTCCATTTTGAATCTGCCGCGTAAAGGAAATGTGTGCGCAAAGGGGAGAATTGTAATCGTTTGGTTAAAGCAGGCAGGCTGGCGCAGACTCCTGCCCTTGGGAGTCTGCGATCTCCCGCGGGGACTCCTCAGAAATTAAACTCAGTTCATCCGGTCCATGCGGAGGACGGGAGATCGCAGACGCCAAAAGACGGGCGTCTGCGCCAGCCGGCGGAACGGATCTGTACGGCGGCCCGCGATCAATCTTAGCGGAGATACCTTCACCTATCCCGGAGCGATGTTCGGATTAAGATGGAAGAAGTTCGTGGGATCATAGCGCTTCTTAAGCGCGGCCAAACGTCCGTAATTCACGCCGAGGGCCGATCGCACGCCGGGTTCGCCCTGGTCCGACAGATAGTTCAGGTACATCCTTCCCCCGGAGAAGGCCTGAAGAGCATCATGAAGACTCTTGACCCAAGGTGTGATTGCTTCAGGCGGCCCCTCTTGGAATGCACCCACACGGAAGCTGTAGCCGCTTTGCCGGAGGCTGAACGCAATGGCGGTCTCGGGTACGCGGCAAACGGCGCCGTGCAAGTAGTGGTCAAACGCAATTTGCCATGACGCCGACGGCGGTCTCGCTACGTGGGCCACGACCGCATCGACCGCGCCATCTGGGAGCTGAGTGACAAATCCATTCCGGGAAGCCCGGGAGTACTCCGGCGTCAAGTGATGGAGCAAAAGCGTCTGGTTCGCTCCGAGGGTCTGTGCCTCGAAGTATGACATCGGGCGAATCGTATCAACCGCCGGCGGACGGAATGCGCGCAGGGGCCGCAGTGTTTTCTCCGCCGCGCGAGGGTCGCCGCAACAACAGACGTTGATGGCCACGGTGGGGGCCTGACTCTCCGGGGCATATTGCAGGACGGTGCCCATTTCGACAAGACCATCGAGCTCGTCCGGCGCCTCCTTCATGAAGTCGGCGAAAAAACTTAGCACCGCTTTCGCCTCGGAAATCGGGTATTGCAGAACCCCCGCCAGAACCGGTCCGACCGGATGGAGGCGGTGCTCGAACGATGTGACGATGCCGAAGTTTCCGCCACCGCCGCGAATTCCCCAGAACAAGTCGGGATTTTCTTCCGCGCTGAGGTGCAGTATTCGACCGTCCGCCGTGACGATATCGGCAGACAGGAGGTTGTCGCATGCCGATCCGTGCTGCCCCATGAGCCGGCCGAGCCCGCCCCCCAGGGTGAAACCTGCCATTCCGACCGATGGGCACTCGCCGAGAACTGCGGCCATGCCAGACGGACGAGTCGCCGCATCAAGATCCCCCAGGGTGAGGCCTGCCTCGGCGCGCGCCACCCGCTCGGCAGGATCCACAGAGACCTTGGTCATCCCGGATAGATTCACAAGCACGCAGCCTTCCGTGGAACGCAGGCCGTGCCCACCCCCGCGCACCGCGAGAGGGAGTTCGTGATCCCGCGCGAAATTCACGGCGGCCGCGACATCTTCGGGTACAACGCACCGAACCGCCAGAGCCGGCCGGACCGGCACCCGTCCAGCCCAGTCGCTGCATGCCGAGGCGTAGAGCTCGTCACCGGGCAAGAGCGCTTGACCACGGAGGCGCGGAGCAAGCTCTCTCGCCGCGGCCCGATCGATGGGAGTGACGTCCCTCACGGCTTGCGCCGCCGAGCTTTCAGATCGCTCCAAGACGAGTGCCGCCATTGCCGGGAGCACAGCCCCGGTGACCGCGCCCCGTTTCAAGAACTCCCGTCGATTGATTCCACTTCCCATTGTCGTTTCCAGTTGGACGAGTAAACTCTCCCCGCAGTGGTTCTATTCTAATGCCTGGAGCCGCCAAACGTCGCAGACTTCTTCCACGGTCACCCGACCGCTGCCTCAGAAGCCTGTTCCCCCCGCGGCGCTTCTGGGAGTAAACTCATAGCTGGGCCGATGCGTGGCGCCTAACAACCAAGGATTTGGGGATTTCATCATGATGCCGCATGGCGTATCAAAATCGATGGCGATTGCCATCAACTTGCTGATTGGCTTGTCGCTGTTTACCCTCTCGGCCTATGGCAAACACAAGAAAACCGACGACCCGCCATTTATCTACTTGGCCGGGACGGAAGGCGTGGACAAAGGGTGCGGAGGAAAGCTGCAAGTGCTCAAGGAAGGGTTTACGTTTAAGTGCGCCTCGGGCGGCTTCAGCCTGCCCTTTTCCTCAATCACGGTGATGCAATATCGGCCCGAAGTGAGCGACGCGGTCATGGCGATGAAGATTCCTTGGAAGATAGCCCCTCAGCTTGCCCGGGTAAGAGAGAACAAGTATTTTACGATTGTCACGAATGAGCAAGGAAAGTTGCGCGCCGTGGTCCTGCGCGTTGATGAAGACGATATGCGCCCGTTTTTCGCGGAAATCGAACTGCAATCCGGCAAGAGCGTGCAGGAATTCCGCGACTTCGGCGAATACAACTGAGCTGTCCGGGTCGCAAGCAGATCGCGCGTTACTTCACGACGACTCCGCGCGGCGGTTCACCTTGGAAGAACCAACCGGCGCGGGCTCGAACCTTGGCTCCCGGACGCCGCACATCGACCTCGATTTTGTGGAATCCCGGCTCAATCGGTGTCGTGGGAGCGTAAGCCAGTTCGTACTGACTGTGGATTTCCGTGGCGATGCGGTTCAGCGCCTCCTGTACGGTGTCCTTCCCCCACTTCTGATACGATTGTCCGCCCGAATAGCGCGCGAAATAGATCATTGAATCCTTCATAATGGGCTTCTTCGCGGCTTCACCCAATCCCAGCAGAATCCCCAGCAGATTGATTCCGTCCCCCCCCGCTGTGTCCCACGTGCCCTCTTCATTCGTTGGCGTTGGCGCCTGGTTCGGACCGATGGGCCGCGCTACGCTTTCACTCTCGATATCCACGGCGGGATCCTTCGGCGGTTTCTTCCACAAACCCTTCAGGGGACTGAAGCCCAAGTGATAGATGGTGATGTTGGAATTCATGGCGCCCTTGACGATTTCGCTCCGGCTCATCTTGCTTCCCATGTTGAATCCGTCGGAAAAGACAATGGCAACCTTCCGATCCGATTGCGGGCGGTTGTTCAGCATCGAAAGAGCGCGCACCAAGGCGTCGTCCAGGTGCATCCCGCCACCGCGTCCCTGCAATCCGCGGAGCACGGTATCCAACTTGTCGCCGTTGGGAGTGAAATCAAGAGCCAGGTCCACGTGGTCGCTGTAAGTGAGGACGGCCACTTCTCCCTGTGGTCCCATGACCAGATCGGAAAACATTGAACCCAGAGGGCGCACGGAATCCAGGAACGGCACCGTCGTGTCATTCGTCTCGACAACAATCACCAAAGAAAGGCGGCGCATCTCCGAGTCAAATTGCGCAATCCGCATTTGTTGACCGTTGTCGAAGATCTTGAACTCTTCCTGGTCAAGGTCGTACACGAACTGACCACTCGAATCAAAGACCGTCACCGGGGTTGTTACCAATTGAACGTTGCTTTGTATTTTGTACTCGCCCTCGGCCTGAGGCTGGTCGGGGGGATTTTTTTGCGGCGCAGCCTGCTCCGGGCTCTTGTCCGGCGCGGGCGCCTGTGCCCAAGCGACCATCGCCGACGCCAAGCCAACAATCGTGAGCAGCAGCACGAGGGACGCGCCTTTAGAAATGGAGCAACGCAGCCATCTCAAATTCATGAACTACCTCCGAACTTCCCTAGCTCTTGGATGAGTGCGGGTCCACTCCGGTTGCAGGGGCGGCCGAGTGGCTTTTGGCTCCTCAGCCCTCCCGCAACGCATGCAGAACTCACTGGAACTCGTAGCGCAGGACCCGCTCTTCGGCCCTGCGGGTCTTCCGCATCCTATCGAAAAGCCGCAGAGCTAGAGTGCGAGCCCTGCGCTACTTCGTTCGTTGGCGGACCGCTTCGTAGAGCACGATCCCGGCGGCGACGGACACGTTCAGCGAACTTACTGGACCCCGCAAGGGAATGTGCGCGCGCTCATCACAGGCCTCGCGCACCAGTCGATGCAGGCCGCGCCCTTCCCCGCCCAGCACCAACACGCACCCTGGCGAATAATCGAGTTCGCCGTACGACTTGGGTGCATCCGCCTCGAATCCATACACCCAAAGGTTCTGGCTTTTCAAATCCATCAAGGTTCGAACCAGATTCGGGACCCGCGCAACCTTGGTGTGTTCAAGTGCCCCGGCCGCGGCGCGTGCAACTGCCGACGAAAGTCCCGCGGCACGACGCTCGGGGATAACCACTCCACCCGCGCCTGACGCCACCACCGTTCGGATGATCGCTCCCAGGTTCGCCGGATCCTCCACACCATCGAGCGCCACCAGCAGCGGACGCTCGGCTTGGCCGACCAAGTCAGAGATATCATCATAGGCCTTCGGCGTGCACACTGCCACCACGTTTTGGTGTTGTGTGGTACCGGCTGTTCGCTCCACGGCCGGGCGCGGCGAGAAACGCAGCGAGATGCCCGCGGCGCGGCAAGCGTCGACAATCTCCTGCACCCGCGGATTGTTGTAGCCTTGCGTGATCATCACGAAATCCACCGGTCGGGTGCGCACCGCCTCCCGTACCGAGTGGATGCCGTAGACAACCTGATCTCCGCCTTCCCGATGGGCCACTAAATTCCCTCCCCCGCCATGACAATTAGTCGCAACCTCGCCTTCCCTAGCACGCTACCAAAACCCGCGGACCTTCCGAATAGGTCGACGCTTCGGTCGCCACGGGGGCACGAATGCACCCTTACAGCTTCGCCGCTTCGGAAAATTCCCGCAGTCGGTTCGCGACGCTTTTGACGTGCTTCGGCAGCGACAATTTGGCGCCCGCCTTGTAAATCGGAACTAGCTTTTCGAGTTCCGGCCCGGAAGCGGCTCCGGTTATGGCCATGCGGATGGGATGGAATAAGTCCTTCCCCTTCTTTCCAGTCTCTTTCTGAACCGCCTTGGTGATTTCACGAAAGCGCTCGTAGCTTAGGGTGCTTTCAGCCAAAACCTTTGGAATGAACGATTTTAACACGTCGACAGCGGCTGAGTTCGCAAGCAATTCCTGAAATTCCGGCGTGGCCACGGCCTGCGACGCGTCATACTCGAACACGATCCGTGCCGCTGGGGGAAGCTCCGACAGCAGGCTGACGTTCTTCAGCACGGCGCCGAGCACGCGCTCGATCCACGCAAGAACCTCCGGCGAGGGATGTGGACCGATTTGACCGGCGGCCTGCATCAACGGCGCAACAAGTTCGGCCAAGCGCTCGGGAGGGCACTCTTTCATGTAGTGCCGATTCAGCCAGTTAAGCTTGTCGGTGTCGAACACCGCCGGACTCTTCGTGATGTGGTCGAGGGAAAACTGTTTGATCAATTCTTCTTGACTCAGGATTTCCGTTTTCCCATCCGCGGGCGACCACCCCAGCAGCGCCAGGTAATTCCGCAGAGCCTCCGGCAGTATACCCATTTCCCGGAAGCTTTCCATGGACGTCGCCCCGTGCCGCTTGGAAAGGCGCGTGCGGTCGGGTCCCAGAATAGTCGAGAGATGCGCGAACTCCGGCGCCTCCCACCCCAGCGCGCGATAGAGGGCAAGCTGCCGCGGCGTATTCGAAATGTGATCGTCGCCGCGAATCACGTGGGTGATTTCCATCAAGTGGTCGTCAATCACGACGGCGTAATTGTATGCGGGCAGGCCCTCGGACCGAACCAAAATGGGGTCGCCGATGACGTCGCTGGAAATGGTGGTGGGTCCGTGCACGCGGTCATGCCAAAAGAAACTGCTTTCCACGATCTTCAGGCGGACCGCAGCAGGCTCGCCTGCCGCTTTACGGCGCGCGGCCTCCTCAGGGGCAACTTTCCGGCAGCGTCCGGAGTAGCGCGGCTGGCGGCCGGCCTTAAGCTCCTCCTCGCGTTCTGCTTCCAGTTGCGCAGCCGAGCAGAAGCAATAGTAAGCCTCGCCCTGGCCGATCAACTTCTCCGCATACTGGGAATAGATCGCGCCGCGCTCCGACTGGCGGTAAGGTCCAAACGGCCCGCCCGTGTCCGGACCCTCGTCCCAGTCGAGCCCGAACCAGCGCAGGTCCTCCATCAACTGCCGCTCGTATTCCGGCTTCGAACGCTCCGCATCGGTGTCTTCAATGCGCAGGACAAACGCTCCGCCGAAATGCCGCGCAAACAGCCAGTTGAAAAGCGCCGTCCGGGCATTTCCCACATGGACGTAGCCGGTGGGGCTGGGAGCAAAACGAACTCGAACTTTGGACATGAATTCTTGACCCTTTCGCGAATCCTTGATGATAACACGCGGCAAACGGACACGGGATACGGGGTACCGGACATGGGATACGGGGTTGGGGAACAGGGGTTAGGAGTTAGGGGGATTAGGGATCGCCGATTGGGGAGTGGGCAGCCAAGGGCTGGTGCAGGTCCGAACGCCCTTCGGCCTCAGAGGTGGCGTGGGCGTCCCGCCCGCTGAGCACCTTTGTTCTTGCCTTGGTTCCCCATGATGCAATAGAAGGGGCCCATGGGCAGAGTAAGGCGATGTATATTCATGGTGCCGAAGTGTTGGTCCCTCGACCTAAACAGCGGTGCGACGAAATGGGTATCCCAGGGTCAGGAAGCCAGTGACAAACGAAAAACCCCACGTTTATCGTGTCCGAAGACTGCGGTCGTATGTCCGGAATTGTAATAGGGCTTCGCTCGATGATTTTTGCGTGATCAAATAGGATTTTTGACATAAACCGTGATAACGGGCGTTGATTCGTTCTGCGCAACCACGGAGGACATATTTCATGAAGTGGGTGTGTCTCCTTGTCCTGATCCTCTCGTCACTTCTGCGTAGCTCTGGTTCGAATCCGGCGCTTGCGGCGCAGATTCGCCAGGCGGACGTGGGATGGTCCGATGACTTTGACCTGCCGGGGCGCTGGCGCGAAGACATGAGCCAACTGGGGTATCGTGCAGCAGCGCAGCGCTCATTCGAGGTCAAAGACGGTCACGGCGAATTCTGTGTGAGCGAACCGCGGCGAGCCGCGCGCTGGCGGGAAACTACTGAACCCATCTGGGCGGCTGAGCATAAGTACTTCGCGATCCGCTACCGAGCCAGGGGTATTGCTCCACAGAACGGGTCGGTCGTGATGCTGCGCCCCGGCAGCGTCGGTCCAGTGACGCCCGGGGGAACTAACGCCGAGAACCCTTTCGCGAGAGGCGCCAACCTTGCGGTCATTAACGCCGATGAGTTAGTTCAAGATGGCGGCTGGCACGTGATCTCGAAGGACCTCACCGCTCAGCTCGCCACGGCACAACTCGATCAGATTATTATCACGGTAGGTGCCGACGCAAAAGGGCAGGCCTGCTTCGAGGTCGAGTACATGCGCTTCTCGTCTTCTGATCCGCGCCGAGGTCTGGCCGACTACGTGCCGATTCAACCCACCGACTCGGTATCTTGCTCGCTGCCCGGCTGCTCGCCGCAGGCATTTCATCCGGTTGATCTGCACGCGCTGAGCAATGCCTCCCCGAAGGAGGTTTTGCCGGAACTGGGAATCCGCGCCCCCTGGGTAGATTCCCGGTGGTTCACCTTTGCCGGCGTGCCCTTTGCCGCAGGAGCCGCGGCGGTAACGACGGTGCAGGGCCGCGAGACGCTCACCGTGCCGATCGCCGGCCGCGCCAGTGAGATCTACCTGCTGCTCGGAGCGAACTTTTCCGGCATTGGTGACACCGAGGGCGCCTACGCCACCGGTAGCGTCGACACGGGCAAGGCTCCCATCGAGGTTTTACGCGAGCCAGAGCGATTTGCCGTTGACGTCGAATACGCGGGTGGCGCCGTCGACGAGTTCTTCCCCTTTAACGTACTCCGTCAGGCTTTCGTAATGGAGAATCACTCGCTCGGGCTTTATCTCGTCGCGCCAGACGCTACTCGCACTGTTGAGCGAGTGAAACTGCGCGACCGGATGAGCAACGGATCATTCGTGCTTTTGGGTGCAAGCATCAACACGCAGCAGCCGCTTCACCCCGAAGCCTCATGGACAGGTAAAAGCCTTCCGCCGCCTGCTGCCCTGAAGAAGCTGCCCGCACATGAACCGGAAGTGCGGCTTGAGGGCGGCCGACTGGCGCTGGAAAACACCTTTTATCAATACGAGTTTTCAACCGATGGAAGTTTGCGACTCTTGCACGCCGTGAACCGGTTCGGCGGCGGTGACATATTGGGCAGCAATCAACCCGGCGGGCTCTTCTCCTGCGCGGTGGCCAATCCCACGGCGAACTTGCCGGAGAGCAAGATTTTCCGCATGGCCGATTTCCACCTCGCCGAAGTTGCTGTGGACGGTAAGCAGGCGACGGTTTCCATGTCTTCGCCCGACGCCGCATTTCCGTTGCAGATTCATCTCAAGCTGGAGGTAGAGGATTCGCCGGCGCTGGATGCAGGGCTGGTTTTGGAGAATGCTGGCGACGCGCCCCTGCGGGTTGACTTGAGCTTCCCCGAGTTTGCTGACCTGCACCTGGGAAGCGCTGAGGACACTTATTATCTGTTCCCGCGCGGGGCCGCGGTGATCACCAACGAGGACCAGAAGATCGAAGCGGCTTACAGCGACCGGGCGCCGATGCAATTCATGGATGTTTTCAATCCGCGGGAAAACTCGGGCTTGGGGATAATGATCGAGGACGCCGATTTGCACCCCAAAATGCTCAGCCTGGAAAAGCAGGGAGAGCGCGAGAGCATGGCGGTGTCGTACTCGTACCCCGTGGACGGGCCAGGAAACGCCGTGGAGTCCATCACGATTGACCCGCACGCAAAGTTCGAGGCGCCGGCGGCGGTGCTGCTGGTCCACAACGGCGATTGGCGGCCCATGTTCCGCGCTTATCGCGACTGGGCGAACACTTGGTACCATTCCCTGCCGCGAAAGGAGTGGTTTGAGCGCGTCTTCACCGTGCGGCGCGACTACCCGGTGGGCGGCACGGGCAAGCTTTTCGACATCGCGGCCAACCGCTACACCCTGGACAAACTGATCGCCGAAGGCAAGCAAATCGGCGGGATCGACATGATCGATATCTCCGGTTGGGCTTACTCGCCCCGGTACGGAAGGGTGGGCGAATACCGTGACTTCACGCTTGGCGGTCGGGAAAATTTCCGGCAGAACATCGCCCAAGCTGAATCCCAAGGCATCCCCGTCGGGCTCTACACGGAAGGCTATTTGGTTGACCTTAACTCGCTGATCGGCGAGCAGCACGGGAAGGAGTGGCAAATGGCCAATCGGCTGGGCACTCCACGTGCTTGGCCGGGGGCGAGTTCAGAAGTGTTCGAGTGCCCCTATGCCAAGGGCTGGCAGGACTACATGTCTGCCTCCGCCGCTCGCGCCCTCACCGATACTGGCGCGAAGGCTTTCTATTTGGACGAATACGGCTTCAGCCGGCCGGACGAGGCTTGCTTCAATCCCACTCACGGACATGCCCCGGGCGCCACTCCCGCGGGGGGCGAGCGCCAGATGATGAGGGCGGTGCGTGCCGCCATGGACACGGTAGACCCTCAGGCCGCCCTCTACATTGAGGAGATACCCCCGGACGCCAACGCCCCTTACGTCGACGGCGCGTTCTGTTACGCTCTGAATTTTTCGGATGAGGCGCTATCGCCGGCGAAGATCAATCTTTACCGGTTCGCCTTTCCACGCCTCAAATTGTTTGACATGGTGAGCGCAGGGATCAATCCCACCGCCATGACCGCGGCGGAGATGAAGCTGTCTTTCTTCAATGGCAATGGGCTGTGGATTAAGGGCGATCTGGATTCGTGGTACTCGCCCGAGGTTCGAGCTTTCATCACCAAGGCCCATCGCGCCTTGCGCGAGCACAGTGAGGCCTTTACGTCGGACGACTTGGAACCCTTGGTGCCGACCCTCGCCCCGGGAATCTTGGCCAACCGTTTTTCCTCAGCGAAGGAGACGGTCTACACCTTCTACAATCGCGGCTTCCGGACCATCCGCGGCAGAATCCTGGAAATCCCGCCCGACCTCGCGGGGCGCAAGTTCGTGGATTTATTCACGGGGAAGCCACTTACCACGACTCAGCGGGATGGGGGCACGTTTTTGGAAATTGAAGTTGCGCCGCGAGACGTCGCCGCGGTGGGAGTTATAAGTGAGTGAGCAAGTCTGGATATGGGCAGCATAATTTACCACGGATGGAGCCGAATGAAGGTACCAACCCCTTTCCCTCCCCGACCGCTGAAATCCCGGGTGGGGATTGTATTGGCGGGCGAGGGGATGTAGGTTCTTGGTCGGGCCCGAGTGGATACTGGAAATTCCGGATAGAATCTTGTTGATAACTGTGCCGAAGACTTGGAGAGTCGGATGCCGAGTTATTTCAGTTACATCGCTAAACTCGATAGCCCGGGATTCTTTTGGAACGATCCACCCGATGAAAAATTTCGGCACGGCAATACGCCTGAGAAGATCATTCCGCAAGGTTTTTCCCTAGGCCTCGGCTTTGCGCCTGGGGTAGTTGATTATTGGGTGAAAAAGACTGGGTTGGAAGGAAAGCAGATCGATTGGGGTGCTTGGGGAATGATCGTCCGCAAGACCGACCTGGAGATGATCTGGAAGACCGAGAAGGAGGATCGCCGATGGTTGGACGAAAAAGAATGGCTTAAAATCTGGAATGAGATTGAATTGCTGCAAGACGATGAAAAGTATCTACTGGTCGTCGCGGAAAACCCGTGAGCTGAGAAACCCGCCACCGGTCTTGGCTAGAACCGGGGGACAGGTCACTCGTTACACTGGTGATCGTGCGGGCGGGGGCTGGGACCGTCGCGCTGAGGCGAAGGTTGACGTTCTCTGCCTTCGCTGCCGCCCCCTACTTTCGGACCTCGTGGACCCTACAAAAAATGCAATGCATCATCAATGCGAGGCGAGGTCCGAGAATAGGATGTTTTCAAGCGCCGTTTGTGAAAACTCATCGGAACCTATTTCTCTTCCCTGCCATTCGATGAATGCGTGAGTTTCGTCTGCTTTTATTGGGAATTTTAGTGGTACCGCGTCGTCCACGACGACAGCGATTTCCGGCACAGACTTGTCGAATGCTATTAAGATACGCTTGCCGACGGGGGTGATGCTACCCATTTCAGGAGTTGGTTTTTGAATCGTCAGGAGAAGTCTAATTCGATGGCCATTCTCAAGCTCTTGCTTTAGATCGCATCGAAACTGACCCTCAATACTTTGGCCCTTGCCGTAATAACTTTGAAAGCTGTTGCAACTGTCTTGTATCGCCGCCCATGCTGAATCCCATACATCGGCAGCGTGTTCCCTCAACATCTTTTGCCGGAAGAACTTCCTCTTTACCCAGTCGCCGGAGTGGTCACTGCTTTTGTATTCGCTCACGCTGCACCTCGGTGACAATCTTTAAGCGTAGTTTTCTGGAATGTCAAGCGGCAATCCCCATGCCACTCATTTTCAAACCGAGACACCACCGAACTTCGCACCGCCCGGTCGAAGTTACGAAACTGCCATGAGGCGGAGCGGCGACGTGACTGAATTCCCTAGGCGCGAGTCAATCCACTCGGGCCAAGCGGCGGAGGGGCGATTCATTCAATATTGAGTAAGGGACGGCAACCAGGCCAGGAACAATGAGCGATTGGCATTCACAACCTCGGTCGCGGTTATAGCATCTCTGAATCCAAGGGTTATATAGGGCGAGCCACGGAAGCGCGTCAATTCATCAGTAAGAAAGGCGAGGCTTCGAAAAACCGCTGGGAGGCGGGGCGAATGTCATTACTCTCACCAAAATTCAGGTTCGATTCACGCGCAAGGTTGGCCGCAATCATCTTCCTACTCGCCGGTTCCTTCGGTAGAGTGGCATCGGTATGGTCTCAGGACACCCCTAAGCTCAGCCAACAGAGTGTGTCAGATGTCGGGATGGCTCACATGTCAGGCCACATGTACATGACATCCCTGAGACCGCGAAAGGCTGGCGACCAGGAAACGGCCGACGCCATCATCGCAGCGGCAAAGACGGCGATGGCTCCCTATGAGGATTACCACAAGGCCTTGGCTGACGGATTTAGAATCTTCTTCCCGAACGTACCGCAACCCCAATACCATTTTACGAACTACGAGTATGGAAGGGAAGCAGCGTCCCACTTTGACCCGCTCAAGCCGACATCCCTTCTCTATAAGAAAACGGAGGACGGTGGATATAAGCTGGTGGGAGCGATGTACACCGACCGCGTGGACGCGAGCGAGGAAGAATTGAACGGCCGCATTCCACTCAGCATCGCGCGCTGGCATCAGCACGTCAATTTCTGCAAAGCGCCACCAGGACAGAGGGCCGCTTACTTCGGCCCCCACGCAAAATTCGGCCTGCTAGGTTCGATCACCACCCGGGACGCCTGCGAGGACGCAGGCGGAGAATTCTTTCCCCACGTGTTCGGATGGATGGTCCACGTTTATCCCTATGAAACTGACCCGGTGAAAGTCTGGTCCACGAATGACGACGACCAGGGACACGACAATATGGATCACTCGGCGATGCCAGGAATGAAGATGAACTAGCGTGAATAGCGCTTTACAGACAAACGATCTCGTGACACCATACCACGTCAAACCTAATCCCTTTACGCGCTCTCATGGAATACTTTCAGTCGGACAACATCATTAAGGCCATCCGCGATGTTTACGGGTATGAATTGGCATTGAAGGCCCGCATCGAGGAGACGGGAGAGGGGAAAACAGAGCTTCGCGATGGGGATAAAAAGCAGGTCAATGACCTTCTGGATGAAGTAGGCAAGTCATTCCCTTCCAAGGATTTCCCCTACGTCTTCGCCGTTATTATCAGAGTTAACGCCTTCGCGAACTCGGGGTGTAATTTTCAGGAACTTTACACGCGCGTTGTGGCGCTTCGTGAAACCTTGGAGGACGAATTTCGAGGCCGTAAGCTGGTCCTCGTTCCCGCCCTGAAAGCGGAGTACGGCGATAAGGAGGATCTGTTCGGGGCGAAAGTGAGCTCGGCCTTCCCCTCCGCCGTTCGAGACATCAGGGAAGCTGGAAACTGCTATGCCGTGGACCTCAACACCGCTTGCGTTTTCCACCTGATGCGGGTGCTCGAGAAAGGCTTGATGAGCCTCGCGAGCGCGTTCGGCGTTGCCTACGATTCCGAGGACAGAGATACGATATTGGAGAAGATTGAAGCAGCGATGGCGCCGGTTGAAAAACTGCCAGCAAGGGACCGCCCCACCAAACTCTCCGACTTGCAGGCCTATGGCGAAGTTGCGAGGGAGCTGAGCTACTTTAAGAACCCGTGGCGGAATCACGTTACCCGCTCATCCTTAAGCTACGATCAGCAAGAAGCCTTGAAAATCATGAACCACGTTCGGGACTTCATGCAGCATCTTTCCCTTCGGCACTCGGAGTAAGTGGCGCCGAATTGATCCTCGCCTTACATCCTCGGTCATTCGATGAACTGCTCTCCTGACCGTTAGACGCCGGCGCCGACAGCCATTGAAACGGCGGGGGGCGCGGAGGCTGTTCCCGCCAGGTGCGGGTGTGACATTGCATTCACGCTCGCCTTCAACCGGGTTAAGGCTGCCGAATGAAGCTGCGAGACGCGCGATTCATCCACGTTCAGGCGCTCGGCAATCTGCCTCATCGTCAACTCTTCCTGATAGTACAGGTTTATGATTTGGCGCTCACGCTCGCGCAGGTGGGAAAGGGCACGGCGCAAAATCTCGCGCTGCTCGCGGCGATAGCACAGCTCGAAGGGATTTTCGTCGCCATCGGCCAGAAGCGCCGGCTCGGCTGAAGGCCGCTTCGTGGTCGGGCCCGCGGTAATCGTGCGCGCCCCGAAGTCGAATCCTACGCTCTGAACTTCATTTAACGTGCGGTGCCATTGCGCCAGGTTCATCCCTAAAGCCGCAGCGATTTCCTCGTCCTTGACCGGGCGGCCGATTTTGACCTCGAGCTCCCGGTACAGCCTTTGGATCCTCTTACTCTTGCGGCGTAAGTCGCGGGAGGCAGGATCGGCGCCGCGCAGACCGTCCAGAATTCCTCCGCGAACCCGGTGGCGCGCATAGCTTTCCAGCTTCACCTGCTTCGTCGAATCGAACTTGGCGATGGCATCCACCAGCCCCAACACGCCGTTGGCGAGCAGGTCGTCCACTTCCACGTGAGCGGGCAAGTGTTCGCGAATCTTAAAGGCCGTGCGCTTTACCAAGGGAAGCATGGCGACCAGCAGCCGCTGCCTTTCCATAGCCTGCCTCGAATCCTTGCGGGCGATGGTGCGAACTCGGGATGTCGGCAAAGGACGGGTCGATATGATTTGGCGGCGAACGGAGGGCGCCATTGCCGCGCTGTTAAGCTGCTCATAATTGGGAATCGCTTGAGTTGCCATGGAAACCTCACTCACTCTCGGGTGCCCGTCAGCCGACGGGCAGCGCCTCGTGACCTCGAGCTTTATTCCCGGCGGCCTCGGGCAACACTTCGCCCGCCGCGTGGAGCCTGTGGCTTCACGCCTCGTTTACCGCCGTCCGCTCTTGGGGTCCTTGCGCTGCCCTTAGAAAATGCAAAGAATGGGCCAAACCGGCGAGAGCCAAGCCGAAATTCAAAGGTGCAACAACTCTGTTGCCGGAGCATTCAAGAAGAGGCGAGCAATGCCGGCCGAGCAGAGGAGCGTGGGATGGAAATCTCCTCTACTCAGTGCTCCATGGATATGGAATTAGATGCTTGTTATCAGAGGCTTGAAGATATCACGAGCTTCGGGCTGTAAGGACGCGCCGAGCTGCCATCGTCTCGGGAGTGGGCTAGACGGAGAGGTGAAACGTCCTGCGAAGGCTCGCGGAGGGGCGCCGTTTTCCTCCGGTGAGACCGCGAACGAGCACTCGCGTGTCGATCGCTCGGTGCCAAAATGGGAGAACAACAGGCACGCCGACGGCGCCGGACGCATCGCCACAACTGCCCCCTCGATCGCTCCATCCTTCCTCAAGCTCAAAACGAAAACGGCCGATAGATGGAGGTGAGGGAAGCAACTTGAGCTCGCGAGGGTCAGGGAGCGTCACGCGCTCAGCGCCCGCGGACTTGATCCCCCTCCCAGCGTCGATGGCAGGTCGCCGTGGGTCGGTCAAGAGTCCGCCGCGGAATCAGGGCCCGCGCCGGGCCCCGCCCAAGGCCAGTAGAGCGGCTCCAATATGGCGACCGCCTGGCGTCAGCAGTTTGGGGGAGTTTGCCATGAAGATGCGAGTCTCAGGGGCGCGCTCAATGTTCAGCCGCTCCCCAGACCTGACCATCGAGACCCATGTGCGGTTTGCACTGCCGACGGTGGGAGGAGTAGGGGCTTCCTTGCTTGAAACTTTCGGACTTATCGACCTTTTCCAGAATTGGCACGGAAGTTCCTGTTTGGGAATCTCGCCGACTTCCCTCGCGTCAAGCTTTCCCGTGGCATGAAGGGAAGAGTGCGAGGAACGGCGAAAGGGCACATCGGCGGTAATTGAGATCCCCCGGGTCGAAAAGTCGGACTATATTTCCCAGTCCCCCTTTGGCGAGGGAACGAGCACGAGGAAAGGTCGTTAAGGCATTGGCAAGGCATACCAACAAACTCGGGAAATCGGGCACCGTGGCGGCCCGCGAGAGTGTTCGGGGAAATCCCAGCTCGAGTCGCGCTAACCAGATTCCCTCTGAGTTGCATTTGTCGAGCCGCGCATCGCTTTCGGAAATGGCCCCCGGGGATATCGTCTTTCTGGACGACTTCGCGCACTTGCGGGAGTCGTTTGCTCCCAGTTTCGTTGCGGTGCTGGCTTGCCCGCTGTGCGGGACACCAAGTCTGATCACGTCCGTCCAATACTCCGGAGGGGCGCCGATCGTCTGCGCCTCCAAGGTGTGCCCCGGATTATTCCGAATCCTCGACGAGTCCCGGATCGTTCCGCTGCCACCGACCTGAGCCGCTCGCACGGATCCTCGCGCGTAATCGGGCGGTTTTCTGGGAAACAGGCAGGGGGCGAGGCTTCGCCGAATTGCGAATGTATTTACCGGCATCGCCCTGACTTTGGCGTGGCTGGGGATCGAGGAAAGACCGTGGAAAAGAGGTTCTCCGGACGGAGCACGGGACACTGCCCAAGGAAGGACGTGTAGCGCTAACCGCCAAAAAGGCCTAGAATTTCATGGGGAGAAATCCAACTAGGCGGAGGGTCGATGAAGCTCACTTGCGCGGGCCGATCTATGCCCGGAGGGTCCTGCCTCTGGGCGCTGGGCGCAGCGTTTATCCTGCTGTTTTGTCCGGCGCGGGCGTGGTCCTGGGGGTGCGAGGGTCACCAAGCTGTGGCCATGATCGCCGAAAAGCACATGAGTGGTCATGCTTTGGAGATGGCGAACCAGCTCTTGCAGAGCCAGCCGATTGATCCGGCGCTTGCCCGCTACTGCTCGAGCCAGGGGCTCGACTTGATGGCGGATGCTTCCACCTGGGCCGACGACCTGCGGTCTGCGCGGCCGGAGGCGAGTCCGTGGCACTACATTGACATCCCTCGCGACGCGCCTCACAGTGCCCTGGTGGAATTCTGCCCGTCACCCCCGGGCTGCGTAACCAGTGCGATCGAGCGTCAGGTGGAATTGCTGCGCAGCACCGAGACCGACGCCCGTGTGCGAGCGGATGCCCTGCGGTTTATCATCCATTTTGTGGGGGACCTCCACCAGCCTCTGCACTGCGTTTCCAACAACGACTTGGGGGGGAATTGCGTTCCCATCGACTTCTTCGGGAATGTTCCAGTCGAGAAAAACCCCGAGCACGAATCCTACGCGCCCAACCTCCATGCCATCTGGGATTTCGGAATCATCCAGCACTTGAAGGGAACGGAAACAGTGGCGCAGTGGGCCGCGGCCCTTGATCGCCAGTTCCGTTCGCAGGTAGGCGCGTGGCAGGGGGAAGGCATCAACGTGGAAAACTGGGCGTGGGAAGGCCACGATCTTGCCGATTCGGTGGTTTACGCCAAACTCCCGGTGGCGATTCCCGTGGAGAAGCCGGAGGTGGTGAAGGGATGCAACGATGACAATCATGTCTCTGCGCGCATGCTGAAGCTTCATGAGCAAGTGTCGCAGAACTACGTGGACGCCGTCGCTCCCACCGTCGACCAGCAGGTTGCCAAGGCGGGCGTCAGACTGGCGATGGTGCTGAACCAGATTTGGCCGTAAGACAGTGTGCGGAGTCTCATCACCGAATGACGATCTGGGATCGGTGGTGGCACAAGCTGTGCGATTGCGCGCGGTCGCCTCTTCGATTCGACCTTTCAACAAGCGAACCTAGACTCCAATCTGTCGGCACGCCGCCGACCATTGGCGGAGGTTTTGGGCCGTGGAGTGGAGGAAGCTTACAATTTCCGGCGGACACCAAGCCGGCAAGTGCGCGACGGCTTCGGAATCCACAAACTCCGCCAATTCCAGAACCCGCCCCGTCATGCTCTGGCTGACCGGTTTGAACGAACGGCGCAAAATTTCGAGCAGCCAATCGGTCAGAACCATTCCCCAGAATTCGAACCGAAGGTCATCAACGTAGTTGTGAGGATTTCGCCGGTGCTCGACCAGGGGACGGCCGAACGCCACGTGGTACTTTGTGCCCTGCATCAACGCCAGCAAAAAGTAACCGCCCCAGATGTCGCCATAACGATCCAGCTTGCCACCGGGTACCGGCCAAGCCATGGTGACAAACACAAAGGCTGGAATCAATTCCCGCACCACGCTGGTGTTCTGGGTGTTGACCGGCGACCAGGTGGACGAATCGAGGACGAATGCGTCTGGGCCGCGATAGTCCACGCCTTTCACCTTTCCATTCAGCCAGGTGGTGGCGTCAACGTCCGGCTCTTCGAGCCACAGTCCTTCTGTAGCGCCAATGACCGCGCCCTCGGGGCAAGGCGCCTGATCCGGCTGATTCACGTGGCCGCGGAGTTGGAAGGGGAACCCTCGAGGGAACACCAGGCGCGGAGGTTCGAACGTCAAGTATTCGCAAACATTGTGAAATCCCCGTTCCTCTTTCAGCACGGGCTCCCGCCAAGCCTGCCCGGTTCTCCGGTGAAACCCCACAAAGTCGTCGTGCGTGGGGAAATTATCGTCATCAATCGAAATCAGCAGCTCGCAGCCTTCTTCCAGCGCGCGCAGATAGCCAAACACTCTTCTACCGTCCGTATCGTAGGGAATCAGCGGGTAGAGAGCGAATTTCCGCCCCCACTCATCCTGCGCATCCACGCCAAAATAGACAGTCTCGAGGCCCTTCGCAGAAATCTCCGCGGCAAGGGCGCCGGCGCTGGGCGGTGTTTTGCGGTCCCCCACCACCCAAACCTTGACTTCTTCGAGATGGCCATGGCGATGGATGTTCTCGTAAAGGTCGCGCAGAATCGCGGGATGGTGAATCGTGGTGAAGACAATGTGGTAAGGCTTGTTCATGCGCTCCTCGTTAGATTACAGGGGACAGGTTACAGGGCACAGATGTTACCTATAACCTAAAAAGGTCCTGAGCCCCATCTTCACGTACCGGAAATTCTTGAAGAACGTATTCACGCTGCGGCCTTCCTGCCTGCCGACCCAAACGGTGGGGACCTGTTCCAGATGATAGCCTTTCTTAAGGGGCTTTACCGTGGTCTCGATACAAATCTCATGCATCGTGCCTTCCCACTTCACGGCGTCTGCCACCTCTTTGCTGAGCAGCTTCAGTCCAAAGGTGAAGTCACCAATGCGGGTCCAGAACAGCACACGGAACGCCTTCTGAAAAATCCAATTGAGGACAAGTTTCAACGGGTCGTAATTGGTGAATCCACCGCCGGGCAGCCAGCGATTGGCGATGACCTCATCGCAGCCGGTTTCCACCAACTTCTGCACCATGCGATCCACGGCGGCAGGCTCAGTTTCCAGGTCCGCTGCCATCAGCGCGACGTAGTTCCCCTTCGCGGCCTGCATCCCTTCGCGATAGGCCCAGCCAATGCCGGGGTTGTTCCGCTGGACGACCACTTTGACCCTAGGCTCTCGCGCTTCCCATTGCCGGCAAATGGCGAAGGTCTTCTCCGCTGCCCGGGGCGAAGTCAACAGCAGGATTTCCTGAATGTACCCGCGATCCTTATCGAACAGGATTTTGATCGTCTCGTCGATCGAGAAGGTTTCAGAATACACCGTGACCACGACGGAGAGCCGGATCGTGTTGAGGGGCACGCTGTTCTGCGTCATAAGCGATCAAACTGAACCACGACCTGAGGAGGCCACTTCGCGCGAGCGGCTTGACCACGTCCTCCAGATGGCGGGAATATTCAACAGCATGTTCAGCGCGCCGCCCGCCACCACTCCTGCCGCCGCGGCGCTCACCAATTTCCCGCCCAGCTTAATCCCCAAGAGGGTGACAAGAAAGTTGCAAAGCGCACCGGCCAAACAGATCCGCTCATACCGCATGAATCTGCGCCATGCTCCCGGTCGAAATGCCGGCGTTTCAGCGGAGCGAAACGTGAAGACTTCGCCGCAAACGAAGTTGCTCAGTAGCGCCACCTCGATGGCCACAGGCAATGCGGCGGCGGGCGGCCAACCAGCTTTATTGACCAGCGCGGCGAATAGGACAATATCGATCAAGGCGCCCGCGAGCGCCACGAGGCCGTAGCGTACCCAGCCAAGAAATTGGCCCGTCCTAATCGCCAGCCGCGCCAGGTGCTGGAGGTATTCCGCGTATTGCCGCGCCCCGAGCTTGGACGCGCCGCGTTCGCGTTCCTGAAAAACGTAGGGGACCTCCACCAAGTGCCTATAGTGGGCCTTGGCGATCACCTCCAGCAGAATCTTGTAGCCGAGGGGATTCAGTGCGGCGCCGCGCAGGGCGAAGGAGCGAATCATGAACAGGCCCGACATGGGGTCGCCGACCGCCGCGAGCTTGAGGGGGAGCACCGTCGCCGCCATGTGCGTCGCCGTGCGGGAAATGAACCGGCGCACGCGCGTCCAATCGGAAGTGCCTCCTCCCGGCACATAACGGCTGCCAATCGCCAGGTCCGCACCTCCCCGGATTGCCGCCGCCAGCGCCGCGAGCGTCTCGGGAGGATGTTGCAAATCGGCGTCGATGACCGCCAATACATCGCCCCGCGCCGTCGACCATCCATCCAGGACCGCGGTCGCGAGTCCCAGACGGCCGGGACGCTTCAGCACTCGCGCGGGGATTTCCGCGGCAAGCCCCTCCACCCGCTCCGCCGTGCCATCCGCACTCGCGTCATCCACCACGACGAGTTCGAAGTCCTCACCGGCGCTCCGCAGCGCCGCCGCGGCCCGCCGCAGAGTCTCCTCGATGACCGCGGCCTCGTTGTACGTTGGAATGATGACTGAAATCATAAAAAGGCTTCAGGTGTCAGCCCCAGGAACCAAATACCCAGTGCCCGGATGAGTTGGGAAACTGATACCCTTCGCCTGACACCGATCCACCAAGCAAACGGGTTGTATTATGCACGAAAAAACCCGCGAGAAACGAAAATGATCTGGCAAATTGTCCTTGAAAAACTGCAATTCTCTGCAAAGTAGCGCTCAATTTGGCGTAAACGTCGTGAATAAGGATCTAGATGTCTTTGTCTATTCGGGCATTATGTCGTGTGTTCCTTTGTTTTCAAGTACATTCCGGCTTTGAACGTAATTTATCATTTTTTCTTGCGGCCTTGCCGGAATTGCGCCCCAGTTCAGCCAAACCCACCCGGTTCGCGCCGCTGGCACCTGACACCTAACGCCCGGCCCGGCCCTTTCTTTTCATCAACATCTCCGGATGAACCTTCATTTTTGCCACTTTTCTCCGCCGTCAGGCTCCCACAGGCTCCGCAACCAACGCCTCGTCCTGACACCTAACTCCCGACACCTCATAATCTAACACCTAGCACCCGGCACCTGATGCCTGGCGCCCGATGCCTGCCCTTTCTTTTGATCAACATCCCCGGATGAACCTTCATTTTTGCCACTTTTCTCCGCCGTCAGGCTCCTGCGGCCCCGCACCCAACCGCCGATGCTCGACCTGACACCTGACACCTAGCACCTAAGACCTGGCACCTCACACCTGACACGGCAATCCCTCTTTTTCTCGCAAAAAGTGAAGCAATTTTCTCTTTTTTCTGCATCCTCTGCTTCCTACCGGCTCGTTTTAGCGCACAACTACCTGTGTTTTCATAAATATCGTGGCAAAACATGGTTAACTATCTTTGTTTTCATGAATATCGTGGGATTAGCCAGCCCCCCTCCCTCTGTTTTCAATAACATCGTGGGATTAGCCTTCATTTTTTGATTCACTTTGTTTTACGCTGCTAGCGACCCAGAAGCTAGCTAAAGCATTCTTTATCATACATATACATTTTTTAGAATTTCCTCGCCTCAGCGCCTAAGTACCTTCGTTTTCTGATACATCGTGGCATTCCCGCCCCAACGGGCCGGACTAGCAAAGCCGGGTCCAACAGACCGCGACTGGGCTCGCGTGATCGGACCGGCACTCTTTCCCACGGCTTTGCCGTGGGCTACATGGTTTCACCCGCTTCGCGGGCTTTTCCAACAGCGATGCCCAGCACCCGGAGCCCGGTGCCCGGACCCAGCACTCATGAATGTTCCCACCCCATCGACAATCCACTGCTAGATATGTAGCACGTTGGCGACCAGAGGCTAGGTGAATAGGGACAATTTCGCCGTTTGGAAGAATGTCGATGTCGATTTTACATTCGATTTTGGGGCGGTAGGAAAATACCAATAGAGGCACGTAGGGGCGCCCAATCGTAGGGGCCGAATCGGCCGCGGGGGCGTAGGGGCACCTCGTGGGTGCCCGATCGCAGGGGCTGGATCAGCGCCGGGGTGGGCAGACACGAGGCCTGCCCCTATGCCGATGGGACCGCGGGCCATATACCCTATTTTTTCTCGGGCACTTTGACCCCTTGGCCTCCATTTCGCTTGACCTGAGCCGAGGCGAGGCGTAGTACCGTGTTGGAAGCCTGCGGCGGCATAGCGGGACCGAGCGCAGAGCGCGGAAGGGATCAGACAACCACGTTTTACTGGCTTTAGAGGGAGTCGCCCCCGTACGAAAACCAGCCCAACGAGTGACCTGTCCTGTGGTTACGCCAACTCCCCGGTGAGTCGCCGTGGTCAAGTTGGAGATTCTACTATCGGGATGATGCATCCATCCTTCGAATGGATCGGCTGCGCTGAACGCGCACGGTCCCTTCGGGGTCGCAGACTCCAAAAGGCAGGAGTCTGCGCCATCCGCGCTGGCTCTTACGCCATGCTGAAGCAACGTCAGATCAGGCGATCATCTCCGTGACCTGGCCGGGGAAGGTAACTTCAATCACGCCTCCCCACATACACATCAGCTTGCAGGTGTTATCGAGAGCGGGAAACCCGCCCTTGATGACCGTGGGCGCGCCGGGAATCCATGGCGCCACGGTGGCGGGAATGCAAGGCATCGGGGTGAGCACGCCGAGCGCGGCCGCGGTAGCGGCGGCCACCTCGGGGTTCGATACCGTTGTACACACTCCAAAGGGCATGATATTCACCAGCGGGGCAAAATCCATGATGGTGGCAGCCGGCATCCCCGACGAGGTGACCGTGGGGTCCGAAGTCACACTCAAAGGGCTCGGCGCCACGCCGAACGGGCACATAAGCAACGCTCCTTCGACGACCTGTATTGGCATTGAAGTGTCCTCCCCGCCGTAGGTTCACCTACGGCTCACGATCTTGTTCCCGTTTCCGGGGAACAAACTCAGCGGTCTCCATCAACCTTCACTGCTTGGCAGGCTGCGCCATCCGCGCCATTAAAGCCGCGGCTTTCTGCATAAACACCTGATACTTTTCCTTGGCCTTATCTGGTTCTTTGACCAAGCCGGCGATGAACACGGCGTTGACTACAAATTCGGAGGTTAATTGGTCGGGCGGCGGCACTGGCTTCAGGTTGGGCGCCACAATACTCGGACCGGCGAAAAAAACAGCCTTGGCCAGCAAGGCGGAGGGAGTTGGGGACTTTTCCTTATCCGCCAATTGCTTTGCCGCCCAGCGATTGTCATCATTGGGAGCAGACACCCATCGTTCCGCGGCGAGTTGAACTTCCGGGAGCGGTTTGTCCTTGTCGGCTGCCAAAACGTGCCGAACACAAAGGCAGCCCCAGCCGATCGCCTCCCGTTTGGGGAGCAGAAAGGCCATCATGCGCAATGCGTCCTTAAATAGCTCTTTCTCCACCAGGAGGGCGATAAACTCCTTGGTGGCGGAGCGATCGGTGAGCAGAGCTTTGGCTTCATCGCTTACCTTCGCGCGCTCCGAGAGCTGCTCTAATGGCGTTGGCGGTGTTTTCGCTACTTCATCATTGCCCATGATTTGTGCCTATCGTAAGATTCGCAACCCCTCGGCCTGCGATTGACCCCTGAAAGGCAAACCCGGCATACCCTCATCTGTCTGGCTAGAGAACTTCCATCAACCATTGATCGAAACCATACCGCCGGTCACACTCACTTCGGCGCTGCCCGTTATGGAGACCGTCGCATCTCCCGTGATGCTCACCGTCGGCGCGCTAATCGTCACCCCTGAGGGGGTGACCTCGATGCTGCTCGGTCCTACGGAGAGTTTGATCGACTGCATGGCCGTGACCGAGCTGCTACCAGCACTCACGGTGATGGAATGATTTCCCACGCTGACGGTTAGCGAATCGTTGCCCATGCTGACGGTGGCGCTGCGGTTGCCCTGCGAGACCGTGTGGGAGTCATTTCCTGTGGACACGGTCACGGAGCGGTTGCCGGTCTGCACGGTCAGCGATTCGTCGCCCTTGACCGTATGGGTGCGCGTGCCGGTTTTTATCGTAACGGATTCGTTTCCGTTGGTAACTGTTTCCGTTCGGTCTTGATCCACCGTGATGGTCTGGTTTTTGTAGATGTGGTAATCCTCATTGTTCTCCACGCGCACCGCCATGTCCTTCTCGGCACGCATGTAAAACACTTCGCTCCCCATCGTATCGTCAAAGGTCAGGACGTTGGCATTGTGATCCCCCCCGCCCTCGGTGCTACGAGTCCGGAAGCCACTGATGTTTTTCTTACCTGGCAGACTGCCCGGCGGCATCTGATTGGCGTTGTATACACTGCCGACGATAACCGGGTGGTCGAAATTGCCTTCCTCGAAGTCGACATAGACCTCCTGGCCAACCCGGGGAATAAACAGCGCTCCCCAGGTATTGCCGGCCCAAACCTGCGTGACACGGGCCCAATACGTGCCGGTTCCGTCACGGTCCCAGGGGAACTGAACCTGAATCCGACCATAGCTATCCGTGTTGATCTCTCCGCTGCCAATGACAACTGCGGAGTAGAGGCTGTGGCTGGCAGGCCGGGGGGTTAGACGCAAAGGCCGGAAAGGAACCGAAAGAGGAATGCACGTGAAGGTATTTAAGTAGAATTCTCCTTCCGGAGATCCCTGTGTACCGTAGCTGTCTGTCGCGGCGGTGTGTTGTATTTCTGTCAGGACGTAATCCGCATTCATGTCCGAGCGAGGATGGTCCTCCAAGGTAAACTTATAGCCGCTGACGAACATGCGGCAGTGGCTCTTTCCACTCGCAAGAAGGTGTTGAGCTTCTTCCTCCTGCATGCGAATTTTGGCCAGGGCATCTCCCGCATCCTTGGTTTTATGCTCTCCGAAGAAATCGTATTTCTCGAAATTGCTGTTCCCTCCGACGTCATCGACGGTGGGCACGCTGGCCATTAAACTGGTACTCGGTGTTTCAAAATTGTAGTCCGTGTGAGTGTATTTTCCCGTGCGCAACTCCTGTTCGAGTTGCCACTCGATGATGACATCCCCCTGGGGTCCACCTGTATCCGTGACATAGGGAATGCTGCTGACCACGGGACAGGCGCTGTGGGCAGTGGAAGAGTCCGCCATCACCAGTGTGTGTTTCCCCTGCTCGTGCTTGAAAAAGTAGAAGATCCCGTATTGCTCCATCAAGCGGGAAACGAAGTTAAAGCTCGTTTCCCGGTATTGCGCACAGTACTCGAGCGGTTCATAAGAAGCTTGCAGTGAATTCGTGTAATCTTGGAAACCCAAAGCGCCGAACACTTGGGTGATGATATCCGGAACGCTCTGGTTTTTGAAAATGTGGCAATCCGCACAACGGGTCAAAAGCCAGAGCCAGGGCACCATTTCGGCACTGTACGACGTTAACTCTTCTTCCGTCGCATCATGCTGGGCAAAGCGGCTGATGATGCCATTGAGGTACCGGTAGGACCCGTCGATTTGCTTCAAAGAGAGGGTCACGTTCTTGCCGATGATATCTGAAAATGCAATGGAGGAGTTCTCCGACAGGAGGTCGAGGGAAAAGCTGAAGAGGCGCGAGATGCGCTCCGTGCCCTTGAAACCTCGGAGCAGCAAAACATCCTGCCCCAGTGGAGTGTCGATCTGAAACAGCTTACCTGCTTGAGTCCAGGCGCCCATAGATTGACTCTCTTTCGCCGGTCATCCTCACACGTTTGAGCCGTAAACAACCGCCCCAGCTCGGCTCTTCTCACGAGAAAAGCCTAATGCGCGAATATGTCCGCTGCGTTCAGCCCCAACGGGGCGAACGAACAAAGCCCAGGCCAACGGCATGCGTTTAGAGATGATCCTCAACTCCGAACGTTGAGCCCTGTAAGGGCGAACTACAGTCTGCCGCGGCGAGCATGGCGCGCCCCTTCAGGGCTCCATCGCTCCTCCTTCTGCAGACCCAGGCCGTTGGCCTGGGCTTTGTTAGTCCGCCCCTTTGAGGCTCAAAACGGAGCATGACTCTAGCTGTAGGTAAACGCCCCATCGGCCCCAATGCCGACGTGGATGCTTGACACCTTTTCGCCCTCGGCCATTCGCCCCAACAATTGCCGGGAGATATCCGGGAGAAGGGTGTTGGTCAGGATGTTGTCCACGTTGCGCGCTCCGCTCTCAACTTCCGTGCAGCGGCTGGCAACCGTGTCCACCAGGGCCGGGTCGAAGGTCAGGCGAATCTTGTGGTTCTCGTCAATGCGCTTCTGGATCTTCCCCAGTTTCAATCGGACGATCAGTTTCAGAGATTCTTCCCGGATGGGATAGTAGGGAATCAGCACCATGCGCCCGAGAAAAGCCGGTTTGAAGATCTTATTCAGCTCGGGGCGCATCGCTTTGATGATGCCTTCGGCCGAGGGCATGGTCTCCGGGTCGGCGCAGAGCTTCATCATTTGATCGGTGCAGGCGTTGGAAGTGAGGATGATGATCGTGTTCTTGAAATCGATTTCGCGGCCCTCGCCATCCTCCATGTGACCTTTATCGAATACCTGATAGAAGAGTTCCAAAACGTCCGGGTGCGCCTTTTCCACCTCATCGAGCAAGACGACCGAGTAGGGGCGCCGGCGCACGGCTTCCGTCAGGACTCCTCCTTCGCCGTAACCAACGTATCCGGGAGGCGAGCCTTTCAGGGTTGAAACCGTGTGCGCCTCCTGGAACTCCGACATGTTGATGGTGATGAGATTGTGCTCGCCGCCATAGAGAAGATCGGAGAGCGCCAGCGCGGTTTCCGTCTTACCCACGCCGCTTGGGCCCACCAGCATAAAGACGCCGATGGGTTTGTTGGGATCATCGAGGGCGGCGCGAGAAGTTTGCACGCGTTGGGCGATCATATCCATGGCGTGGTCTTGGCCGATGACGCGTTTTCCGATGAGCGAGCTGAGCGAGAGCACGGTGGCGATTTCATTTTTGAGCATCTTGCCGACCGGGATGCCGGTCCAGGCAGCGAGCACCTCGCCGACAATCTGGGCGTCAACGGCGACGCGAAGCATGGGGGTTTCCCCTTGCAGCGCGGTAAGCTCCGCTTCCACCTTGGCGAGTTCGGCGCGCAGGGCCTCGGGGTTGGCGGCCGGAGCGGGTTCCGTCGCGGTGGCTGCCGCCGTAGCCCCAGCGCCGGCAGCTTCGGCGGCAGGTTGGGGCGCGGCGGCCGCTGCGGGAGCCACGCCCGGGGCGGTTGCGGGCGGCGGAACTGCCCTTCCCTCGATTTGGGCATGAAGATCCCTGATCTTCGAGACGAGGTCAAATTCCTTGGTCCAGCGCTCCTTCAGGGCCTTCATGCGAGCTTCGACTTCGACCTTTTGCGTGGCGATCGCCGCCAGACGCTCAGCATGGTCAGCGCCGATGGCCATCTCACGTTCTAGGATTCCCTTCTGGACGTCGAGGTCGTCAAGTTGACGCCCTGCATCCTCGATCGCGGGCGGCGTGGCGCTCTGCCCCAGCGCCAGACGCGCGCAGGCGGTGTCCAAAATGCTCACGGCTTTGTCGGGCAACTGCCTGCCCGCCAGATAGCGGTGCGATAGCCGCACGGCGGACGTCAGCCCTTCATCCATAATGCGGACCTTGTGATGCTTTTCGAGAGAGGGAACGATGCCCCGCAACATTACCGAGCATTGCACCTCGCCCGGTTCCTCAACCTTGACCACCTGGAATCGGCGCGCCAAGGCGGGGTCCTTTTCGAAGTACTTCTTGTATTCGGACCACGTGGTGGCGGCGATCGTCCGCAATTCTCCGCGTGCCAGGGCCGGCTTCAGCAGATTGGCGGCGTCGTTCTGTCCCGCCTGGCCGCCGGCGCCGATCATGGTGTGGGCCTCGTCGATGAACAGGATGATAGGGATGGGAGAGGATTTCACTTCTTCAATCAAGCCCTTGAGGCGGTTTTCAAATTCACCCTTGATGCCCGCGCCCGCCTGGAGCAAGGCGAGATCGAGAGTGCGCACGACCACGTTGCGGAGGGGCGGAGGCACGTCCCCTTTGGCGACGCGCGCAGCGAAGCCCTCGACCACAGCCGTTTTGCCCACGCCAGCTTCGCCGGTGAGGATGGGATTGTTCTGCCGGCGGCGCATCAGGATATCGATGATCTGGCGAACCTCCACATCGCGCCCCAGCACGGCGTCAATCTTGCCGGCCTTGGCGTTCTCGGTGAGGTTAACGGTGAACTGATCCAGGTTGGCGGTCTTTCCCCCGCCCGCCGGCCGCGGTGCGCCCGGCGCTCCTGGGGCTCCTGCCCCTGCGGCCACCGGCGCTGCCATATCTTCTTCCGACCGCTCCATGATGGAGAGGAAATCCTTGCGCAGGACTTCCGGCTCGACCTTCTGGAGTTCTTTCGAAACCTCGCGAACGAGGCGGCTCAGCTCGTCATTCGTCAACAGAGCCAAAATGGTGAATCCGGTTCGCACCTCGCCGGAGCCGAAATCAATCGATCCGATGGTCCAAGCCTCGGTCAGCATCTTTACGAGCGAAGGACTCAAGGTGGGATTGCGTGCGTTACCCTTTTTGAGTTTGTCGAGGCTGCGGTTCAGCTCGCCGGTGAGACGCGATTTGTCGATGCCAAACCGATTCACAATGCCGGCGAAGTCACCGTCCGGCTGGTCCAGAAGCTTGAGCACATAATGCTCGACTTCAATGTCATAGTTGGTGCGAGCCAGGCACAGGCCTGCGGAGGCCTCCAAGGTTTTTCGGGTGTACTCATTGAGTTTGCCGATTAGCGATTTTAGGTTGATGGTCATATGCATTTCCTTCCCAAAGTTGAAGTAACGTTTCCGAAGCGTCCTCTTTCATCGGTTTCGTCGTGACATAAGTATGCCAGCCGAGTTGCGGAGCGCCCGCACCGCCGGCGCCCAGCTCACATGCGGGAACATCCCTGCGATCGAGTATCAACTTGATCTCGAAATCAATTTCTCCGTTGGAAAAAAAATTGGTCAAGGCCCGAAGGGACTGGTGGGCAGACCCCTGCGGCAGGAAATCTTTATATTGTTCCAGGGATAACGGCCCAAAGGCAATGCGGACACGGGCCGTCTGATCCCAAACCTCATCACCCACCACCGCCCCGAAACCCAATTGTTCGGATTCGCCGAGTCCACCTTGCAGAGCCGTTTGGGTATTTTGATCAAGCGGGTACCAGCCACCCGCAAACTGTTCCACTTCGACGGGAACTTCGTAGTAATCGCTCAGGAGGTTCCGCAGTGCCTCCGCCGATCGCGGACGCTGTGCCAAAAGCCCTGAGTAATAAAGCATCGAGTCATCGATGAGGGCAAGCCGGTTTTGCAAGCCAGGAGTTCCCAGGCCAATGAGGTCCATCAAATGGTGCGAAAATGGGTCGAGTCCCTCGCGTTCGTAGGCGACCGAAAACCGGTATTTCTCCCAAGCCAGATAAAAGAGCGAAATGATACGGTGGTTGAAAATATCGAAGAAATCGATCGCGGAAGAATCGCTGGCGCGCGCGCGCTCCGCCAACAAGGCCGTGTAGTAGAGCGGCAACACGCCTTGCGGCCCGGTCAAGCCCATGAAGTTGATCTTCATTCGCCCGGGACTTTCCTTCTTGGGCCATTCGAGCGATTGCACTTCGCTGGCGGGGAATGACAAGGTGGAATTGGCGACGAACTTCACCGCCTCCGTGCCCGGAGGATTGAATCCCCCCACGGGTGATTTGTCCGGCATGAGACGCCCCAGGAGGCGAACGGCTTGAAAGAACTCAAAGAGGAAGGGTTCCTCGCGGAGCTCGGTTTCCACCGTGGAGACGTTTACATCAGGATTATTTGGCCCGCCCGTGGTGGCCATTCTTTCAATACCCCCCTGCGTTGGCGTGTCTTGACGACCAGTTGGCTAAAGCTATTCAGCGAAGCGTACAAGCCCAGAAAATTCTCGATGACCGTGGCAAACAAGAAAACGCCGCCCCCCGAATAATCTTCCTCGTCGAACTCCAAGTGCACTTGGGTTCCACGGGCGAAGGCGATCCCAGTTTCAGAGGTGATGCGGGCAAAGTGACGCTTGCTGCTCACGCCCGTGATTCCTGAGATTTGCTTGTCCAGATCGGCGGAATCAGAAAAGTTGTAGAGGCGCAAAACTTCCTGCAACGCATCCTTGCCGTCCTCGACGAGCGAGAGGTAGTTCAGCGCCAGATGGGAGATCAACCGCCACAGCGCATTTCTCCCCATGGGAGGCCGGAGAGTTGATGAGGGTTTGCGCAAGGCCACGACACCCTTCAGCGATCCTATTCCCTCGACCTCGAAGTCGCCGTTTTCGTTACCAAACGGCAGGCGCGCAACAATGTCGCGATTGGTACAGGTGCAATGAGCGGTGATCACCTGTGTGTCCGGCAGGCGGGCCTGCATGGACAGATCGACAAGTAACAAGGAAACCTCCGACCCGTCGTCCCCTTTTCGCGACGATGGCCGCCGGGTGGAGTACCAAAATGTTTGGTTCTTGTCCGACAAAGTCCGGTGCCGGTAAGAATAAAACGGCTCATAGTGGGTTAGTTCATGCGTGACGGGGTCGGAACTGACCACATCCTCGATGGAAAAAACTTCGTTGGCCATCCTCCGCCGCGCATCCGGGACCACGGCATACTCTGACCGCCTCTGGGTCAGCATGATCGGCTCGGCAGTTTGGGGAAACAAATTGATAATCGGAGAGCACCCGAGAAGGACTACCTTGGCTGTAACTGCCGTTGCCAATCTTTGTTGGCGCTGCTCGGCTTCAAAAGGAGAGATGAGAAAGATGAGTTCCACCCGTCCACCGGTAACAGATCTCAACGATTGTTCCAGATCATTCAATTCGAAAAAGAAAAACTTCTCAGGGAAGGCGAAATACTCCTGCAAGAGCCTGTAGCCCTGGAAGGACCTCCGCGGGTACGGCATCACCGATTCCGATGGGGCAAACCCCATCGCCCGTAGGGACCTCATCGTGAGCGTGTGGGCGGGCTTCTTGGGGCTGTCTGGTTCCCTCACAATGATCTGCCGGCAATTGTTGGAAAGCAGCTCGTACAGCGAATTCACCACATCGCCTTCGCCGTTCAGATAGAACCGCAGGGATGACATCTGGAGCTTGTCGAAAGTGATGTCGGAAAAGCAGCGAAGTTCTACCCGCAGCGCCGCCACCGCGTCAGGAGCACGCAGGGGAGGATTGAGCTTGTCCGGCGTCACCCAACGGGCGTCGCTAATCTCAATGGGCCAAAGAGTCACGTCGTAGCAGGAGCGGAATTTGCAGGGAACCCCATCCACCGGTCGGGAAAAAAGGTAGGAATCGCGCGGAATGTTGAGACCGGCGGTCAGTTTTCCCTCCCGGTCCGGGCGAAACTGCGCGATCGTCATCGAGGGGATGGGCCGAAGATAATGCGGGTAGAGAATATTCAGCAATCCCTCGGTAATCTGGGGGAATTCGTCGTCGATCTTCAGATGAACGCGCGCGGCGAGAAGGGCAAAACCCTCGAGGAGCCTCTCCACGTGCGGGTCGTCACAGCGGTTCGCGTCCATTTGCAGGCGCGAGGCGATCTTGGGATGCTTCTCGGCGAACTCCTTCCCCATCTGCCGGAGGAAGGTGAGTTCGTTTTCGTAATAATCGAGAAGATTATCGCGCATTCTATTTGCTCAGGACCGTGTACTCGCCTTTCGACGGGTCGAGTATCGTGTCAAAGAAAACGGGCTCCGGGGCCGGGTCCATGCGCAGCAAGCCCTCAATACTGAAGTGCAGGCCGCGCACTTCGCCGAAGGAGCCGCCAATAGTGACTTTTACGCTCAGAAGCCTGGGCTCGAAGAAGTTGATCGCGGTCTTAATGGACTTCGCCAGAAATTCCTGGTCCTTGATCGACCGCATGTACAGGCTTGAGGTGTCCTGGATGCCATAGTTGTAAACGGACCGCTCGACCTCCCGCAAAGTTTCCGGGGGGGATTCAATGGTGCAGCGCGTATTGAAGAGCCACTCCAAATCACGCCGCAGCGCCGTGCGCAGTTCGCGGAGCGATTGAGCCCGGGTCAGGGGAGGCTCCTGAATGCGCTCCGGTTCCGCATCGATGAGGCGATCCAGCACCGACAATGTTACGGGGCCTTCTTTATCTACAGGTGGCATTAGCTTCCAAGAGAGGCGATGGCCTGAACGGGATCAAGGCGGACGACCTTTTGGAAGAGTCTTTGTTTTTCCCGCTCGTCCTCTTTCACCCTCTGGCTGTTCTTCATGATCATGACCAGGGCTTTGGCGATGGTCTTGGGGTTTTCCCAGGTTTCCAGATGATTGTTCTCGATGAGCGCTGACAGGTCCTCGATGATGGGCTCGGCAATCTCCGGCTTCCCGGCGGCCGCGCAAATCTCAACGAGCTGCAATTTGCGGAAGAACTGGCCCCGCCCGGAAAGCTGCCGGTCGACTTCCTGCATCATGGTGGCGATGGCTTTTTCCATCTGCCCCGCCTTCAAAGCTTCGTTCGCCACGTCATAGCCGTCTGCGAACTTTCGATGCCACCCGGGTTTCGAATGATTTTCAACGATTGCAGCTTCCGTGACGGGCGCGCCCTCCTCGGCAGGCGCACCCTCGGGCGTGGGCGCAGCTTCCGGAGCAGGGGTCGGCGTTTCCGCGACCAATTCCTGCAACCACGATCGAGTTTCGCTGTTGGCGGCAGGAGTGTCATCAAGCAAGGTGACTTCCAGGGCCTGCGGCACATCTCGCGCCAGAGTCTTCAATTCACTGCGAATGGCGATGGCGATGCCGGAATAGTCGCCGCCCAATCCCGCGCACGCATCAACAGCGTACTTCTGGAGATCCAGCCAGCCGCGGCTGCAAGGCAGCGACATGGAGTTCTCGGTGGCTTCCAGCAGTTCATCCCACTTCCCCTCGATGGCCAAACGCTTGACGTGCTGCCGCAACTCCGTGGGCGGACCTTCGAGCAGCGTCATATCCTGCTTGCTCAGGGCAGCCCGAAGTTCTCCCCAACGCAGGCCCCTCATCATCAGGTAAGGTCCGGGGTTGGTGGGATCGAGTTTGCGCAGCGCCGCGGCCGCGTTCGCAACAGCCGCAATCGCACCTCGACGCTCGGCGGGTTCTTTGTCGCCGAAGGGGATCACAATGCCCGCCGGCCCCGACCGCCCGATGGTTTCCCCCGGGACGCCGCCAGCGGCCTCTCCACCTTCGGCCGCAGCCTCAGCTTGCCCTTCCTCGACGGGGTCTGGCTCCTTCTCGCGCTTCTTCTGCAGAAATCCATGAACGAGCTGCCGGACCTCCGCCAACACTGACTCCAGCGGGCCAAACGAAGGCCCCGCGTCGCCAAACTTGGCATCGGCGGATTCCTTCAGCGGGGGGAGAAGCGCAATGCAAGCGTCGAGGTCCTTCTCGGCTTGGGCGTAGAAAACCTTGGGAGTTTCTTCAAAGCACTTATCCAGAACTTCGAGTGCAATCTTCCCGTCCGCAATTGCTGCGTTCCGGGCCTGTTTCGCTTCGTCACTTTTTGTGTCGGCCTCGTACCCCAGCTTGCGGGACTCTTTGACGTCCGTAAAGCCATAGGGTTGTTTTTGTACGAGGCGAACGCTTTTCAGCGGGAGTTCGAGCCTTGTGCCCAGGAATTCCAAGGGCGCCGCCCGCATTTCCACATCGCCGTCCTCGAGTGCGGGGTAGAGCGTGTCCCAGAATTTCTCGATCATGCCGTGGCAAAGGGACAAGCCATCCCGGAGCCCGCCAAAGCCGGTTTGCTTTACCCACGCCTCCGTGAGCCAAGCCGCCAACCACAAATCCTTGGTCTTCTTGGTGAGCGCTTCAGTGGAGAGTTTGATGACCAGGGGGTTATCCGCGACCTTGCGGTCGCTCTCGGTCATACCCGGAGGCGGAACCGCCTCCTCACGGCGGGCTTCCTTGATCTTCGAATAGATGTCTTCGTAGCGGAGGTCGGCGCCGCTGGGGTTCTCGCCTTCGATGGGGATCAACAGGTCGTCAACAAGGGGCATGGTTCTTCAGTCTCCCGTTGGAGCCGGGGTGAACTCCACCGAGCGCAATTCGAGAAAGGGTATTTCCTCATCATCGACCAGCCACATCTTTTGGCCGAAGGGGACTTCCTCATCGTATCCTTCGTGTTGCTCCCACACGGTGGATCGTCCGAGCCTCACCTCATCATCGGCGTGCTTCCAGGAGAAAGGAGCAAGGACGGGAAGCATGACTTCGCCGAGTTCAGCGCCTTTGAATGCGGGCGTGGTTCGAACCGCCGCGGGCGTCCACAACAGGTCTCTTAAGCGCTTGGGAGGTTCGATCTGAATCGAGGCGACGTGTTCGAGGGGAAGCCACAGGTATGTCCCTGCCGCAAAAATCTCGAGGCGGGGGCCAATTCGAGGATCAGCGTCCGCGAAGGAAGTGAACGCCTTTCCATTGAACGTACCTCCCGGTACTGGCGCAGACGAGTCCCGCCGCTTCGGAAACTCGCCGCGGGTAAAAAGGGCCTGCCGCTCTTGCTCGGCATGAAGCGCGCTACGATAAAGCAGCACGCCGATCTCACTCGACGGCCCCGCTTGCCCCAACACTTCCAGTTGCTTATCCGCCCGGACGTACTCTCCCGCGAAACATAGGAGTTCAAAGAGGAAGGTTCGGCGGCGCGTGTCGGTCGGATTATCCCGCACTTCGGCGCTCAGGGCTTTTAGCGCGTCAGCCAATCGGCCGGCTCTCAACAACTCTTGTACGCTCATCTCCGGCTCTCCATTTTCAGTGATAGCGGTCTATGTCCGCCCGTGTCGAGAAGGAATAGGTTCGGCGCTCATAGAACACCGTACAGCTTGCATCAGTTTGTTGCAGTGCCGGGCTCTAGCGATTGCGGAGGAATGCGTGGGAGCGGTGATCGTGAGCCCGAATGTTCGGAGATGAACCCCTGTCGTCTATTCGGCTCACCGACTCACGCAGGATGCCGGGGCCCTTCGCTTGATCAGCACGACGCCAATGATCATGCCCATCAAGGTATCTTCACGGCCCAATTGGCAATGGGCCGTGAAGACGCTTGCACCTCGATGTCTGCACCAAGAACCTCTGGCGCGCCTACGTCTGTTGTACCTGCTTGATGTCGTAGGTTGCCTGTCCGGCCAAAGTAACGGTCCCCTTGGCCGTATCCTGTGAGTAGTATTGGTACTGGATTTTTTCGTACGCAATGCTGAGGCTCGCCGAAGGCACACCGGACGAACCACCGCCTGTACTGAAAGACGTCAACAAACAATTGGTCAGAGTAATGACCAAGTAAACGTAAGGTGTTCCCGCGCCGCCTGTCTTGCGGCCGGTGAACGTGGAAGTGGCAGCGACAGTCCCGTTGACCAAGCTCTTGATGATCTGGAAGCTGGCGGCTTCCAGCGCGAAGCTGACGGTCAAGTCCGACAGTGAAGGTTTTCCGGCGGCGAGACCTTTGCCGCCGAGACTGGCAGGATTCGAAGCGCCCCAACTCCAACTCTCGAGCTCGATGTTGTTGGTCAAGCCTTGCGCCTGCGTTTCCCCGTTGATCCCTGCAATTAGAAGATAGTAATCACTAGGCATTGCTCGTTCCTCCCTTTCACCGATTTGAAATCACGGGTCGACGGCAAAGGCGCACCCTGCCGAAAATCCCGCCAAAACTAAAAATCGAGAATTACCTCTTCGCCGGTTCCGGCAACGTAGCAACCAGCCGGAGAGATACGCTGATCTCGTCAAGTTGGAAGTGCGGGCGCAGATAGCTGATGGCCCGGTAGCAGCCAGGCTTGCCTTTGATTTCCTCCACGTCCACGCGCGCCTCGCGCAGAGGGAATTGGGCCTTTGTCGCCTGATCGGCATTGTCGTCTTCCGTGACATACTGGCTGATCCAGCGATTGAGGAACTTCCAGCAGTCGTCACGAGAAAGGAAGCTGCCAACCTTGTCGCGCATCATCGACTTCAGGTAATGCGCGAAACGGCAAGTGGCCATCATGTACGGAAGCTGCGCAGACAGGCGGGCATTGGCCGTGGCGGCATCGCTGTCGTAAATCTTGGGCTTGTTGCAGGATTGAATGCTGAAGAATGCCGCCTTGTCCGTGCCCTTGCAATGGACAAGGGGCACCAGCCCTTGGTCCGCCAGTTCCTTCTCTCGGCGGTCGGTAATGGCGATTTCGGTGGGGCACTTGAGCGCCACATCGCCTTCATCGGTATGGAACGTGTGGGAGGGAAGGCCTTCTACCAACCCACCACCCTCGACGCCCCGGATGGCCGTGCACCAGTTGTACAACGAGAAGGCATTCGTCATTCTGGCGCCGAGCGCGTAGGCGGCATTGCCCCAACAGTATTTGTTGTGGTCCGTCCCATCCACCCCTTCTTCAAAGTTGAAGCCGTCGACGGGCACGGTATCTTTGCCGTAGGGCAGCCGCATGAGAACTCGGGGGCAAGTGAGGCAGACGTACTTCGAGTCGTCGCTTTGCCGGAAGCCCTTCCACTTGGCGTACTCCGTGGTATCGAAGATCTTGCCGATGTCGCGGGGCTGGTCCAACTGCGTGTAGCTTTCCATGTTCATGAGCTGGGGACCGGCCGCGGAAATGAAGGGGGCGTGCGCTGAGGCCGCCACTGCCGCCATCTTTTCCAAAAGCTCCAGGTCTTCCGGATGCTTGGTGAACTCGTAATCGCCGATGAGCGCGCCATACGGCTGGCCGCCGAATATTCCGAACTCTTCTTCGTAAACTTTCTTGAAGGCTGCGCTTTGATCGAATTCCGGGGCGCGTTGCAGGTCGCGCAGAAGGTCCTTCTTGGAAACGTTCATGACCTTGATCTTCAGCATGGCGCTGGTTTCGCTCTGGCTGATCAGGTATCTGAGGCCCCGCCAACTGCCTTCCAGCTTTTGAAACGTGGGATGGTGAAGGATTTCGTTGAGCTGAATGGAGAGCAGATGATCAATCTGCGCGATGCGCGAATTGATCATTGCTTCGGTATCTTTGGAGATGGTGACCTCGCCCTCCAAAACCTGGGTGAGGAATTCTTTCACTAAGCTCTTGCCGCGTTCGCGAGTCGCAGTGTCCGTTCCCACCCGCCCCGTTTCGACAATTTGGTCGAGAAGAGATCTTTCCCCGACCTGCTCGGTCACTTGTGCTTGTGCGGCCGCTTTCGTTTCGTTAGCCATTGTTCCCCTCCTTCTTCGGTTCGAGTTCCGACCGCAACTTATTCAGCTTTTCAGTATTTGAGACGGCATCGAGGAGTGCCTCGTCCAGCTTGTCATTGGTCTGCAGCGCGCCCTTTAAGTCACTGAGACGGGTGCGGAGCTCGAGCAATTCGCGCAGAGGCTTCACCTGCCGCGCGACCTTTTCAGGCTCGAAGTCATCCATACTTTTGAAGTTGAGATCGACTTTCAACTGCCCCGCATTCTCGTCATCGCTCAGCTTATTGTCTACGGAAAATGCCACGTGGGGTTTCATGCTTTCCAAAACGCTGTCAAAATTATCCAGCGAAACTTCAACAAACCTTCGATCCTTGAGTTTGGGTAGGGGATCGACAGGTTGACCCGAAAAATCACCGAGCACTCCCATCACAAATGGAAGTTCTTTTGTTTCGATAGCACCACCCGTTTCCACATCATAGGTCACGTGGACACGTGGGGCTCGCACTCTTGAAAGCTTCTTTTGGACGCTCTCGGCCATGGGGTACTCCTTCAATTATTTAATTGGCGTTTTGCCGCTGCTGGAGGATTATCAACAAATTGTCTTATAGCTGTCAATAGAAAAACGAGAGAGAACGAATTTAAAGAACAGAACCTTGACCCTCATCATTTTTAATGCGGCTTCATGGAGACTCTAGATGACTCACACCATTGCCGTTGTGGAACGACTTCCCGGCCATACGGAAGATATGGGCGCCTTTGCCGCTCTCGCCCTGGAACTGGGGCACGATCCTCACCTGCTCTATGAAACCGGGGATCAATTCCACATGGTCGATTATTTCCGCGCGCGGCTGCCCCTCGGCGGCGATAAGATCGCCGAGTGGTCGCAGATCAATAATCCTGGCTCCCACTTTGATGTTATCCTCTTAAATACCTCTTTTACATGGCTGGATTATGGACCTGTGTTAGAGGAATGGAATGCCCGGAAGCGCCTGATTGTCGTGCATCACCACCCGGAGGATGCCGAGCTGAACCCCTATGGGACATCCGTCTATTTGACTCCGGTGGCGGGCGAAGAAAGGTGGATTTTCCCCTTATATTCCAGACCACCCGGCCCCGAGGCGTTAGGGCTGGACGTCGCTTCCCCGCCCCCGCACGATCCCGCGGAGCTCCCCGCACTGATCACGCTAGGCCAATTCGAAGGCAAGGATATTGCCGGCGCCCACGCTTATCTCAAAGCCGGCGGCCGGCTCGTGCACTATGATCGCTACAGGTGCCGGTTCTTTTCGGCCGACGACAAACTCTATACGCAGCATATCGGTCTCAGTGGCGTCCAGTTGATGACTTCTCTGGGCGAGCAGAGGAGACCTCTGTTTATTTGGTTGCCGATTGTATCCCCTTCGGACTATCTGGTGTGCAGGTTTACCGCCGCCCTGATCGTAGGCGTGGAGATGAACGGCGTTATGGTGATGCCCGAGCGCCTGCGGAGATTTTACGGGTTTCCGGAAGATGCCGTCATCACTTACGATACTTCCGTAATCGAACCGGAATGCCTTGAGAAGCTGCGGGCATCTCCTGTGGACCAACAGGAGCGTCAAAGGCAGTTGGGGAAATGGGCGGTCGAGCGCTGGCGCAAGAACCTTGCTGTATTTCAAGGATTGTTGGAGGGCCGTTCTCCATCGCCTTAGGCTTTTTTCACCACGATCTCAACTCGGCGATTTTTTTGGCGCCCGTCGGGATTGTCGCGGCCATCGGGGAGCGTATTGGGGGCCACGGGTTTCTGCGCTCCCCATCCGCGCGTCGCCATGGGATTGGAAATGCCCTGCGTGAGCAGCCAGTTCTTCACCGATTCTGCGCGGCGCTCGGAGAGCTTTTGGTTATAGGGATCCGATCCTTTCCTGTCGGTAAAGCCCTCTATGGTACAAGAAGCCTTGGGATAAGCTTTCAGGACGGTGGCGACTTTGGTCAATTCGGGAAGGGCTTTGGGGAGGAGGTCGGCTTTATCAAAATCGAACAGAACATCACTGGAGAGCTCAATTCGGATCTCCATGTCGGTGGTCTTTGCCCCCAGGTCTCGAAGAGCCGCGTTCAAATCCTGAACCTTGCCTCCCACGCCTAGGCCCAGCCCTTTGATATCCACCACTTTGCCCTGGATGGGCTCGATCGCTCCCTTCGCACCCGGAGGAATGGGGTCGTCAACCTGATATTTCTGGGCCATCAGGCAGGGAGGTCCAATCAATAACCCCCAAAGACAGAGAAGCGCACAAGTGTAGCCGCATGGGCTTGGCTTCAACAAGAATCACCCCTCACTGCGATACTGAAACATCCTCAAACGGCGGGAAATCCGGAATGTTGACGCTGATTTTGCCGGAGGTGGCCGGTGGCGCGGGAAACTTCGCCCAACTTCCGCGCTGCTCTCCCGCCGGAATGTCTCCCTGAAAGAGATCTTCAATTCCGCGCCCGTCGGTGTCGGTAAGATGAGAATACTTCTTGTTTTCGGCAGGGTCGATGTAATAGAGCGCTTCGGGGGGAGGACGAACGTTCCATCCATTGTAGTAAGGAAGGGTTTTTGCTTGCGCGGCGGCATTCACCAGTCGCCATTTGACCAGCAGCGCGCCGCCGCTGACACGCCGCACCTCCATGAGATCGCATCGCAGATCAGGAGTCTTGGAGGATTGGCTATTGGCAAGGCCTGCCGGCGGAATCACCGCCACCGCCGGTCCGGCCGGTGCCGCCGGCGCTGTAGCAGCCGGCTGAGCTGCCGGTGCTGCCGCCGCTGGCTGGGCGGGCGCCGCAGCTTGCGGTGCGGCGCCTGGAGCCGCTTCCTTGGAACACGACACGGCGAAAGCTGCACAAAGGATAGTCAGGACCCATAGGAGACTCATCCCACGTCTGTTCATTGGGAACACCTCTCTTCTATTTGGTCTTAGCCCTGTTCGTGAAAAAAGAACCCTTGGATGGTCGGATTATGAGAAATGTTTCAGGTCTTGTCAAGCAGCCATTCAGACTGATTGTGACTCTTTTTGAAACGGGCGGGCAGGCTACGCGCGCAAGGGGCATATGCGTTGAGTTACGCCCGGGCACCATCTCAAAGCCCGCGAAGCTGGCGCTGTCATGTTAGCCCACGGCGAGCCAGCCGTGGGACGTGGCGCGAGCGGCGGGGCAAGAACCTGGCAGTTTTCACCGAACTGCCGGGCGGTCCGAATGAATAGGCTTCCGGCGTCATGGAGGCTAAGATAAGCGCGTTATCGATTCGACTCGTCACCTTCCCGCGAAGCGGGATTCCATGAATAGCCGTAGGTGAAACCTACGGAAACCGGAGCACCCGGAATGTCTCCGGCCCTGAAGGGGCCGACCTTTCGAACCGTCAACCCCGTTGGGGTTGGGTCATCGCGCGGGTTCCATCATCCGCAGGTTAAAACCTGCGGCTACTAAGTTGACTACACTAAATAATGCTCTTAATTGGTAGCGACCGTGGAATTCAG
>CAZCVY010000012.1:3973-60943 GCA_964501985.1 uncultured Acidobacteriota bacterium | reverse complement strand
AGGGCTGAAGCCCAGTTCTACGCGCCTTGTGCCATGGCCGTCCCGGCCATGACGGGGTGCACGGGCGGGACGCCCGTGCACCCGCGGGCAGGATGCCCGCGCTACGTCCTGCGCGGCGGCTTATCGGCCCGCCGCAGCTAATTCGGCCTGGAACTGCTTCGCTTTCTCGGGTTGGTGGAGGGCTTCGTATTCGGCCGCCAGGTCTTCGCAGGCGAACTGCCGGAACCTCATCGACGGGCTGGTCTGTTTTGCCAAAATCCTGTAACCCGCTGAACTGTGTGTTTCCGCGTCCTGATATTTCCGCTCTGCGAGAAGAACCCGGCCCAAGTCGATCTGGACGATTCCTGTGTCCACGGAGTCTGCTGAGAGCTCTTCCGTGAAACGCTGGACGACTTCTCGATAGAGCTGTTCCGATCGAACATACTCCTTCTTCAACAGATACAGATGGGCGAGATTCGCCATCGCGGTGGTAACAGAAGGGTGCTTATCGCCGTAAACCGACCGGTCGATATTGAGCATCCGTGTAAGGTAGCTCTCCGCTTGGTCCATATTCCCCTTCCGCTCCGCCGGATCCACCAAGAGGTTGAGCATGAACGCAACTTTGGGATGTACGGTTCCGTAGGCGTGCTCCTCTATGGGGAGTGCCTGCTGCACCAACTTCTCTCCCTCATCATACTTTCCTTGGGCTCCAAGCGCTTGAGCGAGTCTCGCCATCTGCCATGCCGTCTCAGGATGATCGCTGCCGTACCAGGATTGAACGATTTCGAGGGCCTGCCGGTAATACTTTTCGGCTTCGGCATAGTTTCCCAGGATTTCCTGATTGCCTCCCAGTTCGCTCAGCTCATCGGCAAGATGCGGGTGGGTGGGGCCATAGATTTGGCGGTCGATTTCCATCGCGCGCCGGACCAAGGCATCTACCTTCGCGTAATGACCAAGATAGCCATGAGCGTCAGCCAGGGCCATCAGGCTCTCGGGGAGATCTGCGGGATCTCCGCCCGGGCCCGACTGAACCCGTACACTTTCATCGAGCATTTGTACTGCTTCCTGGTACTTGCCGTCGATTTGAAGCGCGTTCCCCAATGCGGCTGCTGCCTCCGCACGAATGGGGCTATCACGGAGGAGACGTAGATTTTCGATGGCGAGCGCTTGGCGTGCCAGCCGCTCAGCTTCTGGATACTGGCCCTGATCTGTGCGCAAAAGGCTGAGGGCAACCAGACTTTGGGCGGTCTCGACGCTGTCCTGCCCCGCGATCGATCCGCGAATCTTCCGCGCGGATTCGAGCAGCGAATCGGCGCGGTCAAACTTGCCAAGCTTTTCGTACATGCCACCGAGAGTCAGGTACAGATCGGCCTGTACCTCTGGCTCGGCGTTGAGTGTCCGGGCTTCCTGCACGCCCCGATCGATGAGAGTGACGACGCGCAAATCGTGCGCAGGACCAGCCTCCTTGTCGCCGCCCCCGAACAAATCCAACATGAAGCGCTGGATGCGCTGCGTCCGCGCCGTCTCAGCCAACGCCGCGTTGCGCGCGCGCGTCAGGCGGGTCGTGAATACCGCCGCCTCAGCGGCAATCACCGTGAATACGAGGGCTGCTGCCGCCACTGCCTTCCTGTTGCGGCCCACGAATTTAGTAACTCTGTAGGACCAGGTGTCGGTCTGAGCTTCGAGCGGTTCTCCCTTCAGGTAATGGTCGATGTCTCGAATCAGGGCTTCCACCGACCGGTACCTCCTGCCAGGGTCTTTATGCATCGCCGTGAGGCACAACACGTCGAGGTCTTTCCATTCTGCTCTCCCGGCCCGCAGAACTCCCGGATGTTTGGCCGCTACCGCGGCCGGATTCTCCGGCTCGCTGCGCACAACCATCAGTTCAGCCTCGGCAGGTGTTTTCTTTGACAGATCGAAGGGAAGCCGCCCGGCCAATAATTCGTAAAGGATGACGCCGAGAGAATAAACGTCGGAAGTGGTGCCCGCACGGCCGCTCTGGAGGCGCTCGGGGGCCGCATAGGCAGGGGTCATGAGCCGCAGCACCGTTCGGGTCGGCTCCGCCGCCGCGTCGAGGCTTTCGAGTTGCTTGGCGATGCCGAAATCCAGCAGCTTCACCGTGCCGTCGGCCTTCACAAAGATATTGGACGGCTTAAGGTCGCGATGAAGGATCGCCTGCGAGTGGGCATATTGAACGGCCTCGCAGGCGGAGCGGAACAGCCTCAGGCGCTCTTCCACGGTGGATTCGCGCTTACGGCAATAGTCGGTAATCGGCGCGCCGTCGACAAACTCCATCGCGAACCACGGAGTTCCGTTCTCAAGGCAATCGGCATCATAGAGCCGCGCAATCGAGGGGTGATTCAGGCTCGCCAGGGTCCTCTGTTCGCTCTCAAAGCGGGCCATACGAGCGGGTGAAAGCCAGGCATCGCGCAGAACCTTGATGGCCACCACGCTGCCGAGGTCTTCCCGCTCGGCAAGATACACCACCCCCATGCCGCCCTCGCCCAAGAGCCGCTTGATCCGGTAAGGCCCAAACTGTTCCGACGGAAGGGCTTTGAGGGGCGCATCGAGCACCTGACGCGCGATCTGGTTCAGATTGTGATCCAGCAGCGAAGCGCCCCGAGCTTCCTCCTGAAGCAATGAGGCCACCTCGGCCTGGAGGCCATCGTCAGCGCCACATGCAGCTTTCAGGAATTCTGCGCGTTCCGGTTCGGGACGATCCAGCACGTCATGAAACAGTGATTGAACTCGCTCCCAACGCTCCTGATCCATGAGGCCCCTCAGGCACAAACGAATGACAGTTCAACGCGCGCGGCGGATTTCACGGGCGAGCCACGCTTTCGCCGCCCGCCAGTCCCGCAGGATTGTGGCCTCGGAGACTTCCAGCAGGGCCGCTGTTTCCGCGGTATCCATGCCTCCGAAAAAGCGGCTCTCGATCATCGTGGCCTGGCGGGGGCTGACGCGCGCGAGGTCTTCCAAGGCCAGATCCAGTGCGATGAGGTCTTCATTGGAGGACGCGATCTGGTCGGATGAGTCGCCGAATTCGACAAAAACCACTTCCCGGCCGCCGCGCTTTTGCGCGCTCCACCGCCGCGCCGCCTCAACCAGAATCTGTCGCATGGCCCGCGCGGCGATCCGTTTGAAGTGCAGCCGGGACTCCGCCGCAAATTCGGGCGAACTCGCCAGCTTCAACCAAGCCTCGTTCACCAAAGTCGTGGGGCTGAGAGTCGCGTTCGCGTCGCTGCGCTTCACGGCGGAAGCCAGCCGGTGCAACTCCTCGTAGGTCACGCTAAACAACGTATCGAGCGTCTGCCTCTCCTCCGGCTCTTCGCGCCTTTGTCCCGCACCGTCGGGACCCCGCCCCATTCGATTTTTTCGAAGTGGCATGACGGTTTCTCCTTCAAATATACGCAATGCTCAGTGAGGGCCCCAAAAATCAGGATAGTTCGGAATTGTAGCAATGGTGGTTGCCGCGCGCAACCCGCTGCTCTGTACGGTAGGCGCGCATTTTGACGTTGTAGCGGCGTTTGTACCTCGCCAAATGGCGGCGTACAGCCGCCTCTAGATCAAACTGCGCCACCACCCTATGTACCTGATGTGTCTCTCGCTGCCAAGCAGAATGAGTCGGTACATATTTTCGAGCCGCCGGGAGAAGGGCCTTGAACCAAAACCTCACGAGATGGCTAGGAGGCTACAGACATGACTACGCAACAGACAGGAACGATTATTAAGACACCCGATCAAGCTCCGGGGCTGCTCATCGTCGCGGGACAGCAGAAGTCCTTCACGCTGGAGGGAATCTGGAAGTCTCCCCTCGCTCCCGCAGTCAATATGGCTGTCGATGTTGAATTCGATGATGGAGGCTCCATTTTGGGTCTTACCGCGGTTGACCCCCAGCAGGCAGCCAAGGAAAAGCTGAATCAGCTCGGAGGCGTGGCCCAACAGCACGGAAAGGAGGCCGCGGAGATCGCCCGCCAGGGAGTTGGGGCGCTTGTTGCCCGCATGGGTAAGGTCACACTGGCCGCAGCCGTCATCCACGCGATTGCGTGGTTTTTCATGCCGGCCTTGACCATTGGCCAGAACTTTTCCCCCGCGCCCCGGTCATTTACACTCTGGGATCTCGTTGGTCTCGACCCGAACACCAGTCTCGAGGCGACCCCTGCCAACCACGGTCTGTTCGCCTTGCTCGGCCTGCTGGCCATTGCAGCTCCTTTCGCTGCTCCCTTCCTCCGGAATCCAAAAGCCAAGCTTCTTTACGCGACGCCGCTGGTCTACCTGGTGACCGCTGTCTTTGTCATCTGTTATGACCTGAACGAGCTATTCCGGCACTTCTACTCGAGCTTCGACAAGGCCATGCAGTTTCTGGGATTCTCCCTCGGCATCGGAACCCCGGTACTGATCATTGCCTGCCTCGCCCTGGCCGTACAAGTTCTCCGGAACCCCTCCGGAGCGAGCACCGGAAGCGTTGCCCGGCCACCCACCGCAGTCGCCGTCTCGTCGCCAAGCGGCTTTTGCACGAAGTGCGGAAAGCCCCTAAACGTGAGAGGCGAATTCTGCACCGAGTGCGGTGCTCGTCGGACGTAGGCCACGAGTATTTAACGAGGGGTTCGGGAGTTTTTGCTCATCGTTTGGTTGGCACTGTTGCTTATGGAGGCAGCGATGAAACCGTGGATGTTGATAATCGCTCTGGTAGCTTCTTTGGTTCTCCCTTCCTGCGGTGGTTCTTCCGGGGGCGGGCCGTCTCCAACCCCAACCACCTACACAATCGGCGGCGCAGTTTCGGGTCTCACCGGCACGGGGCTGGTGTTGCAAGACAACGGCGGCAACAACCTGCCGGTCAGCGCCAACGGAAGCTTCACTTTCACCACGGCCATCACCGGCGGTGGCGCATATGCTGTCACGGTTCTCACGCAGCCCTCCACTCCAGCGCAGACCTGCGCGGTGACGGATGGTACCGGAACGGCCAGCGCCAACGTCACAAACGTTCAGGTCGCCTGCACCACAACCACCTACACGATTGGCGGGACCGTCTCGGGGTTACTGGGCACAGGGCTGGTGTTGCAGAACAATGGCGGCAATAACCTGCCGGTCAGCGCCAATGGGACCTTCGCGTTCACCACAGCCATCGCCAGTGGCGGAGCATATAAGGTTACGGTTCTCACGCAGCCCTCCGGTCCGGCGCAGACCTGCGCGGTGACGAATGGCAGCGGAACAGCCAGCGCCAACGTCACGAACGTTCAAGTTGCCTGCAGCAGCATACCCACCTATACGATTGGCGGGTCGGTCTCAGGACTATTGGGCACCGGGCTGGTATTGCAGAACAATGGCGGCAATAACCTGCCGGTCAGCGCCAATGGAACCTTCACGTTCACTACCGCCATCGCCAGCGGTGGCGCCTATGACGTCACGGTTCTCACCCAGCCCTCAGGTCCAGCGCAGACCTGCACGGTAACGAGTGGCACGGGTACGGCAACAACCAACATCACGAGCGTGGCGGTTGCTTGTGGCGGCGGCACTGCCATCCTCACAACGCTCTACAGCTTCGGCAACACGGACGGCCGCAATCCCTATGCGGGGCTCGTCCAGGCGACGAACGGGGACTTCTACGGCACAACGTGGGCTGGGAACCACGACGGGAATGATTATAGCGGCACGGTTTTCCAAATCACCTCAACCGGCACGCTGACGACGCTCTACTACTTTTGCTCGGAAACCAACTGCACCGACGGCGAACTGCCCTATGCCGGGTTGGTTCAAGGCGCCGACGGGAACTTCTATGGCACCACGCAGGCCGGCGGGAGAGACGTCTCTTGCGATGGGTATACAGGATGCGGCACGATCTTCAAGATCGCTCCCAGCGGTACGTTGACGACCCTCTACACTTTTTGCCCAACCACCCCTTGCACGGACGGCACGGATCCGTATGCAGCGTTGGTCCAGGGCACCGATGGCAACTTCTACGGGACCACGGAAGGTGGCGGTATTGGCCTGGGCGCGGGCACGGTCTTCAAAATAACCCCCAGCGGCGCGCTGACGACCCTCTACCAGTTCTGCCCGCAAGCCAATTGCCCGGACGGAGGCGACCCCTACGGAGCGCTCGTCCAGGGCAGCGATGGGAACTTCTACGGGACGACGGAAGGTGGAGGGGCCAACGACGACGATGGCACGGTATTCGCGATCACCCCAAGTGGCACGCTGACCACTCTGCATAGCTTTGCTGGGACGGACGGCGCACACCCTCAGGCAGGACTGGTCCAGGGCAGCGATGGGAACTTCTATGGGACAACAAATGCTGGCGGGGCTCAGGGGTCCTGTCCAGGGGAGACAGGGTGTGGCACGGTCTTCAAGATCACCCCGAGCGGCACGTTGACGACGCTTTATAGCTTTTGCTCCCAAACCGGCTGCCCGGACGGCCAAGTGCCCAGCGCGGCGTTGGTCCAGGGCAGCGATGGAAACTTCTATGGCACCACAGTGCAGGGCGGGGGTGGGCAGACCGGGACTTGTCCGAAAGTAGGAGCCTGTGGCACGGTCTTCCAAATCACTCCAGACGGCACGCTGACAACAATCTACAGATTCTGTTCCGAAGCGGAAAACGGTATTTCTTGTACGGATGGCGCCAACCCCTATGGAGCACTGATCCAGAATCCCAACGATGGGAACTTCTACGGCACAACGTACGCGGGCGGGCCTGGGGGGGCCAACGGGGCGGGTACAGTCTTCAGCCTGAGCGTGGGTCTCGGCCCGTTTTAGGAAATACAGCCGACCTCGGTGGCCTTTCAAGAGTTCAGCCACTTCAGTTTGGATATCCAGAGAATGCGAATAGGAGGCGACAATGAAAATCAAGTGGTACTTGACGAGGGCAGGGGTTCGCCCGGCGCGCACATTAATGGTTGTGTTCTTTGTTACATTCTGCTTTTTTTCGCAGTGCGCGTGGGCCAGCATAACTACCCTTAAGCCCGCGCCCGTATTCTCAGCCATCACAATTGAAGGAAAGACTGTCAACTTAGCCGCTCAGAAGGGCAAAACAGTGGTCTTACATTTCTGGAGCGACCGGGCTCCTGCTGGAGAAGGCGGGATGCCTTACATGCAAAGGCTGAGTACGGATCCGGAGCTTGTGGCCAACGGCGTAATTGTATGGGCCGTCGCAGACTCCGATCGTACACGGGACTATCTCCAAAACTATGCGAAAAGTCACAGATACACATTTGACATCCTGTATGACAATACCGGTGCCCTGTTGAAAGCTTATGACGTAGCGTCGATACCCAGCACTGTTGTGATTGGCCCGGATGGAATAGTCCGGAGATATGTGATCGGTTGGGGGCCGCAACGCATGTCAGTAGATAACGCGATCCAGGAAATTCTGGGCGCATACAAAGGGCCCGGTGGCAAGGCAGCTCCGCAGATCTCCCTGACCACCATAGACGGACAACCGACCAACCTCGCGCGGCAAAACAACAAGGTCGTGCTGATTCACTTCTGGTCCCCGGATGATAGTCTCTCTCGGCAGAGCCTTTCCTATATCCAGGAGCTGGCTGCGAACGCTCATTTCGCGGGCGAGGGTCTCGTAGTCTGGACCGTGGCGGAGAGCCAAACGCCGCAGGCGCTAAAGGAATTCCTGCGACAAAACAAATACACATTCAGCACGATCGACGACTCCAACCATGCAACGATGCAGAGCTACGGCGTATTGAGAATTCCCACCACGATCCTGGTTGGAAAAGACGGCACGATTCGCGCCGTAAACCCCGGCTGGCTTGGAAGACGGGACGCGAGGGTTGCCAATTCAGTTGACCAGGCGTTGACCGGGCTTGGGTCTGGGAGTGGGGATCGACTTGTAGGCAGACACGCGCCACCGTTCTCACTGGACTCACTCGACGGGAAAGCCGTGACCCTCGCCAGCCAGCGCGGCAAGGTTGTGGTTCTGGATTTCTGGAACACTTGGTCGACCCCAGGGCAGTGGGCGTTGCCACACCTCCAGCAACTCGCCACCGATAGAGGTTCCGCAACCAATGGGCTGGTAGTTTGGGGAATTGCCGTCACCGACAGCCAGATGTCGGAGGTTTCGGTCGGCCGCTACCTGGCCGCCAAGGGCTACACCTTCACCGCGGCTTATGATGCCCAGCATGCAGTGCAGAGCGACTACTGCGATCGCGTGTCAGGATCGGAAGGCAACCTTCTCGGCCAGGATGCCGTAGGCGGCACCTACGTCGTTGGCACGATGTTTCCCGTTATCGTGGTGATCGGGCGCGACGGTATCATCAAGAACTTTTTCACAAGCTACGGCGGTAATCTTAATGAGCTGGTTGACCACGCCGTCGCTCGATCGTTGGCCGAACCTCCTGACAGTTCCGATTCTCAGTCACCTCCTGTCATGGCATCGATTGTACCAGCGCCTGTGGATACGGTGCGGCCCCCTCCGAGTCCCACAGAACCGGCGCCTTCCTCCCCGCCTGCACCGCAAGCAACGGACCCACTCGCGAGCACATGGCAAAGCGACGCCTTTGCCGGCCAGGCCTTCCACTTCAGACTGAACGGCAATGCCATCGAGGTCTATGGAAGCCAGCAGGAGCCGCTCGGGGTGCTTCAGGCGAAGGAAAAGAAAGGTGTGATCGACGTCTACCAGGGCCTGGTGCAGGTCGGGCCGCTGACCCAATGCCCGGGAGGCCGCGGTTTAATGCAGATCAAGGCTTGGAATGACAGCCGGCTCGACGCCAGGATCGAGACTCCGCTCAACGGGCCTGGCGGTACAACCTGCGGAGGCGTTATGGGCACGGGTCGGCTGGTTCGCTGGCAGCAGGTCACTTTTGTGAAGAATTGAGAAAGGAGAAACCAACGTATGGTGGTAGGTGGATGGAGCAGAGGGAAAGGGCAGCTGTGCAGGTTGGGACATATTACGAGAACCAGAAGATTAGGGAATGGAAGCGTTCTCGTGGAATCTGCAAGTGCGGCAGGCCGCGTACCAACAAAACAGGTCCCCGCAACTCACCAAATTGGCATTACCGTTTGGCGCTCATTAAATGGCCTTTCAATTTCCCCTAGTCGAAGAGGCTCTATGAGCCGTTTGCTGCGGGTGACGCTCGCGTGGGCCGTGCTTTCGATGGCAGCCTGTGGCTCGAAAAGCGCAAACAACGCGACTACGGGCACTGCGAAATCGTCCCCAGCGGGGCCGTTGGGCCCCGCCAGTGCCGAGCAAGTCGCGAAGGAAAACCGCGGCAATGTGAAGTGTCCGGCCAATGTGCCCACAGCGCAGCCTGCTGGCGCGCAGGTCGACGACGTAACAGGCGTGCGCCCCGGCATGTCGTGGGATGACGCGGCCAACCTCGTCCTGTGTGACAACCCGCTGATGGTCGTGACCGAAAATCCCTCTCGCGGGTACAATATCAACACCTATGGCCAGCACATCCGCCAGGGCTTCGACGGGAAATTCGCCGAGCCGCGCGTTGTCAGTAACCCGCAGCAAACCGTTGCCGAAATGATGAACCAATCCTTGGCGCGAGCAAACAATGCCTACGCCACACCGCTGCCGATAGGTCAGAGCCGCTATTTTGTCAGCACCATGGGGCTGCCCGGACAGGAACGGGTTCTCTCGGTCGCGCGCGAGGAATCCTTCGCGGAGGGCAAGCAGCCGACCGTCGATAGCTTGAAGCAGGCCCTGATTGCCAAGTATGGGGAGCCATCGCAGGAAAACGACAATGGCGTGAATTCCCGTTTGTATTGGGAATACGATCCGTCTGGAGCCAAGATCACGCAAGGATCGCCGCGCCTCGGCATCTGCCGGATCGACGTGGGGTCCGATGCCGCAACCTCCCTCTCGACCGGCTGCGGTCTAACGGTCGGCGCGGGCATCGAGGGGGCACGCAATAATCCCGGTCTGGCGCACAGCTTTGCCGTAACCTCGCAAAACGGTGCGCAGGGCATGGCGGCCCTGAAGTCCATTGAGGACGCGCTCAAGTTGGCTGCCGATGCGCGCAAGGCGAAGGAGCTGAACGACGCCTCGAAACACGCGAGCACCCCGAAGTTGTAGGCTCTAAAGGGCCACGCGTGAGGCGCGGCCTAGAAGGAAGTGGGCACGGTCGGAAATATGGACTCGTCTGAGCCTTTCGAGTATATTCACATCTCAGGGTTTTCATTCCATCTTAAGGCTCGGAGAAGACAGGTTGCGAACTCGGCTGGTCCTTACTTTCGCTATCTTCGCTGCCGTCATTTGCTTTTTCAACGCCATCAAAACCGCGTCGGTAACTCCGCCTCAAGCACCCGTTAAGAAGGTGGATTTTAATCGCGACATTCGCCCGATCCTGTCCGACACCTGCTTCAAGTGTCATGGCCCGGACGAAAAACAGCGTATGGCGAACCTTCGACTGGACGACACCGAGGGCTTGTTTGTTGACCGCGGCGGCTATCGCATCATCGTTCCCGGCGATGCCGAAAAGAGTAAGCTCTACCAAAAGATCAGCTCGACAGATGACTCCTTCCGCATGCCGCCGACTTATTCCGGGCGGTCGCTGACGCCCAAGCAAATCGAACTGATGAAGGAGTGGATCGACCAGGGAGCCAAATGGGAAATGCTCTGGTCGTTTGTCCCTCCCAAGCGTCCTCTCGTGCCAGAGGTGAAGGACAAAGCGTGGCCGCGGAATTCCATCGATAGTTTTGTTCTGGCGCGCCTCGAGACCGAAGGGTTGAAGCCTTCCCCCGAAGCGGATAAGGCGACGCTTCTGCGCCGGGTCTATTTCGACCTTACGGGCCTGCCACCGGCGCCCGCGGAAATTGACTCCTTCCTCTCCGACCATTCGCCCGACGCTTATGAGAAGCGCGTAGACCAGCTTCTGGCCTCTCCCCATTACGGCGAGCGCATGGCGATGCCGTGGCTTGATATGGCTCGGTATTCGGATACCCACGGCTACCACATTGACCCCCTGCGCAACATGTGGGCTTGGCGCGATTGGGTGATCAAATCCTTCAACCAGAACATGCCCTACGATGCGTTCATCGTCGACCAAATCGCCGGCGACTTGCTGCCCAACGCCACGATGGACCAGAAAATCGCCTCGGGCTTCAACCGCAATCACATGATCAATTTTGAGGGTGGCGCGATCCCCACCGAATACCACGTGGAGTATGTGGTCGATCGCGTCAGCACCACGTCCACCGCGTTTCTGGGCCTCACTATGGGGTGCGCGCGCTGCCACGATCACAAGTTCGATCCCATCACGCAAAAGGATTTTTATCGCTTCTTTGCATTCTTCAATACGGTGCCCGAGCGCGGCCTGGATGGTTACACGGGCAACGCCGTGCCGGTTCTGCCCATGCCTGCGCACGACCAGGAACAACAACTTGACACTCTCAAATCGCAGATCGCCAGCACTCTGGCGGCCCTGCCGGAGAAGGAAATCCTGGGGCAGCGCAACAATTGGCAGAAGACAGCGCTTGCTTCCATCCTCGAGCCTTCGCGCCAAGGGTTGACCGCTTATTACCCCTTTGACGGGGATTTGATGGATGCCACCGGGGGCCATCACGACGGCAAGCTGGTGCGCGGCGAAGTGGTTTACGATCCCGGAAACGTTGCCAAGGCTGCCGATTTCAGCGGTGAGACACAAATGGATTTTGGCAACGCCGGTGACTTCACTCGCGCCGAACCCTTTGCGCTCGCGGTGTGGATCACCCCTTCGCCTTCCGCCGCGGTCAAGATCCTTCAGAAGCGCGATGCCGGAGAGAATTGGCAGGGATGGGAGATTACCGCCGATAAGCCGACGTTCTCCGGTCGCCACAACCGCTTGGAGCATTTCCAATTCCGCTTGGCCCAACGCTGGCCGGATGACGCGATCGAAATCGAGACCGGAGAACGCCTGGAAGTCAATCGGCCGCACCATCTGCTGATTGATTACGACGGCACAGGTCATGCTTCCGGTTTCAAACTCTACGTAGATGGCAAGCCGGTCGAGGCGGAAGTTCTCAAGGACCAATTGAGTGGAAATTTTCGGACCACAGCGCCCCTTGCCATCGGCGACAAGAATCTGGGAACGCCGTTCGAAGGCCAACTGGACGACCTGCGTGTCTACAACCGCGGATTGAGCGATTCCGAAGCGGAGGACCTTGCTGTTCGCCTGCCTGCACGTTCACTGCTGATCGCGCTCGACGGGCGGCCGGCGACGGAGTTTGCCGCGCTACAGCCCGAGAAGCCGGCGGAGGACGTGCAGATCGGCGAGGAGGATAAAGCCGAAACCGAGGAAGGACAGGCAAAGGAGCTGGAAAGCACGCGGCAGACCGCCCTGACCGGGTATTTCCTAAAGTACGCCGCGCCCGAGAAAGAACGCCAGCTTTACACGCAACTGAAAGACCTGCGAGAGAAGAAGGATAAGCTCGAAGCGGCGATCCCCACGGTCATGATCATGGCCGAGATGAAGAAGCCGCGCGAAACTTTTGTGCTGGGCCGCGGCCAATATGATAACCCCAAGGAAAAGGTCACGGCGGGCGTGCCGTCTTTTCTGCCCCCCATGGCGCCGGGCTTGCCAATGAACCGGCTCGGCCTGGCAAAGTGGGTTGTGGACCCCGGCAATCCGCTCACCGCGCGCGTGGCGGTGAATCATTTCTGGCAGGAATATTTCGGCACCGGGATCGTCAAAACATCGGAAGACTTCGGCTCGCAGGGTGAGGTCCCCAGCCATCCCCTGCTGCTCGATTGGCTGGCCACCGAATTCGTGCGGACGGGATGGAACGTCAAGGCGATGCAGCGGCTCATTGTGACTTCCGCCACTTATCGGCAGACGTCGCGCATAACGCCGGAACTCGAGGAGCGCGACCCGGAGAATCGCCTGCTGGCGCGAGGTCCGCGCTTCCGCTTGCCCGCGGAACTGATTCGCGACAACGCTCTGGCGGCATCGGGACTGCTCGACGGCCGCATCGGCGGCCCCAGCGTCTATCCCTACCAGCCCAAGGGACTGTGGGAGGAACTGGCATTCGGTGAGGGTTACGCGGGCCAGACCTATATCGAGTCAACCGGCAGAGACCTCTATCGCCGCAGTATGTACACCATTTGGAAGCGCACCGTGCCGCCCGCCGCGCTCACCACGTTCGATGCCCCCGACCGCGAGAAGTGCACGGCGCGCCGCTCGGTGACGAATACGCCCCTTCAGGCGCTGGTGCTTTTGAACGACCCGACCTACGTGGAAGCCGCCCGTGTTCTCGCGACGCGTATGTTGACCCAGGGTGGGAAAACAGAAACGGCGCGAATCAATTATGCGTTCCGGCTCGCCACTGGGCGCATTCCCGACCCCCAGGAACGCGTCGTGCTCGCGGAGGCGGCGCAGGAAGCGCTGGCCGATTATCGCCTGCACGCCGGCGAGGCAATCGCATTGCTCAAAGTCGGTGCCTCCAATTGCGATCCCGAACTCGACCCGAAAGAGCTTGCCGCGTGGACGACCGTCGCCAGCATTATCTTGAATCTCGACGAGACGATAACCAAGCAATAGTCCCGGCGAGAACGGACCTCAGTCTTTCTGGCCAATCCGGCCTGAAGACTGATGGGATGAGGTTATGGACAAAAGGCAGTTCTTAAAAGCCTCTGGCGTTTTTGCGGCGGGGAGCATGCTGTCAGGCTTGGCGTCCGGCGGAACGCAAGCCCCAGCCCGAACCAATTGGGCCGGCAACTACACCTATAGTACGGATCGATTGGAGCTTCCCAAAACGGTTGGGGAGGTTCGACAGCTTGTGAAAAGCCGCCGCCCACTGAAGGCGCTCGGCGCCCGACACTCTTTCAACGGGATCGCCGACAGCACCGGTGACCAGATCTCGCTAAAGTATCTTGATCAGATGGTGGTCGACCCGAAATCGCGCACGGTTACCGTAGGAGCGGGAGTGACCTACGGCCAACTCGCTCCCTATCTTCATGGCCACGGCTACGCGCTGCACAACCTGGCTTCCCTCCCCCACATTTCGGTTGCCGGCGCCTGTGCAACCGGCACTCATGGCTCGGGCAACAAGAACGGCAACCTTTCGACGGCAGTTGCCGCGATGGAGATTGTTACGGCTGATGGGGAAGTGGCGGCGCTATCCCGGGAAAAGGATGGCGACCGGTTTCACGGCGCAGTTGTCGCATTGGGCGGCCTCGGCGTGGCAACCAGTGTCACGCTCGATGTTCAGCCGACCTTCGAAATGCGGCAAGTCGTCTACGAGAATCTCTCCATGGGCCATTTGGAACAGCACCTGGAGGAAATCTTCGCAAGCGGATACAGCGTGAGTCTCTTTACCGACTGGCAAAACCACCGGGTGACGCAGGTATGGATCAAAAGCCGCACCGAGCCGGGAACCTCCTCCGAAATTCCCCCAGAGTTTTTTGGGGCCACACTCGCACGCCAAAAGCTGCACCCGCTCGCTGGCCATGCGGCCGAGAATTGCACGGAACAGATGGGAATCCCCGGTCCGTGGTATGAACGCCTGCCGCACTTCCGCATGAACTTTACACCCAGCAGCGGCGCGGAGTTGCAATCGGAGTACATGGTTCCCCGCGACAGAGGTTATGAAGCCATCCTGGCGGTCGAACAACTGCGGGATCAGGTGACCCCGCATCTTTTTATTTCCGAGCTGCGAACGATCGACGCCGACAATCTTTGGATGAGTCCCTGTTTCGAGCGGCCAACCATGACCATTCACTTTACATGGAAACCCGAATGGCCTGCGGTCAGGGAGGTCCTGCCGATGATCGAGGAAAAGTTAGCCCCATTCAACGCCCGCCCACATTGGGCAAAGCTGTTTACCATGTCACCTTCACATCTAAAGTCACTCTATGAAAAATTGTCAGACTATCAAACCCTCTTGGCACACTACGACCCGCACGGAAAATTCAGGAACGATTTCCTGAATACGAATATCTATGGTGGCTGAAGGTATTCGCGCGCTGCGAGCGCTACGGCTCCGAAGGTGCCCGAAGTTTTCTAGTTACTCGCAGTCTTCGCGTCCTTGAGCATGAGGACGAGCACGCGCCCGTCGGAGTGAAATTCCCCGCCCGTCGCGGTTTTTGCGGTGGTCAGGGGATCGGCGGGCGTAACATGATCCCGGTGGACGACGAGCCCAGTGCTTGAAAGCGTGCCATTCACGTACTCGCGTTCGCCGTCGATCGCCGGGTCGATCTTATGCGTCACGCCATTGTTGCGCTGATCGCGCTCGAATCCAATATCGTGCGTGGCGGCAACGCACCACAAGGGCCGCCCGTCGACCTCATAGGGCGATTTCCACACGCGCAGGTGATGCCGTGACATCGCAACCTTCACTGGCTCGGCGTGCGCGAATCCGTAATCCTGCGGCCGGTTGAATAAAAAGAGGATGCTCATGGGCATCGTTAGGTAGTCCTTCTTTTGGAGGGTGCCCACCACCGCGCTTAGCACCGCGCCCCCCACCGATTTATCCACCTTCACCCATCCGGCGGCAGTAAATGCCTGAACCACCTGATCCTCTGTACCTACGATTAAGGCGTTGACCATGTCGCCTAGATTGCCGTTGGGATCGGAGTTGCGACGTGGGATTTTTCCGAGCAAATCGGAGGTGATGCCTGGAATGCGGCTCTCCACTGGACCGCCTACGCTTGTGGCTTCTCCAGAACCGTCTTTCACAGCTACGATCGTCACGTGAAAGCTTCCATCCGCGGTAGAGGCATCACTCATACTCTGATTGATCCCCAGGTAGAGTCTCCCAGCCACGGGGACTGTGTAATCCTTGCTTGCACCCACCAAAAACGCCTGCGCATACGCGTCCGAACCAATTCGGCCGATTAAAGCGCCATGGCCCGCATCCTTTACCGCGTACTGGTGTATCAGGTCCGCCCACCCCCGCGGGAGCCCATCCGGTCCAAACGTTCCCGACGTATGCGATTTTCCTTTGTACAACGTATCCGCGGGATAGGTAATGCTCCCCGTGGCCGTAAAGCGCAATTCCGCCCCTCCGCGCACGTCGATGTTCGTATCCACCCATTCTTTTGTCCCGGGCACGTCGATGTCGTACGACTTCCCACCCCCTTGCGCGGGGGCCGTCTGCGCCCGCATGGCCTGGCCCGGCCACATCATTGCCATCGCACCCATGACCAGCGCCGAAAAAATCGCTGCTGTCTTGCGGTTGAAAATCTTCATGGCGCCTCCTTACCTTAGAATGCGTATTTTATCAGCCAGATTCCGCAGTGTCTTCAGGATATAAAACAGCGCGTGTTCAACAACTGAGTCCAGGCGACAACATATACTTCTAAATTCTGTATATGGAATTGCATAGCTGGCCCAAGTCGAGCCGGTGGCTTGCCTGTATCGTGTTTGTATTCAATGAAATCACGCGTAACAAATGGAATTTGACAATGGCCCGTATTTTGCTTCATTTCCTTACGAAGTCTTTTGACATTACCACAAAGTTTCAGGTGAACGGGTCGATACCAGTCTTGCCCGAGCGTTCGCGATGCCCAAATATCTGGATTTCGGGTTCGTTGGTCAACCCTATTTGGATTTGGGATTCACTCTCCCGCCCGGTCGAATTCAGACAAGTCCTTAAATCTAATAGCTTCTAGCGGAGGACACGCATGACACAAAAGAATCTTCAGATTGCCTTGGTACTCTCGGGAATTCTGTTTTCATTCAGTGCGGTCGAGCTCCGGGGCCAGGCGGTGGCTAACGCGCAGGTTGAAGGCCTCATCACGGACCCCAGCGGAGCGGTAGTCCCGAACGCCGAGGTGACCGCCAGGCAAACGAGCACCGGTTTCGTACGAACAACGGTGGCCGGCGCGAACGGGAGCTACGTGTTCCCGAATCTTCCCGTCGGACCTTACGACCTCGAGGTGCGGGCTAGCGGTTTCCAAGCTTACGAGCAGAAGGGCATCATCCTCGAAGTGAGCAATAATGTCACCATTAATGTGGTGCTCCGGCTGGGACAGGTGAGCCAACAGGTGCAGGTGTCCGCCAATGCCAGCATGGTAGAGACAAACACGACCTCTGTCTCGCAAGTGGTCGATCAGGCACGCATCCTCGACCTGCCCTTGAACGGGCGCATCGCCACGTCGCTGGTCATGCTTGCGGGCGCGGCCAACGATACGGCTCCGGCGAACGGCGTTAGCGATTTGACCGGCAGCAAGAACTACTTCAGCGCGGACGCCATTTCGGTCGGCGGCGGGCAGGCAGACGGGACGAATTATCTGATGGATGGCGCCGAGCAGATGGACGCCTTTTCCTGGGTGAATATGCCTTACCCTTTCCCCGATGCCATTCAGGAATTCAGCGTTCAGACCAGCAGCCTTTCCGCGCGCTACGGGTTCCAAGGCGGGGCCACCGTTAACGCGGTCACCAAATCCGGTACGAATCAGTTCCATGGCGACGCCTTCGAGTTCGTCCGCAACGGCGATTTCGACGCCCGCGATTTCTACGCTGCCACCCAGGACACGCTTCGGAGAAACCAGTTTGGCGGCACGATTGGCGGACCCATAAAGAAGGATAAAATCTTCGGCTTTTTCGGCTATCAGGGAACTCGCATCCGAACCGCTCCCCCTTCGAGCATAACTTACGTGCCCACGCAGGCTATGCTGAATGGGGACTTTAGCGCGCTGGGCTCTGCCGCTTGCGAATCCAGCGGAGTTGCGCAAACGTTTACCAATCCTGCCACCGGCCAGCCGTATATGGGTAACCAGGTCGACCCGGGGTCGTTCAACGCCGTGGCGCTTAATTTGCTTAAATACGTGCCCATCTCAAGCGACCCCTGCGGAAGACTAGCCTATTCAATTCCAGAACCGCAAACCGAAACTCAGTATATTGGGCGGGTGGATTGGAACCAGAGCGCCAAGAATAATGTGTCGGGCCGCTACTTCTACGCCGACTACGGATCTCCCGCACTGTTCGACAATGACCTACTGCTGACCACGCAACGCGGAGTGCGGGACCGCAGCCAATCGGCGATTCTCAGTGACACCTATTCAATTTCCCCCACCACCATCAACTCCGCCCATGTCGCCTGGACGCGGCTGGCCATTACGCGCGGTCCCGCGTCCAATTTCATCAATTTATCGGATGTAGGTTCTGAAATTACTTCCAATGTGCCCAACTTTATGGATATCGCCATTAACGGGTATTTTGGCGCGGGTTGCGGCTCCTGCGCACCGGTCACCCTGGACGGCAACTCCGCTCAGTTTTCCGACGATGTGGACATGATCCGAGGGCGCCAACACATTTCCTTCGGCGGGGAATGGCTCCACTACCAATTCAATTACGCGAATATCTACGAGAGTAACGGCGCCTTCACCTTTAACGGCTACGCGAGCGGCAACGCTCTCCTCGATTTCATGCTGGGATTGCCCAGCGCGTTTACGCAAGCCAATGAAGACTTTTATCACGGACGGCAGAACTACATTGCCCCCTATGTCGAGGACGACATTCGGGTGGGCAAGCATTTGAACGTGAACCTGGGCTTGCGGTGGGAGCCTTACTTGCCCACCAACGAGATCTTCAAGCACATGGACCACTGGGACTACAACGCGTTCCTGCAAGGGAAGCAGTCAGGCATATACTCCGCCGCACCCGCCGGCTTATTATTCCCCGGCGATCCCGGCATCCCCACCAAAGGCTTCACTTACAGCCGGCTGGCGGATTTTGCCCCGCGCGTGGGCTTGAGCTGGCAACCCGGCGGCAACAGCCAGCAGGTGATTCGCGCCGCCTTCGGCATTTTCTATAACGTCATGCCGACCGCCTATACGGAAGACCAGGACCAAGCTGCTCCTTGGGCCAGTGAGGTGGATCTGACCAGTCCTCCCGGAGGGCTGACGAATCCCTGGGTGGGATACCCCGGCGGCAACCCCTTTCCCACTCGTCCGGGGGTGCTGACCTTTGTCCAGGAAGGCGCCTATTTTAACTATCCGCTGAATGCTCACGCCACGAGCGAAGCTGCATGGAACCTTACCTATCAGCGTCAGTTGGCCGGCAACTGGGTGGTCTCGGCGAGTTATGTCGGCAACAAGTCCACTCACCTCTGGACGGGAGAGGACGTCGATCCGGGCATCTACATTCCCGGGAATTGCAATGACGCACCCTGCTCGACGACTTCCAACACCAACCAAAGGCGGCTGCTCTACCTGCAAAACCCCACCCAAGGAGCGTATTACTCCGACATTTACCAGGCCGACGATGGCGCCAACGCCGAATACAACGCGCTTTTCGGGAAGGTGGAGCACCGGTTCGCTAAGAATTACACCATTCTTGCCAATTACACTTACTCGCATTGCATCAGCGAGGCGGACTTCGGGGGCGACCTCGGTGGCCCCAACACGGAACAACCTTTCAATCGCAATGCCGACCGGGGCAATTGCGGCTTCGATCTGCGTCACATCTTCAATTTGTCCTTTGTCGTCCTTTCGCCCCACTTTGCCGGCGTGTGGACGAACCGGCTGCTCGGCAACTGGCAACTCGCTCCGATTTTTTCAATTCACAGCGGAACGTGGTTTTCGCCCGTGACGGGCCTCGACAACTCCCTGACCAGCATCGGCCTTGACCGGCCGGATGTGCTAGGAAATCCTTACATCAAGAGCACCACGGGCAACCTCCAGTGGCTGAACCCCGGCGCCTTTGCCCCGAACGCTTTAGGCACCTTCGGGAACGCCGGATCGGATTCCCTTCTAGGTCCCGGATACTTTGATGTCGATGCGGACGTAAGCCGATACTTTACCATCCACGAAAACCAGAAGCTGGAACTCCGCTTCGAATTCTTCAATTTGGGGAATAACGTAAATTTCAGCGCTCCGGACAACAATCTGCAGGACAACACTTACGGTCAGATTCTTAGCGACGTGAGTCCGCGCATCCTGGAGTTTGCGCTGAGGTATACGTTTTGATTGCGATACGTAGCACGATTCAACTCGACGTGATTCTTTCCGTTTCCTTTCTCCTTGCCGAGCGGCGTAGAATGGAGTGGCGGTCTTTGCACGCAATGACCGCCACTACAGCCCATGACGAAGCAACCTACGACGCTCGGTAGGGCAAGGACGCTTGTTTCCCATCCAGATCTCGATTCCCTACGGCGCGGAACGGACAACCCACCGATGAAGGATTCTTCTCGCCGCAACTTTTTGGTACGCACTGCGATGTTAGGCTTGGGCCTCGGTGCCGGGCTGGAGGTTCCCGCAGCCACAATAGGACAACCTCATCTGCGCTTTCCCACCGCCCCCCGGGCGCGCTTGGCGGTGACCTCCTGGCCGTTTCGTGAGTTTATCGACAGCCCAACCAATCCCTATTGGAAGCACGACAAGCTTGGCATGGACATCAAGGACTTTGCCGGGATGGTCGCGAAGAGATTTGATGTCCACAACATTTGCCCGTTGGCCGCGCACTTTCATTCGACTGACGATAATTATCTCGATGCCCTTCGCCAGGCTGTCGAGCGGGCCGATTCACACATTGTTGACCTTGGCCTTGGGGGCCGCAATTTCTGGGACCCCGACGCAGCGAAGCGTCAGGCCGCGGTGGAATACGGTCGACATTGGATTGATCTCGCCATCACATTGGGATCTCCCAGCGTTCGCCAGCATCTCGGCGCGCCCAGAGGTGTAAAACCGGACGTGGAATTGGCCTCTCAGACATTGGGACGTCTGGCGGATTATGGCGCGGCGAAGAACATTCTCGTAAATCTCGAGAATGACGACCTTGTTAACGAGGACCCCTTCTTCATCGTGAAGGTCATCGAGAAGGTCGGCAATCCCTATCTGCGCGCCCTGCCCGATCTGGGCAACACGCTCGGAGGTGGCGATGCCGACTATAACGAGCGCGGTGTGGCCGCGATGCTCAAACACGCTTACGGCATCTGCCACGTAAAAGACGTCGTAGTGACCGACGATGGCAAAACCTATAACGTTGACTTGTCCAAGCTGCTCGCACTCGCACAAGCAAGCGGATTCAAGGGTTACTACATGATGGAGTGGGATGGGGGTCCAGGCGGCCCCTATGAGGGCACGGAGCATTTGGTTGCAGAAACCTTGAAGTGCATTCCCGGGGAGGCGCATTCATGACCCCTTGCAAGTTCGGAATTGGACTCGTATTGATGACTGAATTGCTGTTCGCTGCCGTGGCTTTTCCCGCAGGCGATGCGGTCGAATTGATTCAGAAGGACGATCACGTCGATATCCTGATTGGCGGGAAACCTTTCACCACATATTACTTTTCCAAAGACGTCGCCAAGCCCTACTTTCAACCCCTGCGAACCGCGCAAGGCACTGTTCTATCCCGCGACTTTCCCACCGGCAACACCTTCCCTGGCGAATATAAGAATGACCCCAGCGTGGAACCGCATCAGCGTGGCATGTATTTTGGCCATGGAAACATCGACGGCATCGACTTCTGGGGCGAGGCGGCGTTCTCGAAATATAGTGATGATACGGTTTTTGGGCGCACGACCCTGCGCCAGCTGGAAGACGTGAAGAGTGGCGCGGATTCCGGGATCCTGCGCGCGGTTTTCGAACTGACAGCCCCCAGCGGCCGGGCGATCGCGGACGAAACCCAGTCCTACGCTTTCGGAGGTGACTCGAGCACCCGCTGGATTGATTGCGAGATTACACTCGTAGCTAACCATGGATCGGATCTGACCCTCGGGGACACAAAGGAAGGAACCTTCGGCATCCGCTTCCGCAAAGAACTGAATTCGCCTCCCGGGCACATGGTAAACTCGGCGGGCGCGGAGGGGGAGAAAGCCATCTGGGGAAAGCGCGCGGATTGGGTGGACTACGACGGCACCATCGAGGGAGAAGACCTGGGCGTTGCCGCGTTCGACAGTCCGCGGAGTTTCCGCCATCCCACCTACTGGCACGCGCGCGGCTACGGTCTGCTTGCTGCCAATCCCTTCGCCTGGAGAGAGTTCTATAAAGACCCGGATAAGGACGGGAGCTGGACCGTCGAACAAGGCAAGCAGTTGAAGTTTCGTTATCGCGTTTTCATTCATCACGGGGATTACAAACAAGCGAAAGTAGCCGAAGCCTATCAAGAATACGCAACCCACGAACGATAACCACCATTCAGTGCAAGTCCTCAGGGAGGGAGAATTATGTCCAATGATTCGCAATTGAGCCGCAGGAGTTTCCTGCAAGGCGGTGTGACCGGCGCCGCGGCGCTGGCGGCCGCGAGCAGCGTGGCATTCATAACTCAGCCGGAGCGGGTGTTCGGAGCAAACGATCGCGTGCGCGTGGCGATTTGCGGCGTGCACGGCCGCGGCATGGATCACGTCGAAAACTATTCCAAGTTGAAGAACGTCGAGATCGCCGCGGTCTGCGACATCGACGAGAACATCATGGCACAGCGCGTTGCCGGCATGGAAAAACGCGGCATTCCCAAGCCCGCGACGTTCGTGGACATCCGCAAGCTCCTCGAGGACAAGTCGATCGACGCCATTTCGATTGCGACGCCGAATCATTGGCACTCGCTGATGGGAATATGGGCTTGCCAGGCGGGCAAGGACGTTTATGTTGAGAAGCCCTGCTCGCACAACTTGTGGGAGGGAAAGCAATTCGTGGCGGCGGCCCAAAAGTATGACCGCGTTGTCCAGCATGGCACGCAGATTCGCTCGGCCACGGCGGTGGTAGACGGCATCAAGAAGATTAAAGAGGGGCTGATCGGCGACATCTACATGGCGCGCGGGCTTTGCTACAAGTGGCGCAACACCATCGGCCATACCCCCGTGGAACCGGTTCCGGCAGGCGTGAATTACGATCTCTGGACGGGCCCTGCGCCTCTTCACGATTTTACGCGCAACCACTTTCACTACAATTGGCATTGGTTTTGGGCATACGGCAACGGCGACATGGGAAATCAGGGCACCCACCAGATGGATGTCGCGCGCTGGGGGATGGGCGTGGGATTTCCCAACAAGGTGAGCGCCATTGGCGGCCACTTTATGTTTGACGACGATCAGGAAACCCCCAACGACCTCGCTTGCGCTTTTCAGTTTGACCAGCCGGATGGTAAGCGGAAAATGCTAACTTTCGAAACCCGGCACTGGATGGCCAATCATGAAGCGGAAATTGGCACGCCGGAATTGGGAACTCCCGAACCCAAGCGCAAACCCGGAACTCCCGGGCTTGGCCCCTTGTCGGGCCGGCACAACACGATCGGTGACATCTTCTACGGTTCCAAAGGATACTTCGCGACCGGCGATGAGGATGCGGATACTTACAAGGTGTGGCTGGGCCCCGATCAGGATCCCCAACCGGCGGTCCACGCTGGGGCGGAACTCGCCCACTTCGAGAACTTCATCGATTGCGTGGTGAGCCGGAAGAAGGAAAACCTGAACGCGCCCATCGAGGAGGCATACATTTCCATGGGCCTGATGCAGCTTGCCAACGCTTCCTATCGCCTGGGACGGACGTTGAACTTCAATCCCCAGACCGAGCAGGTCATCGGGGATCCGGAAGCTGATGCGATGCTTCGCGACGCCGACCGCGGCTATCGCGCCCCTTTCACGGTGCCGGAGCAGGTCTAAAGAGTCTGCCGTTGACCCCAGCCTGGGAGCGCGGGCATCTTGCCCGCTGTGGCATGGGAGTCCGCCCGTGTGCTTTGGTGTTTGGTTCGACCCTCGATCGATGCCCTCTGCGCGGCGGGACGACGCCTCGCCGGTTGCGGGAGCCGGACGCTCCCGCGAGAGCGGGCAAGATGCCCGCGCTCCCAGCCCCTCGCTCTGCTCTCAAGAAGAGACCCAGCCTTGGACCTGTGCGCCACTCACGGGAGCGGCAGCGGTCGCGCCGTCCCAACGATCCAATCTCACACCAGTGGAGGACGTAATGCGCAGCATTAACCGTAGGGCTTTTCTTCATCAAGCAGTCGGTGCGGTTGCAGCCGGGGCCGCGGTGAACAGCACGGCTCTGAGTTACGGGCGCATCATCGGCGCTAATGACCGCATTTCCCTCGCCCACGTCGGCATCGGCAATCGTGGCCGGTCGTTGGAATGGATTCTGTCCCAAGTGAAAGACAAGATGAACGTGGAGGTCACGGCGGTCTGCGACATCTGGAAGGTGCATCGCGAGCAAGCGGCCACAACAGGAGAGAAGATTTACGGCCGTGCGCCCCGCACGTTTGTGGATCTCGGGGAAATGCTGGCGCTCAAAGATATCGATGCCGTGATCATCTCTACGCCTGAACATCAGCACTCGCCCATGCTGAAGATGGTGGCCGAAGCGAACAAACATGCCTATGTTGAAAAGCCCATGGGCAATGTCCTAGCGGAAGCCAAGGCCGCACGTGACGCCGTGCTGGCCCGCAACCTTATCGTGCAGGTGGGAACGCAGCGGCGGAGCGAGCCCTACCAGGTGGCGGCGCGCGAATGGTTCAAGCAAGGGGTCACCGGAGACGTCAGCAAAATTGAAATCGCCTGGGACTATCGCGGTCCACGCTGGCGCGGTCGGCCGGAAGTGAAGCAAATCCGGGAGGAGGACACCGACTGGAAAAAGTGGCTGATGACGAAGCCCTATCGCCCCTTCGATGCACAACTCTACTTCGAATACCGGCTCTACAAAGAATTCTCCAGCGGCATCGTGGACCAATGGATGAGCCACGCCATTGACATGGTTCACTGGTTCATGGACGAGCATTACCCGGCGTCGGTCGACGCGAATGGCGGCGTTTTCGCCTGGCACGACGGCCGCGAGAATCCGGATACTTTCCAAACCGTGCTCACGTACCCCAGGGGTTTTCTGGTCGGCTACGCGACGAGCTTTGGAAACGACTACCTCAGCTTCTTTCGCATCATGGGCAAGAAAGGGACACTCATCAACTTCGGACCCGAAGGCACACCGCGCTGGAAGTGGGTGGAGGAGAAAGGGGACGCCGAGGCAACGGCCGACATCCAGCACGAGGAGAAATGGCTTTCGCTCCCCGGCGATGGAGGGCGCGGCCCAGGGCTGACTCCGGACGAAGATACTTCGCACATGACCAATTGGCTGGAAGCATTGCGCGCCTCGCGACAACCTTCCGCACCTGTCCAGGCCGGCTACGCGCACTCGGTAGCTTGCATCATGGCGGCTCGCGCTTACTGGGAGGGAAAGAGGATGTACTGGAAACCGGAGAACGAAACCGTCGTCGATCAGCAAAGTTGAATCTGCGATCCGGGCGACGGGAGGTGAGGAGCGATCTAAATTCGTGACGTATCGAAGACGCGCGATCGAGAAGACGGCGTAAAATAAAGATTGCAGGGTTGCTGGGCTTTCCGCCAGAGAATTGAGCCTGCGCTTCTATGGGGGTGTTGTGTGTCGAATGTCACGGAACTGCTGATCAATGGCACGAAGTATTCGGTTGATGTCGACCCTAGTGCGAGTCTGCTCAGTGTTCTGCGCGACGATCTCGACCTCGTGGGAAGCAAGTACGGTTGCGGTGAGGGCCAGTGCGGCGCCTGCACGGTCTTGCTGGGGGGAGCGCCGCGGCGTTCCTGCATCACTCCCGTGGGCGATGTAGCGCGCAAGCCGATCACCACCATCGAGGGACTGGAGAGGGCTGGCAAACTCCACGCCGTTCAGCAGGCGTTCCTTGACGAAGACGTTATGCAGTGCGGCTATTGCACTTCCGGCATGATCATGACGTCTGTGGGCTTGTTGAAGGTTCATCCCAATCCGAGCGAACAGGAAATCGCCCACTACCTCGAAGGCCACATCTGCCGCTGCGGGACGTACCCGCGCATTGTCGCCGCCGTTCGACGAGCAGCGAAGTCCATGCAGGAGGTGCGATCGTGAATACGGATTTCTCGACGCAACTCGAGCCCGAGCGATATGAGCTGAGAGAGCGCCCCACTTATCACTTTGGACTGCCGAGGCGCGATTTCTTCAAGTTCTTGGGCGGCGGCATCGTGGTCTTCTGCCTCCGCGATCGCCTTCTTGCCGGACAGGAAGCCGGCCACTTCCGCCGCGGACCCGGTGAATCTCTGCCTCAGGACGTCGATGCGTGGCTGCACCTCAGCGAGAAAGGTGAGGTCACGGTTTGCACCGGCAAGGTGGAAGTTGGGCAGAACATTCGCACCTCGCTCACCCAGGCCGTGGCCGAGGAGCTGAGCGTCGCCCCCGGTTCGATCCAGTTGCTCATGGGCGACACCGACCGCGTACCGTTTGATATGGGGACGTTTGGCAGCCGGACCACTCCCACCATGACCCCACAGCTCCGGCGGGCGGCTTCGGCAGCGCGCGACGCGCTGATCGGCCTCGCCGCAGAAGCCTGGAAGGCGGATCCTGCTAAATTGATCGCGGCCAACGGCGCCATCACCGACCCGGAGTCGAAGCGCAGCGTGAGTTACGCCGAGCTGACCAAGGGGCGCGAGCTCGTCAAGGCCATTCCCGCCGTCGACCCACTGATTCCAGCAACCCAGTGGAAAGTCATGGGAAAGCCGCTCGCCAAGATCACCGGGCGCGATATCGTCACCGGCAGGCATCGCTACCCATCGGACATCAAGCTGCCCGGAATGCTCTACGGCAAGATTTTGCGGCCGCCCACCTTTGGCGCCACGCTCACGTCTCTCGACGCCCATGAGGCGGAGGCGATTGCGGGCGTTACTGTGGTACACGACGGCAATTTTGTGGGCGTCGCCGCCCCCAATCCGCGCGTGGCGGAAAGCGCGCTCGCGGCGCTGCACGCTTCCTGGCAATCAACGCCACAGCCATCGGGCGACGAGCTTTTTGAATACCTGAAGAAGAATGTGGAGCAAGGTGAGGATCGCGATCGCCACGCCGTCGGCTCAATGGAGAAAGGCCTGGCGGACGCGGCCCTGCGGCTCCAGCAAACTTATAACGTCGCGTACATTGCGCACGCGCCACTCGAGCCCCGCGCGGCCGTGGCCGAATGGAAGGACGGCAAGGTGACCGCGTGGACCGGAACGCAGCGGCCCTTCGGCGTACGCGGTGAACTGGCCGAGGCTTTCCATCTGCCTCAGGACCACGTGCGCGTCGTCATGCCCGACATGGGCTCGGGCTACGGCGGCAAGCACACCGGCGAGGCCGCCGTGGAAGCGGCGCGCCTTGCCCAGGCCGCGCGCCACCCCGTGAAGTTGGTCTGGACGCGCGAGGAGGAATTCACCTGGGCCTATTTTCGCCCGGCCGGAGTCATTGAAGTTTCCGCCGGCGTCACGAGCGACGGCTCGATCACGGCGTGGGAGTATCACAACTACAACTCGGGGTCAGCGGCCATCGGCCCTGTTTACAACATTCCCAATCAGGTCATCGAGTTTCATTCCGTCAAATCGCCTCTGCGCCAAGGCTCGTATCGATCGCTCGCGGCGGCGGCCAATCATTTCGCGCGTGAATCCTTCATGGACGAGCTCGCGAATTTGGCCAAGATGGACCCGCTGGATTTCCGGCTGAAAAACCTTACGGACGCGCGCTTCCGGGACGCGCTCCAAGCCGCGGCGCAGAAATTCGGCTGGGGTAAGGCCAAACCTGAGCCCGGGCATGGCTACGGTATCGCGGGAGGGTTCGATAAGAGCGGCTACGTGGCGACCTGCGCGGAAGTGACGGTCGATCCAGCCTCGCGGCAAGTTCGCGTGATCCGGGTCGTCACCGCGTTTGATTGCGGAGCGGTGGTGAATCCCGACGAGCTCCGCAACCAGATCGAGGGCGCGAATAATATGGGAATCGGAGGCGCGCTGTTTGAAGCCATTCAGTTCGAGAACGGACGCATCCTGAACCCGCATTTCGCGCAATACCGCGTTCCGCGCTTCAGCGACGCTCCGCCCATCGAAGTGGTCCTGATCGATCGGAAGGACGTGGTCCCGGCGGGCGCCGGAGAAACTCCCATCGTGGGAATTGCGCCCGCCATCGGCAATGCTATCTTCGCGGCCACCGGCAAACGCCTACGCTCGCTGCCCATGGCTCCGAAGGGCGTTTAGCTTGGGAGCGCGGGCATCTTGCCCGCTGTCTCTGCAGAAATCGTCGGATCTTTTGTCACAAACCGAGCGCTGGGGAACGAATCCTGAGTGAGGACAATTTCGATGAAGACATTCACTATTGGGGCCTGCATTTTCGCCGTGTGCCTCGGGGTCAGCATCTTCGCGACCGATCAGGCTTCCTCGACTTCGGATACCGGGTCGTGGAGTGGGAAGGCCGCCGCCGACTATCTCGATGGGCGAATGACTTGGTGGATAGGCTGGGATCAGGCTGCCCGCGATCACGATACGTTCTGCGTCTCCTGCCACACGGTACTGCCTTACGCCATGGCCCGGCCCGCCCTGCGGACTGCGATGGCAGAGCAAACGCCCTCCGCGCCGGAACGCCAAATGCTTGCGAGCGTCACCAAGCGCGTCCGGATGTGGAAGGATCTGGAGCCCTTTTATCCCGACGCGAAACGAGGCGCGGGTAAAACCGCGGAGTCGCGCGGGACCGAGTCCATTTTGAATGCGGTGATCCTGGTGGGTTATGACGCCCCCGCGGGCAAGTTGGGCCCGGATGCGCGGCTGGCGCTGGACAACATGTGGGGGGAGCAACTGAAAACGGGAGAAGCCCGGGGAGCGTGGTCCTGGCTGCAATTTCACAACTCGCCGTGGGAGGGCGATTCGCAGTACTACGGCGCCGTGGTCGCCGCGCTTGCCGTGGGAATGGCGCCCGCCGATTATCAGGCCTCCCCGGAGATTCAAGACAACATGAAACTCCTGCGCGAGTACCTGGTCGAGAATCGAGAATCGCAGATTTTGATTAATCGGCTAAATCTGCTGTGGGCGTCAACCAAGATACCTGGACTTCTCACTCCTGGCCAGCGGAAGTCCATCATCGACGAAGCGCTGAACAAACAGCAGGCGGACGGAGGCTTCAGCCTCTCCGCGTTCGTGGGAGGGTGGAAGCGGCACGATGGCACACCGCTTGAAACCAAGAGCGACGGCTATGCCACCGGAGCCGTCACGTATATCTTGCAGCAGGCCGGCATGAAGCGCGATCAGCCCCGATTGCAACGGGGCCTCAATTGGCTCGCAACGAATCAGGACAAGAGCGAAGGCCGCTGGATTGCCTACTCGCTCAACCATCAAGAAGACCTCGGCTCCTACACCGGCCATTTTATGAGTGACGCTGCGACGGCTTACGCGGTGCTGGCTCTGGAATCCGCGCACTAAGACGCGGACTCGAAGCGCGCCTTAGGGCTCGAGTCGTTTAATAGGTATGTCACGACCACCTGCATGTATTACCATTGTGGTTACATGGCCCCCCCTGTCGATTTCAAACGTTAGAACATCATCCGAGACTTTCGAGAAGAAGACCTTCTCGCTTTCTGGAAAGACGTCCTGTTTGGGCTCGTCGTTTTCCTGGACGGAGAGGTGGTCGCCTTCCCGTCGGACTGCGAGAATGAGGTTGGGCGGCTCCCCGTAGCGCCCCACATATTTCTCCAGCAAATTGGGATCGACGTGCACTTGCGTGTGCAGGGGCAGCGGGGCGCGCGGCGGCAACTGGTTATACGGTGTAAAGCCTTCCCAAACGATGGGAGTGAACGTGTTCCCTTGCACGCGCTCAAGGATCTCCTTGTAGATCCCCTCGCCGTTGCCGCTATTGGTCATGATAACGATGCCCGTGCCCTTCTTGTCGAAGCAGACCGTGTAGTTCCTCCAACCGTCGGCATGTCCTTCTTTGAAAAACGCGCGGCCGTAGGGCGTCCAGTAGAGCCCCCATCCCAGGCCATAGCTAAGCCGTATTGGTCTGTTTTGGTCTGTAGTCTCGTTCTCAAAGGTCGGAAACTCGTGTTTTGACAGAATCTGAATCTGCGGGCTGAGCATCTGCTCCCGCGCCTTTTCTGACAAGCCTTCGCCCTCCAAGACCGCTTGCATGAATCGCGCGAAGTCGCGTAGGGTCGTGTTCATTGAGCCCGCCGCGTCTGCGTGCTTTCGCTTTTCCGCGCCCAGCGGACGTCCATACTCGTCGTAACCGATGGCATGATCGCTATCGAACCGATCCTGCCACACCGTGTTGGTCCGGGTCATGCCCAAGGGACGGAAGACGTATTGCTGCATCAACTCTTCCAGCGGCTGCCGCGTGATCGTCTCGACCACCAGTTGCAGCAAGATCAACCCTTCGCCCGAATACGCATACCTCGACCCGGGCGCAAAGTGGATCTTTAGCTTGCGGTCATCTTCGAATGCCCTCCAGTTCGGGAACCCGCTGGTGTGGCTCAGCAGCATTCGGGGGGAGATTCGTTGATAGCGCGGATCGCCGGCCAGATCGGTGTAGTTTGGATATTCCGGCAAGGGCTTGGGCAGATACCGATACACCGGTTTGTCGAGGTCCAGGCGTCCCTTGTCCACAAGCTGCATCACCATGTATGCAAAGGCCACCTTGGTAAACGAAGCTGCGTAGACGACGGAATCCGCCGTCTCGGGCAGATTCTGTTCCTTGCTACGCACACCATACGCCTTCAGGTAGGCAATCTCACCGCTGTTGATGACGGCAAGGCCCAGGCCCGGGACTTCCGCCGCTTTCATCACGCGCGTCACGGTTCCGTCAATCTCATCGGGCGTGATGCTGCTGCCATCGAGGCGCTTCACGTCCTTCTGTGGCGCGGCCAGGGAAACAATACCCGCCAGTGCCACCATTGCCACCAGCAATAGTCTCTCTCTCATCGGCACGCTCCCAATCCTATTAGAGAGTACGTGAATTGCCTCAGCGAGGTTGCAAAGAATGAGCATTTTCGGGAGCCGCTGGGAGTCGGCAGTCTCTCCCTGGCCGCTCACCTGGTAAACTCGCATCGTCGCGGACCTTGTCCCCTTCTTGGACTCGATGTAGGATGATCGCGGCTTCCCGGAGGACATTCATGAGACAGAAACTGACTCGGATCAGTATGGCGCTAGCTTTGGCTGCGGTTTTCGGCATCTCCAGCAAGATTAGCATAGGGCAGTCGCCCGCTCAGGACTCGGGCGCGGACGAAAAAGACGTCTTCAAGAACCTGGCATTTCGCAATCTTGGCCCGGCGGTGGGCGGCGGCCGCGTTGCCGCCGTGGTGGGAATTCCCGGCAACCCCAATGTTTATTATGTGGGCGCGGCAGGCGGAGGCGTCTTCAAGACTGAAAACGGCGGCATCACCTGGAAGGCGATTTTCGAGCACGAGAGCACGTCCTCCATCGGCGCGATGGCGCTGGCTCCCTCCGATCCCAGCATTGTTTGGGTGGGAACAGGCGAATCGAAAGTGCGCAACGACGTGATTGACGGCCACGGCGTCTACGTCTCGGGTGATGCCGGACACTCTTGGAGATTTGCCGGCTTGGGCGATGTGGGGCAGATCGCTCAGATCATCGTCGATCCCGTGAACCCCGACGTGGTTTATGTGGGGGCGACAGGACACGCATGGGGTCCCAATCCCGACCGCGGCGTGTTCAAAACCACGGACGGTGGAAAAACCTGGAAGAAGGTACTGTTCGTCAACGACTCCACGGGCGTGGCGGATCTCACGATTCAGCCGGGCAATTCCCAGGTCCTGTTCGCAGCGATGTGGGAGTTTCGGCGCTATCCGTGGACGCTGGTGGATGGCGGTCCCAACAGCGGTATCTATCGGTCCGCCGACGGCGGCGACACCTGGAAAAAGTTGAGCAAGGGCCTGCCGGAAGGACCGCTGGGCCGCATTGCGGTGGCCGTGGCGCCCACCAATCCGAATCACGTTTACGCCTTGGTGGCCGCCAAGCGCGGCATGCTGTGGCAATCCACCGATCTGGGCGATACCTGGACGGCGGCCAGCGACAACCACTCCTACGACGTTCGTCCGTACTATTTCTCGCGGCTGATGGTCTCGCCGGACAACGAAAACAAGATCTTCTTCATGTCTTTCAACCTGGTGGAATCGGATGATGGCGGCAAGACTTCGCATACCGCCGACCGCGGGGTCCACCCCGACCATCACACGCTTTGGATTGACCCCAAAGACCCGCAGCGCATGATTCAAGGCAATGACGGCGGCGTCTTTCTAACGACGGACGGCGCTAAGAGTTGGCGATTCCTCAACAACCTCCCCATCGAGCAGTTCTATATGGTCTCGACGAATAGCGAGACTCCGTACTCCGTGTGCGGCGGCCTTCAGGACAACAGCGCCTGGTGCGGCCCTTCCAGTAACCTGGCGGGACGCTCGGTGGGCGGCGCCGATTGGTATACGGTGACGGGAGGTGATGGCGAATACGCGGTGTTTGCCCCCACCGATCCCAACATCATCTACGTCGATTCCCAGAATGGCAGCATCTCGCGTCTCGACAAGAAGAACCATCTTTCCCGCTCGGTCCGACCCTACCTGGAAGGCGTCGAGGAAATGAAGCCGGCTGACCTGAAGTATCGATTCAATTGGACTTCACCCATCGCCGTCTCGGACACGGACGCCAACGAGGTCTATCTCGGCGGCAACGTGGTTTTCAAGTCTGCGGACGGTGGCAAGAATTGGACTCCGATCAGCGGCGATCTTACCCGCAACGACAAATCGAAGCAGGAGGTGTCGGGAGGTCCCGTCCAACACGATATCAGCGGCGCCGAAAGCTACGACACCATTCTGACCATTACCCTCGCGCCCACCGACCCCAAAGTGATTTGGGTCGGCACCGACGACGGCCTGGTGCAGGTGACGCGCGACGGCGGCAAGAAGTGGAATAACGTTTCCGTTACTGGCGCGCCCGAGTGGGCACGCGTTTATCAGGTCGGGGTTTCGCCCTTTGACGCAGGGACGGCGTACGTCACCTGCGACGCCCACGAATTGGACAACCCTCACCCGTTCGTTTACAAGACTGCCGATTACGGCAAGACGTGGACGTCCATTTCCGCCGGGTTGCCCGCCGATTCTCCCGCGCACGTCGTCCGCGAAGACCCCAATCAACGCGGGTTTCTCGTGCTGGGTACCGACTCCGGCCTTTTCTACTCGCAGGACGCGGGAGAACATTGGCAGACGCTCAAGTCCAATTTTCCCACCGTGCCCATTTATGATCTGAAATTCGAGAAGGCGAACGGCGACCTCGTGGTCGCGACGCACGGCCGCGGCCTCTTCGTGTTTGACAAGATTCGCCCCGTCGAGCAAATGAGCGCGAAGGTCCAGGACAGCGACTTTCAACTGGTGAGCACCGCGCCGGGCACGCTTTTTCATCACTGGCGCGGGGCAGGATCACCCACGGCGGCGGATTATTCCGTCCCCAATGGCCCCGAGGGCGTCGTGATCGATTACTTCTTGAAGAAGGAAATTGAGCAGCGGCGCGGCGGCGGCCCGGGTGGGCCTGGGGGCGCCGGAGCGGGCCGAACCGGGCCGGGCGGCAATGCCGGTGGCGGTGCCGCCCCTGCAATGGCGGGGGGCCAGGGAGGTCAAGCGGGACAAGGTGGGCAAGGGGAGGCTGAGGGCCCAGGGGGCCAGCGCGAAGGCCCGGTCAAGATCGTGATTACCGACGAACACGGGAACCCGGTGGCGACCGAGCATGGACCTTCCAAGGCCGGGATCAATCGTTTTGTATGGACGATGCGTTACGACGGCCCCGAGCGGCTTACTTTTGAACGCCAAGAGGAACCGAGCGAATTTGCGGAGTTCTTCGGCCGGGGCCGAGGGCCGCTGGTGCTGGCAGGGAAATATCACATCGTCATCACCGTGGCTGACCACAAGGAGGAGGCTGACGTAACCGTGCGCCCCGACCCCAACCTCAAGATTGACCCGGAGAATTTCCGCGCCTCGCTCAAGTTCAGCCTCGAAGTACGCAACGACGTGAGCGCGCTGAACAGTATGCTGAACCGTGTGGATGGAATGCAGAAGACGCTCACAGGTTTCCAGGGGATGGTCCGCTCCAGCGACGATGAAGATCTGAAGAAGAAGTTTCAGCCACTCATGGGCAAAGCCTCCCAGCTTGGCAGGAAGCTTAGAACGCTGAAGGATTCCGTGTACAACTCGGAACTCCAGCCCGGCGCTGAAGACGACATCCACTACTTGCAGGCGTTTAACAGCAAGCTCTCCGACCTCTCGGGAGGCGGCGCGTTCGCCTACGGCGAGCCCCCCGCGCAGTTGGCGATAGAACAAAAGGAGGAGTTGACGAAGGAGCTCGCGCAGCACCTGGACGACTTCAATAAACTCATCCAGTCGGACGTGGCGGCCTATAACAAGGAAGCCTTCGCCGCCGGCGCGCCCACGCTTTATGCGGGTGAAGCCATCGCGGTGAAGAAGCTGCCGGCGGGACTGTAAGATAACTTCCGCCGCGATTATCGGGGCGGAATTCCCAATCAGGACTTGGTCCTCTGCACCTCAATTTTGTAATGGTCGAGGAGCATCCCGACGTGTGGCACAACGACTCAGCGAGTTCCGTTGGGTCTACAACGCGGTTTTCTTGCCATAGAGCGAGTGTTCGATTTCGGTGAGCTTATCGAGGTCAATGAAAACCAAGTGGGGCCTCGTGTGGTCGCAGCCGGGGTTGACGACGGTGGTGGGGCCGATCCGGTCGAAAAAGGTGCCGGAAAGTTTGGGGCTTTCGTGAATGTGTCCGTGCAGCGTCAGGCGGGGCCGCGTTTTCTCAATCCAACTCCGCACCGCTTTGCTCCCAATGTGGCGGCCATCGAAGAGGACGTCGCAGGCTGTGTTGAACGGCGGCGTGTGAATGACTGCCACGGTGTGCGCGGGGTCGCTGACGGTGAACCGCTCGAGCTCCTGTTTGATGCTGGACAAGGAATCCAAGTAAGTCTCGAAATCCTCGATTAGCTTGAAGCCTCGCGGAGTCCCTATCATGCAGCGATAGGAATATGAACCGGACTCCCGGTCCGGCGCTTTATCCCAACGCTCAAAGTCCTTGAGGTGAAAAGGTGTTGGCGGGACGTAAGAGAGACCCATCAGGGTATAGTCACCCAGGGTTCGAGTTTGCTTATGCAGGTTCTCGATAAGGTCGTTCATTTCCAGGTCTTCGAGCGCGGGCAGGATGGTTTGGCAGTCGTCGTTGCCGGGGATGGTGAAGATCCGCAAGTCGGGATGCGCGTCCTTCCACATGTCGAACAGGTGGGACAAGCGGTAGAGGACGAACTCCGGTTGCTCAATGGGCAATCGCTGTGAAGCTCCCGAGGGTGTGCCAGGACACAGATCCCCGCCGAAAATTAAGGCGTCGGCGTGGGTGCGAACCGCCGCGTCTCCCGCGGCACGGTAAAGGTCAATGACGCCGTGTAGGTCAGATGTATAAACGATGCGCGGCAAGCGGAGCTCCTGTTGGCGAGAGACATTGTAACATCGGGAGAGAAACAAATCGCGAGGGTCTCTCTGGGTCTAATTTGGATCTTCGGCGTGGGAATTCCTGAGTCTTTCACCAATTCTGGAACCTTGAAGAGCAATTCAGGTTATTGCATTGCTTTATAAACAAACGCGCCCGCGCATTAATGGGAAATGTCTGCGCGGGCGATTGAACACCATTCGAGATTCAAAATTCAAGATTCAAAACGCAAACTGCGAAATACAAGATACCTAAACCAACAATCCGTAATTGAAAGGGCCGTGCTCAATATCCTTTATCGAAGAACACCAATCTAAAATCCGAAACTCAGAATCCAAAGTCCAGAAACCGGGGTCTGAAATCCGAAATGCCAGGCCCTAAATCCCAGATCCAAAATCCTAGATCCTAAATCAAACCGCTTTCATCGCGTACGAGCTCAGCACCTTCACATAGTTTGCCCTCTGGAAAGCGGAGGGGTCCGCTACGGCGCGTTGGCTCATGCTGCCTTGCATCTGATGGATGGACTCGTATTCGTGTTCTTCCATCCATTTCAGAAGCTCGGTTTGCACGGTAGCCAAGTGGCCGATACCGTTGCGCAGTAATGCCGAGGTCATCATGGCCACTCGTGCCCCGGCCATCATCGACTTCAGCACATCCGTGCCGGAGTGGACACCGCCGGTGACCGCCAAGTCCGCCTGGATCTTCCCGTAAAGAACCGCCACCCAGTTGAGGCGCAGAAGCAATTCGTGCGGCGTGCTCAGGATGAGGTTGGGAACGACCTCCAAATTTTCCAGGTCGAAATCCGGCTGATAAAACCGGTTGAAGAGAACCAGAGCATTCGCGCCAGCCTGGTCCAGGCGCCGAGCGGTGTTGGGAAGCGAGCTGAAGTACGGACCGATTTTTACCGCCACGGGAATGTGAATGCTGGCCTTCACCTGCGAGACCAGGTCAACGTACATCTGTTCCACCTGGGCGCCGGTCATGTCGCTGTTGGTAGCAATGAAGTAGATATTCAGCTCCAAAGCGTCTGCGCCGGCTTCCTCGATCTTCTTGGCATACCCCACCCAGCCGCCCGTGGAAACGCCGTTCAAGCTGCCGATGATGGGGAGCTTCACCGCCTCTTTCGCACGGCGCACGTGCTCGAGATAGCCGTCAGGGCCCAGGTGATAGCCCGGCATGTCGGGGATATAGGTCAACGATTCCGCAAAGCTTTCCGTCCCCTGCCAGAGGAAGTGATCCAGCGTGTTGCTTTCCACCTGAATCTGCTCCTCGAACAGGGAGGGGAGCACGACGGCGGAAGCTCCGGCGTCTTCCATGCGGCGGATATTACCGACGTCCTCCGAGAGCGGCGACGCGGAAACGACGAGAGGGTTTTTCAGGGTTATACCCAGGTATTTCGTAGTTAGGTCAATCATTTACTTGGTCTCCTTTGCCGCGCCATTCGCCGGTGTGGCGGCCATATTTGAGTAGAGTTTCCAGCGCTTCTGGACGTCCTCTTCGGCGAGCTTCAACAAATGCTTGGCAGATTCCGGATCGCTGTGCGTCAGCATGGTGTAACGAGTTTCGTTGTAGATGTATTTCTCGAGCGGCAGCGAGGGCGCGCGCGAATCCAACTGCAAGGGGTTCTTGCCTACCTTCGCGAGATCGGGGTTGTAGCGGTACAGCGGCCAATATCCCGACTGCACTGCGGCCTTCTGCTGATCCATTCCATGCACCAAGTCGTATCCGTGGGCGATGCAATGGCTGTAAGCGATAATGAGGGACGGCCCATCGTAAGCGTCAGCTTCCAGGAACGCCTTCAACGTCTGCATGTCGCTCGAACCCATGGCCACCTCGGCGACATAGACGTTGCCGTAGGCAATCGCCATCATACCCAGGTCTTTCTTGGGCCGGGGCTTTCCGCCAGCAGCGAACTTGGCGACGGCGCCGCGCGGAGTTGACTTTGACATCTGGCCCCCGGTGTTGGAGTAAACCTCGGTGTCGAGGACCAGGACGTTGATGTTGCGGCCGCTGGCGAGCACGTGGTCAAGCCCGCCGTAGCCGATGTCGTATGCCCAGCCGTCGCCGCCGAAGGCCCAGACGCTCTTTTTGACGAGCGTATCGGCAACATTGGTAAGGTCACGCGCTTCGAGCGTTGCCAGTCCCGAGAGTTTGGCCTTGAGGATTTGAACGCGATCGCGCTGTTCGCGAAGGCCGGCTTCGGTGGACTGGTCGGCGTTGAGCAGGGATTGCACCAGTTCGTCGCCCAAGCTAGGGGCCAGGCGCTGAACGAGTTCCCGAGCGTATTGTGTTTGCTGGTCGACCGCCAGGCGCATGCCGAGCGCGAATTCCGCGTTATCTTCGAACAGTGAGTTCGACCATGTGGGACCGCGGCCTTCGTGGTTGACGGCGTAGGGCGTGGTGGGCAGATTGCCACCATAAATCGACGAGCACCCTGTGGCATTGCCAATCAGCGCGCGATCGCCAAACAACTGCGTCATGAGCTTGATGTACGGTGTTTCACCGCAACCCGCGCAGGCGCCGGAGAATTCGAACAGGGGTTGAAGCAACTGAACGTCCTTTACCTGGCCTAAGCTGAGGGTGCGGCGGTCGGCTTCCGGAATCTCCAGGAAGAAGTTCCAGTTATCGCGCTCGGCCCCGCGCAGCGGCACTTGGTCCGCCATGTTGATGGCCTTGTGTTTGGCCTCACTCTTGGACTTGACCGGGCAGATTTCCACGCAGAGCGCGCAGCCGGTGCAATCTTCCGGCGCCACTTGCAGCGTGTACTTCATCTCCTTGAATTCCTTCCAGCGCGCCGCGGTCGACTTGAAGGTGGTGGGAGCTTTTTCCAGCAGCGCTGGGTCGTAAATCTTCGCCCGGATAACCGCGTGGGGGCAGACCAGCACGCACTTGCCGCACTGGATGCAGAGTTCCTGATCCCACACTGGGATGTCCAAAGCGATGTTGCGTTTCTCCCACTGCGAGGTCGCGGTGGGGAAGGTTCCGTCCTTGGGCATGGCGCTGACCGGTAGCGAATCGCCTTCGCCCTCGATGATCTTCGCCAGCACGTCGCGAACAAACGCGGGCGCTTGCGATGGCACCGCGAGGCGCATGTCAAAGGCACTGGTCGCTTCGAGAGGAACCTTGACCTCGTGCAGTTGATCGATGGAAGCGTCCACAGCAGCAAAGTTCTTCTGCACCACAGCTTCGCCACGCCTGCCGTAAGTCTTCTCAATGGCGTGCTTGATGGCGGCAATGGCTTCGTCGCGGGGTAACACTCCGCTGATGGCAAAGAAGCAAGTCTGCATTACAGTGTTAATGCGGCCACCCATCCCGGCGGCGTGTGCCACCTTGATGGCGTCGATTACGAAAAAGCGAAGTTTCTTTTGGATGATCGCCCGCTGAGTGGTGCGCGGCATCATGTCCCAAACCTCGTCCGGCCCGTAAGGACTGTTGAGCAGGAAAGTGGCGCCGGGTTCGGCCGCTTTGAGAACATCGTAGCGTTCGAGGAACGTGAACTGGTGGCAGGCCACAAAATTCGCTTGGGAGATCAGATACGTGGAGTGGATCGGCTTGGGACCAAAGCGCAGGTGAGAGATGGTGATGGAGCCGGATTTCTTCGAATCGTAAACGAAGTATCCCTGCGCGTAATTGTCAGTGTCTTCGCCGATGATCTTGATGGAGTTCTTGTTGGCGCCCACCGTGCCATCAGACCCCAGGCCGTAGAAGATGGCGCGCACGGTCTTGGGATCTTCGGTCGAGAATGTGGGGTCGACTTCCAAGCTAGTGTGCGTGACGTCGTCCAAGATGCCTACCGTAAAGTGATTGAGAGGTGCGGGCTTGAGCATTTCGTCGTACACGGCCTTCACCATCGCGGGTGTGAATTCCTTGGAAGACAATCCGTAGCGCCCGCCGATGACGCGGGGGAAACTTGAAAACTGCGCTTTACCTGCCGCCAAGCCCTCACTGAGAGCGGTGATGACGTCTACGTAGAGAGGTTCGCCGGCGGCGCCCGCCTCTTTGGTGCGGTCGAGCACGGCCAGGTTCTTTGCCGTTTTGGGGAGTGCGGCGAGAAAATGCTCAATCGAGAAAGGCCGATAGAGATGGACCTTGAGCACGCCAACTTTTTCGCCGCGCTGGGTGAGGTACTCGACGGCTTCCTGGGCTGCTTCTGCGCCGGACCCCATCAGGATGATCACGCGCTCGGCATCCGGAGCGCCCACGTAATCAAAAAGGTGGTAGGAACGGCCCACCACGCTCGCGAATTTGTCCATCACACTCTGGACGATTCCGGGACAAGCCGCATAGAACGGATTCACGGTCTCACGGGCTTGGAAGAAAACATCAGGGTTCTGCGCCGTGCCGCGGAGGACGGGATGGTCCGGTGAGAGGGCGCGCTTGCGATGCGCTTCCACCAACTCGGAGGGGATCAGCGCGCGCAGATCGTCGTCCGTCAGTTGTTCGACTTTGCCAACCTCGTGCGAAGTGCGAAATCCGTCAAAGAAGTGCAGAAAGGGAACGCGCGACTGAAGCGCAGCGGCCTGGGCGATGAGGGCGAAGTCCATGACTTCCTGGACCGAATTCGACGCGATCAGGCCGAAGCCCGTCGAGCGCGTGGCCATCACATCACTATGGTCGCCAAATATCGAAAGGGCGTGGGCGGCCAGCGTGCGCGCCGTAACGTGCAACACCGTTGCCGTCAACTCACCCGCAATTTTGAACATATTGGGAATCATCAGCAGCAGGCCTTGCGAGGCGGTAAAGGTGACGCCCAGCGATCCTGCCTGAAGCGCGCCATGCAACGCGCCAGCAGCGCCTCCTTCGCTCTGCATCTCGATCACATGCGGGACCGTCCCCCAAATGTTGGGTTTGATCTCCGACGACCACTGATCCGCCCACTCTCCCATAGGAGAAGAAGGCGTGATGGGATAAATGGCAATTACTTCATTCGTGCGGTAAGCGACGCGGGCTGCCGCCTCGTTTCCGTCAATGGTTACCTTGCTTCTAGTCATCTTTTCACTCCGTCGCGCAAATAGTATTTGTTAAAATTTCGTAGAACGAAACTCGTCGTGGACACGGGGCCCCTCGGTGGCACGGGCGGCCATCCGAGTTGGTCATGGCTAAGATGGCCGTGCCACAATGTGTGCCATCGGTCTAGACCGCCGATCCAGCCGCTCGGTCGCTTCGCAATACCGAGCTCACCGTGGGTTGAGCCCCGGCCTCTGTGGGTCCAAGCGTCAGTACAGCGTCCGAAGCCTCTGCTGGCAGCAACGGACTCCTGTCGGGTTGTTCGGGCATTGCGGTTATGGTCCCTTCCGCAAGCATCGTGTTTCCAGAACTAAAACTCGGTCGCATCTCTTTATGGCTCACCCACTGAAGAAGCAACAGTAGGGCCAAGAAGGGCAACATGGCCGGTGGGGTAACTCATTTAAATACTTTCTGTTAGGGGAAACATGAGGAAACTATAGCGGAGCTTCGAGGACAAAAAGAGCCAGAAGACACGGCCATGGGGTGAAATCCACCACGCGGGGCAAGAATGCCTCAAGCGAAATGAGATTTTTCCAATTCGGTAAATTATGTGAGGTGCTTACTCGGAGTTGCGGCTATTCGCCAGCGCCGGTCGCCGAAGCCTGCCCTCGCTCCCGCGCGAAAACGGAAGCCAAGAAAAGGAGGGCACTAAACGATGGTAGGGACCGAACAACTTGACCACAACCAAAGCATAAGAAACTAAGAATTTGAAGCGGAGCGTGAGCCACAGCATTTGCCAACTTCCGACCGAGTTTGCGTCCGATACCTCGTCTGAGGTGAGTACGGGCGTTCGTACTACCTCCTCAAACGATGCCTGCAAAGCTTCCAACCAACGGATCGCAAGGCGTTTACGCTCCAGGACCAGTGCCTCGGCTAACTTGGGAAAGGCCAGTTCTTCCTTTAGCCATCGGGCATCGACGGGGTTGAAGATGCGCTCGGAAAGGTCCAGCCAGTGCTTGGTCCCAGGGACTGGGATGCGGTGGGGGGACGAAATGCCTTCATCGTGTTCGTAGGGCCTAGGCTTCGCGAACAGTTTGGAGACGAGGATCAGAAAGGCGATCGCTATGGCACCGTAGATGAACATGGTCATTTGTGCAGAAACTTGGACAATTCACTATTGAAATGACTCAGTTCCAGAGCCACGGATTCGGAATCTCTTCCCGTGGCCGTCGAAATTACACGCATACTCGGCATTGGGGCAAATTTCCAAAGGGATACCGTCCACACTAGCACACAGAGCGCGGAGGCCAGGGACGGCATAACCCAGAGAATAGTATCACGAAGCGCTGGTTCGAAGGCCCTGCCAGCGGCCATTGTTGCTATAATCATGGCCAGGTAAATCGAGAAGCCGAACATCAATCCACTAACGTTCCTCCCCAATTCGGAACCATAATGTCGAGCCACATAGAATAGAACGACCAGAATAACGGCCTTGGTTACAGAAGCCCGCAAGGCAAAATCGAACAGCGCCGGACGTCTAGGGGTGTGTCCCAGGATCGCCGGAAGGATATAGACAAGTCCGAAAGCGATAGATATAAGAATCGTAAGCGCGCGTCCGAGGTTGCGGATGGCAGGGAAGGGCCGAAATATCTGGTCAGAGATTTCGACCAGCACGGCAAACTCGGCGAGGATACTAACCAAATAGTAGAGCCAGTATGCAGATGGATACAACTGCGGGTCACGCCAATAGATCAGGTACATGCCAAGGAAACTGCAGAAGTTGTAAATGATGTACGAGTAAAACAGCGGGAACAGCCTAATGAGGCTGCTCCCCGCCCCCCTCCAGATTAAGAGGCCCCCGAGGACAAACACACAAATGCTGATTACTATTCCCAAGTTGTGCATAGATCCGGCCGGGGATGGGCACGCACCGCGAGAGCCGCGCTTGCCCATCCGTGGCCGAGGAATCTCTTACTCACCATCGTTGGGCGGGGGCGGCATCGGTGGCCAGCTACCCGTCGGCTTTCGATTGAAGCATAGCATAGTCGTTACCTCCTTTCCAGCGCCATTATCTGCACTAAAGTACCGGAGGGGGTGGGTGGGAGCGACAATTCAAGGATGCTTAGTGTTGGTCACGCCGCATGGGTACTCGTGCGTCTCTCACCTATGTTGAAGCGGAGTTTAGATGGCCCGGTGGGGGTTCTTGGAAAGAGAATTCTGGACAATATGCTCGTATCGACACCGGGCACTGTCGGTTCAAACCATTTAAAATCAATATTTTGTGGCCAGAGTGCCGAAAGGAGTCGAAAACCTCCGGGCAAGCCCGCTCTCAAGCCGGGAGGGGGGCAAGGAAATTCAGATATAGATTATATGTATTTAGATGTTATATAAGTTATTTCAATCTTATATCCATTACCCCAATGGGGGATAAAGAAGATTTAACGTCTGTGGGCTTCACGCTTGGATTTCCTCCCTGCGGGCGAAGCCAATGACAGGCCTCGCTGCGCCCCGATAGGCACACCGGCCTTTTAACTGAGGGGGTTAGTCGGATTCAGAGATGCGGGCGATTTGAGCGCCCACCTGCGTGAGTTTCTCTTCGATGCGCTCATAGCCGCGATCGATGTGGTAGACGCGGTCGATCATGGTTTCGCCGTCCGCAGCCAATCCGGCCAGAACCAGCGAGGCGCTGGCGCGCAGATCGGAGGCCTGAATTTTCGCACCGCTCAAGCGAGTCTTGCCGCGCACCACCGCGCGGCGACCATTCACGGCGATGTCCGCCCCCATGCGCGCCAGTTCCTGCGCATGCATAAAGCGGTTTTCAAAAATCGTTTCCGTAATCACGGAAGAGCCCTCAGCCTGTGTCATGAGCGTCATGTACTGCGCCTGCATGTCGGTGGGAAAGCCGGGGTATTCCTGCGTCGTCATGTCCAGGGCGCGCAACATATTTCCCGGTTTAACGGTTAGCGTTTCGCCCACGTCCGATGCCTTGCTGTCTTCGCGAACCACCTTCACGCCTACCTCGTCCAGTTTGGCGAGGACAGCGGTAAGGTGCTCAGAGTTGCAGCGATCCACGTCGAGTTCGCCGCCCGTAATAGCGGCCGCAACTAGGAATGTCCCAGCCTCGATGCGGTCGGGAATAATGCTGTGCTCGGTGCCGTGCAGCCGGTTGACCCCGCGGATGAGGATTTTGTGCGTCCCCGCACCTTCGATTTCAGCGCCCATTTTGTTAAGCAGGTTCGCAAGGTCCTGCACCTCCGGTTCGCGCGCCGCGTTTTCAAGCACGGTGACGCCATCGGCAAGCGTTGCCGCCATCATGAGATTCTCGGTGCCGGTCACGGAAATCGTGTCGAAGTAGAAATCCGTTCCCTTCAACCCGCTGGCTCGCGCATCAACATAGCCGTGGTCGAAATTGATGGTGGCCCCGAGCTTCTCGAGACCCTTGAGATGGAGGTTGACGGGACGAACGCCGATCGCGCAGCCGCCCGGTAACGAGACCCTCGCCTGCCCGAAGCGCGCCACGAGCGGCCCCAAAACTAGCACCGACGCCCGCATTTGCTTTACAAGCTCGTAAGGCGCCACGGGATTGAGCAACTGCCGGGCTTCAATCTCGATGCGGTTGCCATGAGCCTCGTGCGTAACGGAGGAATCAACACCCAGGTCTTCCAGCAGGCTGCGCAGAGTGCTGATGTCGCGCACGCGGGGAATATTGTGGAGAACAACGCGTTCTTCCGTCAGCAATGCCGCGGTTAATGCCGGCAGCGCCGCATTCTTGGCCCCGCTGATCACCACCTTGCCGTGTAAAGGCCGTCCGCCGGTTATTAGAAATTTATCCACCCGAACTCCCAAGCTGAATCAATAAATCATTTTCCCATCGCTTCGCGCAAAACCGCCGCCACGCTAGGCGCTTCCTCGAGTCGGCGCGCGGCTTCCGATCTGGTGATCTTCTTCATTACCATCAAGAGCGCCACAGGCAGGCTGCGGCCGGAGTCCTTCAATGCTTTGACTGCAGTAGCAGCATCGGCGCCGGTGAAGTTGACCAGGATTCCCTCGGCGCGCTTCCAAAGCTTCTGGTTCGTCAGTTGGACATTGATCATGCTCCCCGAAAGTACGCGCCCTAACCGCACCATCGTCGCCGTGGATAGCATGTTGAGCACAAGTTTTTGTGCGGTCCCGGCCTTCAGGCGGCTGGACCCCGCGACTACCTCCGGTCCCACAACCGGAATGATCGCGACGCCGGCGACGGACTTAAGGGGAGCGTCCGGGTTGCAAGTGAGGCCCACCACCTTCGCGCCCAACTTGCGCGCCCATCCCATTCCGCCCAAAACGTAAGGCGCGCCGCCGCTAGCGGAGATTCCCACCAAGACATCATGACGGGTAAATCCGACTTTCTTCAAGTCCCGCACGGCCTGTCGAGGATCGTCCTCAACTCCTTCCAAAGATGACGTGAGAGAGGCAGGCGCGCCTGCCAGGATCCCCACCACGCGGTCGGTCCCGAAGGTAGGTACACACTCTGAAGCGTCGAGCACGCCCAGCCGTCCACTCGTTCCGGCACCCAAATAAACTAACCGCCCGCCGTTTTTGATCGCGTCGGCTGCCCAATCCACCGCCCGCGTAATCTGCGGAAGGGTCTTGCGAACGGCGAGCGCGACGCGCTGGTCCTCGCCATTCATGATGCGCAGGATTTCCCGTGTGGACTTGGTATCCAGGGACGCCGAGGCGGGATTCGTCCGTTCCGTTATGCGCTGACCCAATTTGTGATTGGATGATTTGTGATTTGCGATTGTCACGCCTCCCAAACAATAGACGAGCCAGGCAAGGCGCCAGGCGTGTCAAATCTATCGAGGTTCACACCTTGGCAGTTCCTGACACCTGGCACCTGACACTTTCCTCACTCCTTCCCCGACAACGTCTCCCACCCGCGCTTGTTCAAATCCCAGTAGATGACATATCCGGAAACCAGGGCGATGGCCAGGAACAAGAACCCGATGCCGTAGAAGCCCAATAGCAGTTTGCCGATGGAGAACAGCGTCATGTAGACCATCAAACAACCCATGATCCAATCCATCAAATTGTACCAACCGTCCTTGGTGGGCGGGACTTCCGGCGCAAGAGTGGCCACGTGCCCCCACCCTTTGACACCGGGGCGCACGCGGCGGTAAAACTCCAGAAGTTTGGATTCCGGTTCCGGTTGCGTCAGGTATGTGGTGGCGACCCACACGATGCTGGTAATGACCACGGTCAAAAGCAGGTTCTTGGCGAACTGATCCGGATCGGAATCAGGAAAAGGACTGTGGATCTTGAGTGCGATCGAGACCACTGCGGCCGATGCCATGGCTGAAATTTCCGACCAGGCGTTGATGCGCCACCAGTACCAGCGGAGCAGGTAAACCGCCCCCGTTCCTGCGCCGATGTTGACCACCATATCCCAACCGCCCGCCACCGTATGCATGATGTAGGAGACGGCCGCGCTCACAATCATCAGCCCCATTGTCGAAATTTTGGAAGCGGTCACGTAGTGATGGTCCGACTCATGGCGCCTCACGAAGCGGCGATAGAAATCGTTGACCAGGTAGGACGACCCCCAGTTAAGCTCCGTGGCCACGGTGGACATGTAAGCAGCAGCAAAGGCGGCGAGCATGAGGCCGCGAAAGGCTGGGGGCAAATAATCCACCCAGACACGAATGAATCCGCCCTCGGCGTCGGCTCCCGGTAGGCTCAGTTGGGGGTAGAGGACGACCACGGCCAGCGCGGTAAGAATCCAAGCCCAAGGCCGCAGGGCATAATGGGCAATGTTGAACCACAGGGTAGCGAGCAACGAATTCTTTTCGTCCTTAGCACAGAAAATGCGCTGTGCCACGTACCCGCCCCCGCCCGGTTCCGCGCCCGGGTACCAAACCGACCACCAATACACCCCGATGTAAACCAGGAAGGTCATGATCGGCATCCAGGGAGAGTGCAAGTCGGGAACGAAGGAAAGGATAGACCCTGAACCGCCCACGGCCGCGCCCCGCGCTGCATCGACGGCGGCGAGCTTGATCTTGAGCTGGCGCATGCCGCCCACGGCGCGCACCGCATAAAAGGCCAGAAGAATCAACATGGCCATCTTCAGCACGAACTGCACGAGGTCCGTCCAGAGCACGCCCCACAGGCCGGAGATCGACGTGTAAATCGCCGTGATCAACATGCAGATGACCACGGCCTGAAACTTGGGGATATTGAGTGAAATCCCCAAAATCTTCTCCATCGCCAGATTGACCCATCCCAGAATGATGCAGTTGATCAAGACGCCAAAGTAAATGGCGCGAAATCCACGCAGGAAAGCCGCGGGCTTGCCGGCGTAACGCAATTCGACCAGTTCCACGTCGGTGACGATCTCGGCCCTTCGCCACATGCGCGCGAAGAAGAACACGGTCATCATGCCGCTGAGGAGGAAGCTCCACCAGAACCAGTTGGCCGCGACGCCGCGCCGAACCACCTGCCCGGTTACCCAAAGGGGTGTGTCCGCGGCAAAGGTGGTGGCCACCATCGAGGTTCCAGCCAGCCACCAGGAGACTTCACGGCCGGACACAAAGAAATCATCGGTGCTGGCGCTTGCCTTTTTGCGGTAATAGAGCCCAATAATAAGGTTGAGCAGGAAATATCCGGCCACAACCAGCCAATCAACAAAGGTTAGTTTCATAAGGAAAAATCCTTGTTCGTTTCCGAAAATTGCTTTTTTAAAAACCTGGCATTGACATCGAGAATCCGCGAGTATATAGCAAAATGGACCTCCGTCGAGGGGTAAAGTGTGGGGCAAACAAAGGGAAGGAGCATGTTGTGACTCGTCATTTCCGTTTTCCTGGTAATTCCATCGCGTGTTGTCTTGGGGTATTGATTCTCGCGGCAGTGGGTGCTCAGGCCGCGCCCGACTTGAGTGCAGGACGCCTGGAAGGAATCGCTTCCCTGGTCGAGGCGGCGGTTCAGGCCAAGAAGATTCCGGGCGCAGTCGTCTTGATCGGCCACAACGGCCAGGTGGTTTATCGAAAGGCTTTCGGCTCGCGCTCGCTCGTGCCGGAGCGTCAACCGATGGCGGTGAACACAATCTTTGACATGGCCTCGGTCACCAAAGTGGTGGCCACCACGACGGCAGTGATGCAACTGGTGGAGCAAGGCAAAATTGTGCTCAGCGCGCCGGTGAGCGAATACTGGCCGGAATTCAAGGGAAACGACAAAGATTTGGTCACCATCCGGGAACTGATGACGCATTTTTCCGGTTTGCCTCCCGACCTGGAGTTGAAGCCTGCCTGGACAGGCTACGACACGGCCATGCAAATGATCGTTGCCTCCAAGCTCGATCTTCCGCCCAGTACGCGCTTCGTCTACAGCGACATCAATTTCGAAACTCTGGGAGAGATCGTGCGTCGCGTTTCCGGCGAAACCCTGGACGTTTACTGTGCGGAGCACATCTTCGGTCCGCTGGGCATGAAGGACACAGGCTTCACGCCCGCCGCATCGTTGCGCAGCCGCATTGCGCCCACGCAGTACGTGCAAGGCAACAGCGGGCCGGTGCTCTTGGGCGTCGTGCACGATCCCACCGCGCGTTATATGGGCGGCGTAGCCGGACATGCCGGGCTGTTCTCAACCGCGGACGACATTTCGATTTTTGCCCAGATGCTTCTCGATGGCGGCACGCACAATGGCACGCGCATCCTCAGTCCGCTTTCCATCGAGAAGATGACTATGCCCGCGACCCCTCCCAATCAGATGGTGCTGCGCGGACTGGGCTGGGATATCGATTCGCCCTTCGCCTCGAATCGCGGCGAGTTGTTTGATGTAGGCTCGTTTGGGCACACCGGTTACACGGGAACCTCCGTTTGGATTGATCCCGTAACCAAGACTTACGTAATTCTGCTGACCAACCGCGTTCATCCCCTCGACAAGGGTGAGGTGGTGGGACTGCGCGCGGCCGTTGCCAACGTGGTGTCGGCAGCGCTGGGGCCGCTCTCAGACCAGCAGATTCTGGATAGCCGCCGTTCCCTGACCGGTTATTTCGAGCTGATGAGGGGTTATCGCGAGCAAGGCCTGCGCAATGACGATGTGAAAACCGGCATCGATGTTCTGGCAGCGGACAGCTTCGCCGCGCTCCAAGGGAAGCATGTAGGGCTGATCACCAACGCCTCAGGCTTATCGAGCGATGGGCAGCGCACCGTCGATCTATTGGCGCATGCTTCCGGTGTGAAACTGGTCGCGCTTTTCGGTCCCGAGCACGGACTGGCGGGCGCGGCAGAGGCTGGGGCCACGGTGGATTCTTCGCGCGACGCCGCCACCGGCCTGCCCATCTACAGTCTATATGGTAAGGTGCAGCGGCCCACCGACTCGATGCTCGAGGGCGTCGATGCTCTGGTTTACGACATCCAGGACGTCGGGGTGCGCTTCTACACGTACATCACCACGCTGGGGTATTGCCTGGAAACGGCGGCGAAAAAGGGGATCGATTTTTACGTCCTCGACCGGCCGAACCCCATTAACGGTCTTGCCGTCGACGGCCCCGTGCTGGACCCCGACGCGCATTCATTTGTCGGTTACTTTCCCATGCCCATTCGCCACGGAATGACCGTGGGCGAACTCGCGGAAATGTATAACGCTGAAAACCATCTGAACGCCAAGCTGCACGTCATCAAAATGCAGGATTGGCAGCGCTCGGACTGGTTCGATGAAACGGGCCAAGTCTGGCTCAACCCCTCGCCCAATTTGCGCAACATGACGGAAGAGACTCTCTACCCCGGGGTTTGTTTGGTGGAAAGCGCCCAGGTTAGCATCGGCCGCGGCACCGACACGCCTTTTGAAATAGCTGGAGCGCCCTGGATCAAAAGCCGGGAACTGGCTGCGTACCTAAACGGCAGGAAAATTCAGGGAGTGCGTTTTGTGCCCACGGATTTCATCCCCACCTCGGAGATTTATGCGAACGAGGTCTGCCATGGCGTGCAGGTCGTATTGCTCGACCGCCAAGCCCTGGAGCCCACCGAGATGGGAATCGAACTCCTTGCTGCTCTCTGGCACCTTTATCCCCAGAACGTCCAGTTGGACAAATCGCTGCGCCTGGTGGGAAGCCACAAGGTCCTGGATTCCATCCGGGCCGGCGAAAGCCCTTCGCGCATTTGGTATGACTGGCAGGAAGGCTTGGAGGGATTCAAGAAAGTTCGCGCCCAGTATCTACTCTATCCGTAAGCATTGACCGCGGCTTTACAGCTTCAGTAGGCGCTCGGCGTTGCGAGGGGATATTTTTTCCAAATCCTCGGGTCCGACCGGGAGTGTGTTGAGAAACTCACTGTAACCTTCCACGAATCACCGTGATCGAGCCGTTCGGCAGGGTATACACGCCGTCGGGGCTTGGGGTCATCGTCGCATTCTTATTTTCGCTGGGGGTATTGCAGAATTGCACGAGAGCGACGGACCCCGCGAAAGAACGCCGCCCGTGATTCGCATCGTCGACGACAAGATGAATCTGGTGAGCCGCGTTCAGGTCGTGATTGATGAGCATGAGTGACCAGTTTCCATCCGGGCGATGAACCGAATAGGAGGTAATCACGTTGCGCCCGGCGGCGTCCAGAAGGTCGGCCGTGGCGGGGAAAATCTGATTCGCTCCCCCGTGCTCGAGCCACTCGAAGTTGATCATGTGCCCGGAGGTGAACGGAGTGTATTCCGGCGTGCCGTAGGCCCCGCCGCCATTCGGCCCGCCGCCATAAGTCCACTCGTCGCCGGCACCATCATTAATTGCCGGCCGATAGAACGCCTTGCCTCCCTGGGTAAAGAAGGTGCCGAACGCGTCGCATTCCCAGATGGCATGGCCCGTCACGCCAAGGTACCCCTTCATGGTGCGGCCGGCGGTGATTCCGCTCTCGGAAATAATCAGTGGAACGTCCTTGGGAACGCCGTCTTCATGCCACATCTGCACGACATGCTTCATCATGCCAGGTTCCATGTAGAGCGTGTCCCATTCGTCCGGTGGACCAAACCCGTTTTGCATGAACGGATAGTGCTCGAAGGACATGAACGCGAGGTCCTTCAGATGATCATGGGCTTTCAGATAGTCGATGAACCGGCCCATCCAAGAGGTCCGGCCCTGGTCGTCCACCCACAGGGTGATGTCCTTATTGACGCCTTCGAAAACCGGACCGCCCAGCTTGGCATCGGGAGTCAGCTTGTGGACGGCGTCGGCCCATTGGCAAAAGAGCGCGCCATAGTCTTCCGGCATGGTGTGTTTGCCGTCGCATTCCTCGCCGATCTCGATTCCCGCCACCGGATAGCCGCGCTCGTGGATATACGCAACCTCATTGGCGCAATCGTCGGGCGTGCCGTAAATCACCGTGCAAGGGACCAGCGCCGCGTGCCCCATGGTCAAGCCACTGGTAAAGAAATTGTCCATGCCGTTGTACATGTCGTGGCCGCCGGTGATCAGATTCCCAGCTTCATGCCAGGGGTCAACCGAGGAAGCATAGAAGTTGCCCGCCGTATCTTCCGCCGAGCCGGGGAAAGGCCCCTCGTCGTCGTCGCCACCCGCATGAGGCTCGGTGGCCGTCGAAGGTCCGGGTTCCACGCCATTCACCGGATAGACAATCGAGTAAGTTCCTGCGGCGTCCAACCTGCCGGAGGAGAGCGTCTCGAGGGCATATCCCACACAGTTGCGAACATCCTGCGCGCCGTGTGAATCGCAAGTTCCGGAGGATTTCGACATCAAAACGCGGACGAAGCGGGCGGTAATGGGCGCATCGCTGAGCTTCAGGCGCACGTCTCTGCCCTTGCCATTCTCGACCGTGCCCGAGGGGAATGCCTTCCACACGCCATTCGGACCCCTGTCCCAGTCGAGCGCGTTGTTATCGCCAATCCAATATTGCACCACATAAGTTGCGGCATAGGGATTGACCCATTGGAGGTGGATCGCATTGACGGGCCGGGCGAGGCCCATATCGATCACCACCCATTGCGGGTGCAGCGCATCGCTTTCGCCGGTAAAGTGGCTCGAGAGGTAAGGATTGCTCTTCCAGTAGCTTTGAAAACCCGCGACCAGTGGTGTGTCGCCGCTGATCATGAAGGCGCGATGGGGCAGCGAATACGAATAGCCGTAGTGGATCGGTGCGCCCGGTTCCGCGCTGCCGGTGAAATATCCGCTCTTGCCGGCCGCATCGCTCCACGTACCATTTTCGTTCCAGTGCCATACCCCCAAGCGCAACTCGCTATTGTTCCGCATGGTGATAGAACCCCAACCCAGGTTTTTGATTCCTTGAATCGTCTCGGGCTTGCTGAGATTGTCCACCTGCGCCTTGGTCAAGTCGTCCATCCACGCCCCGGTGGCCGTGTCGGGATTGATCGTGTTCAGGATGTGCTCTGCGGTCACATCAACACGCACCGTGACCGCCTGTGGAGCCGTTTGCGCCTTCACCTGAAAAAGAGTGCCGCAGAATAGCAGGGAAAAGCCCAGCGCGGCGGCAACAACACTGCACAGGAGTTGAGATGGCGATATTCGTTTGAATGAACGAGTCATGATGATGCGTGCTCCTTAAGTTCGTACAACAACGATTAGACACCCAGAACGCGCAATCCGGCGGCGCGGGCTAGTTGGGCCTGATCCCGGTCGAAAGTGTAGAAATCGTCGGCGGCAAGCGCCAGGGCGGAAGCGACGTGAAGGGCGTCCAGGGCGCGGCAACCCAGGCTGGGCCCGTAGCGGCGGGCGAGTTCGCGCGTCCGCGCCCATGCCTCCGTCGGCAATTCTTCCCACCGCCACACGCCGGTTTGCAAGTCGTGGGTGAAGTTTTCCTCGATGGCTCGAGCCTCGCGCACGGTCCATCCCTTGGGGCGAGCGCTGACGGCGTAAACGATGCTGGTGAATTCCGTCTCGCCGAAGAGCGTCACCATGAACACGGGATGATGGGCCCGCGCCAAGGCGATCGCGGAGCGGGAGTTTACGTCGCGGCCGTACAGCGAAACGAGAAAACTAGTGTCCGCGTAGGAATTCAAAGGCGGCTGCGGTCCTTTCGCAGCATCTCGGCGACGTTGAGATCGGTGCGCCCGCTGCCAAAGATCTTCTTCTGGCGCGCGGCGAAATCCGGGTAGGCTCTACCGGCAACCGGTTCGGGAATGATGTGGCCCAGAATTTCGTGCCGCTTGCGGAGGACCAGCGCCTCGCCGCGGCGGAGCGGCCCCTCAACCTTGCGTGAGAATTCCTGCCGGACTTCCCGGACGGTTACGTTTTTCATGTTACACATTCTAGGTGTCACTTCGCCGAGAAGTCAAGAAATTGACTCCGGGCAGGTGCAGAAAAATCTGGTCCCCATGCGGGCCTTCGGCCGGCACAGGAGCCGCCAAGATGGCGGCGCCACGTTCGAATTATGCCCGCGGAAACGATTGCGCTTGCCCATCTACTTCCCGTTCAGCTCGTTCCACAAGAAGGCCAACTCATCTGCGGTGTCTTCAATCGCCTGGGTAATTGAAACGCCGGCGCTATGCCCGCTGACCGTTTGATAGTGCAACAGGATGGGCCGGTCGCTGGCGTTCTCGGCTTGGACGGCGGCGGTCATTTTGCGCGCGTGCAATGGATCGACACGGGTATCGCTGTCGCCGGTGTTGAACATGATCGCGGGGAATTTTGTGCCCGGCCGCACATTCTGATAGGGCGAATACTTCATGAGATACGGAAACTGGTCCGCATTATCGGCTGACCCATATTCTGCCGTCCACCACTTGCCCACAAGGAATTTCTGAAACCGGATCATGTCAAGCAAGGGATAGCCGCACCAGATAGCTCCAAACAGTTCCGGGCGCTGTGTCATGGCCGCTCCCATCAAAAGGCCGCCATTCGACCGCCCGCGGATCGCCAGTCGTCCGGGCGAGGTGTACTTTTCGTCGATCAAGTACTGCGCCGCGGCAAAGAAGTCGTCGAACACGTTCTGTTTATGCTCAAACATTCCGGCTTGGTGCCACTTCTCGCCGTACTCACCCCCACCGCGCAGGTTGGGCTGCGCGTAGAAGCCGCCATGCTGCATCCACCAGACATATTCGGGGTTCCACGCGGGTGTCAGGTTCACGAGAAAGCCGCCGTAGGCGAACATCAAGGTGGGAGTGTTGCCATCGTGCTTTAGCCCCTTCTTCGATGAGATGAACATCGGCACGCGGGTGCCATCGGCCGATGTGTAGAAAACCTGCTGTATTTCGTACTGATCGGAGGCGAAAGGCACCGACGGCTGGGCAAACACCGCGGTTTCCCCGGTTTTCACGTCGTACCGATAGATCGTCGGCGGAATGATGAACGACTCGAAGCTGTAGAAGCCCTCTTCGGCGCCCGAGCGGCCGAACAGCTTGGTAGCAGCGCCGAGAGTGGGATACGCAATTTTACCCGTCTCTTTCCCCTCCAGCGTGAAGATGCGTGTTTCTCTGACGACATCGTGCAGTCCCGTAACGAAGAGCTTTCCACCCACGATCGATATGCCGGAAATAACGTCTTTCCCTTCGGGCACGATATTCGTCCATCGCTCCAGTTGCGGATCGGCAATGTGCACTCTTACCACCCGGTAGTTCGGCGCCTCGTGGTCGGTGAGCACGTACAGGTCGTCGCCGTAGTTCTCCGGTGTAAAACGGCCGTCCATTCCATGGATAACCTTGCGGATCGGTGAGTCCCGCTGGCGCAGATCTTTCACGTAAATATCGACACGCCTGGCCGGAACGCCGTCCTCCACGGTGATCATCAAATAGCGCTCGTTCTCGCTGATCTCTTCGTGCATGATGTTCAGGGGACCAAAGTTCTCGCCTTCATAGGTCTTGCCGAATACGAGCTCATCGTCCCCGGCGGGGGAGCCGAGCTTGTGGTAAAACACCAGCGGCCCCGTATGATCGTAGCGCGCGTAGTAGAGTCCTAGTTTATCGGGGCTAAGGTCGATGCTTTCATAACGCGCGGAGGGCAGAGAGTCCGGGAGTTCCGTTCCCGTTGCGGTTTCGAGAATGTGAATCGACTCTTCATCGGCGCCCCCGGAGCGAACTCCGTAGACCAGCAGGGTGCCATCTTTTGAGACGTCTTCGATCTCCACGGAGGTGTTCTGGTCTGCGCTCAGCTTCGTCGCGTCGATCAGACGATCCTCCGGACCGTGTAATCCCCGCCGCCGATAGATCGATCCCTGGTTCTCATCCGCGAGCCGTTTCTTGAAAAAATAATTCCCGCCGCGCTCGATCGGAATGCTGTAGCTCTCCACGCGCTCCAGGCGGGTGAGTTCCGCGACAATCTCGGGCCGAATCTTCACCTGGGATAGATATTGTTCCGTGTATTTCATTTCCTCGTCGATCCAGGCCCGAGTCGCTGGACCCTTTGCATCCTCCAGCCAGCGATAGGGATCGGTGAGGGCAACGCCGTGGATGTCTTCGGTTACAGGCTTGGCTTCCGCGCGAGGTGGAGGAGGAAGGCTGGTTCCATTGCCACCCTTAACTTCGATCGACTTGTTGGTGGCGAGGGTCACGAGTCCGAGCACCACATAGACTACCAAACCGGGAAGCGCCTTGGGAAGTCGAAATCTCCTCGCCGGCGCCTCCATCGCGCCAGTTCTAGATGAAGTAATGACATTTCTCATTACAGCACTCTCCATAAGGTGCTATTTCTAGACACACCGCGAGGGGTCGCAGTCTGTACCCCATTTTCCAAAACTGCAGCCTCTAGTGAGTGGGAATGCCAATGCAGGCTTGACCCCTTTAGCTATCTATGGGTCCTATTGGTCGCCAACGGTAAGGTACAATAATGTGGTTTCTCTGCCAAGCGACATAAATTGTAGCGGCGGTCTCCGACCGCCGTCTTCGACCGAAGATCGACGCTACAATTCATATCGCTCTGTATAGCACCGCCTGGTGAGAAACCAAGGTTGGATTTGCGAGCCCCCACACATACCACCCGAACCACGTTGCCGGAAACGCCAACCCTGGCGCGTGCGCGTGGCACAGCAGGTCATGGCGCAGGTTTGGCGGGAGGTGCAGACTCGAGCGCCGGGTAGTAGCCATGGCGGGCGAAAATCCTGTACGAGTGTTTGGAATTCTGAGCGCGGTCGGAGAGGCGGACGTCGATTGTGCGGAAGGCACGATCATGCTGAGTGTTGGAACTCTGGTATCCGAGCGTATAGCGCTCTTTAAGCCGCGTGATAACGGCGGCCATCGCCTTTTGCACCGATCCCACGGCGCCTACATCCATGATCTCGCCGCCCGTTTCGAGCATGATCTTGTTGACCCAACGCGCGCCAGGAATCCAGCCCGGCTCGTCCACTGTGCCTTCCAAGCGGTCACGTCCGAACCTCACACTGTAAACGATCGTCTGGGTCTCGAGCGCCAGCCGAATCACGTCGTCGCCGTTGAACTCTCCTTTGGCCGTAGGCTGGTTGTCTGAGATCATGATGACCGCGTGGCGCCGGTCGCGGGCCTCCTGCCCCAGATACTCGATGGCCTCGTGGAGAGCGTCGGCGATGTTGGTGCCGCCCGTGGAACCAATGCCCATGATGCTATCGGCAATCGATTTCCGGTCCGTCGTCAGGTCGACGAGCCGCTCCGGATGCGCGGCGAAGGCATACAAGGCGACTTGATCCTCCGGTTTGAGCTGCGCGAGCGTGTCGTAGGCGGCGCGGTGCAGTTCACCCAGAACCGGCGAGATGCTGCTGCTGCCGTCCACCACCAGGGCCACGGCCAACGGCAATTCGTCACGCGAGAAAGCTACGATTTTCTGCTCGACGCCGTCTTCAAACACGTGGAAATCTTCCGGCTGGAGATTATCCACAATCCTGCCTTTGTCGTCCCTGACCGTAGCCTCCACGAGCACCAGGTTGACATCCGCCCTGAGCGTGAATCCGCCTTTTTCCGGCGGCGGGAGTTGGTTCCGGGGCGCAGCCGGGCCCTGCGCCCCGAGTTCTCCACAGAGCGCGAACGCCCAGAAAGCAAGAGTGCTTGCTACGAGTGCCGTTTTCATCATTCGACGCCGGGACTCCCTTCCCCCTCGGCGCGTGCCCCGATCAGACATCGGGTTGTCCCGAGAGCGAGTTAAGGTCCGGCTGGGTCCAATATAACCCCGAATTTCCATTATGCGCTGCGGTGCGGTGGGCCCGCTGACATGCATCATGAGCATCATGGGAAGTTGAAGGGGAAGAGGGGGTTTGATAATTTCCGCATTTCTTCAAGTATGATCCACGTAGGCTGCGGCGGGGAGGACCTTTGGGCGGCGTTCCTTGATGGGCTCGCGCGCAAGTGCCGGGTAATTTGTGCGGAAACCGGCTCACACCGTCGAACTATTAATTTAATAGTTGACAAGCGATTCTGCCCGCCGTATAGTTGCCTCGAACTATTAATTTGTTAATTGATGGCGTGGGGAGGATGCGTTGCCGAGGAAAAAGTCGCCTAACCTGACGGAGGGCGAGTTGCCGCTGATGGAAGTGCTGTGGAAGAAAGGGCACGCGACCGTAGGCGATGTGGTGGCCTCATTACCGGCGGACCCGCCCCTTGCCTACAGCACGGTGCTGACAACCTTGCGTATTCTCGAGGCCAAGGGCTACCTGCGGCACACGAAAAAGGGACGCGCCTTCGTCTATGAACCCGTAATTGTTCAGGAAGAAGCCAGAGGGAAGGCGCTCGGTCACCTGGTGAACCGCTTCTTTGGCGGCTCGAGCGCACTGCTGGTCATGAATCTACTGAAAGAAGAAACAATCGGCCGGGCCGAATTGCGACGAATCAAAAAGATGATCGCGGAGAGCGAGTAAGGAGAGCAAAAATGACACATGGCGACTTTGCAATGACAACCCTTCTCAACGGAATCTGGCAGGGGATGCTGGTGGCAGCGGCGATGTGGCTCCTATTGAAGCTGCTTCCGCGACTGAACGCGACAACTCGCTTCACGGTTCTATGGGTAACCCTGCTCGCTGTCGTGGCCGT
>CAZCVY010000012.1:0-3873 GCA_964501985.1 uncultured Acidobacteriota bacterium | reverse complement strand
GTTCGGAATGCTGCCTCTTTAAGTTCATCAGCAGTGATGGCGACGATTGCGCGCCCTCTGATTCGTATCCGCTCGGGGAGGATTCTGGGTGCGATCGAGATCATTTGGGCGTTCCTGTCGCTCGCGATGCTGGTGCGCCTCGGGTCCGGCTACCGGAAGTTGCGGGTGCTGAAGGCAGACGCCATACCGGCTCCGGCAGAGTGGCAGAGGCGGTTGAGAGGTCTGAGCGCAAGCAACGGTGTCCGCCGGCCAACGCAATTACTCGTTTCCAGCCACGTCGCCGCTCCCCTGTCGCTCGGGTTTTTCCATCCGGCGATCTTGATCCCGCAAGCACTTCTCGATACCCTTTCGGACTCGGAACTCGAACACGTCGTACTTCACGAACTGGCCCACCTGCGGCGCCGGGATGACTGGACCAACCTCGCACAGAAATTGATTGAAGCAATACTACCCATCCAGCCGGCGGTCCACTGGATCGGTCGCCGAATGTCGATTGAGCGCGAGATGGCATGCGACGACTGGGTCATCGCAACCACGGGAACAGCCAAGCCGTACGCGGCCTCGCTCACCAAAGTGGCAGAGCTTTCGCAATGGGAGCACGCCGGCATTCTGGCAGCAGGCGCGGCAGGGAACCGTTCGCAGCTTTTCTGCCGCGTTCACCACATGCTGGATAGAACTCGGAACGCGGCGCCGAAGCTTGTCCTCGGTCCGCTGGGGGCGGCGATTGCCGCCGCCGGGATATTCGTCTATGTGGCCGCCCGCGCGCCGGAAATGATTGCCTTCGCGCAGACTCCGGCATCCGAAAACATCCGGCAGGAGCTGCCACAAACGCCGCTGGCACCCTTGGCGCCAATGGCCGTACCGGCTCCCGGGGTGCCTTTGGCGTTGCCGCCGCTCCCGCCGATCGCGGCGCTTCCTCCGGCCGCACTGGCTCCGCCGTCGCCCGCGCAGGCAGTTGCCTCGCCGCTCGCGCCACCGGCTCCCCCCGCCCCGGGCGCGCCAATGGCTCCCATGTCGCCGCTCGCACCCCTGGCGCCCGTAGCTGCGCAGCGGGGTGGAGAGACCCACATGGACATGACCACCCGCACCGATGGGAAATCATTCAGCGTGAAGCTTGATGGCGCTATCGAATTCACCGACGACGATCACGACGTCAAGTCGCTTTCTCCGGGGGGCCATTTCCGGATGGAGGAAGGGAGCTGGCTTTCCGGACGGGCATATGACGTGAGGGCAGATTCGGAGGGAAACCTCACGAAAACCTACTCGGTGGACCGCTCCACGAAGCCGTTGGACTCCGACGGGCGCGCATGGCTCGAGAGCCTTCTGCCGCAGGTCATTCGCGAGACCGCGATCGGAGCCGAATCCCGCGTCGCGCGGTTCCTGAGGCAAGGCGGTCCGCAGGCCGTGATGACGGAAATTGGACTGATTCACAGCGATGGATCGAAACGCATTTATCTGGAGCAGCTTTTTTCGCAAGCGACGCTCAACCCGGAGCAGCTCAAGGACGCCGCAAGACTCATCGCAGGGGTCTCGTCGGATGGCGACAAGGCGCAGTTGCTTCTTACCGTGGACGGGAAGTATTTCACCGCCGACCTGCGCCCCTATCTGTTCGACGCAATTGCGAAAATCCATTCCGATGGCGACAAACGCCGGGTGCTATCGGACATCGTTAAAAAGGATGGGGGAAACGCCGACACACTCGCAAGCGTGGCGCGGGCAGCAAGGCATATTTCGTCCAACGGCGACAAGGCCGAAGTGCTGATCGAGATGGCGGGTCCGTATCGTGCAGATGGTGTTCTTAATTTCGACTATTTCGAGGCGGTCAAGTCGATTTCGTCGGATGGGGACCACGCGCGTGTTCTCTCCACCCTGCTGGCGGCGCACGGCGACGATCGCGACACGCTCGCCCAGACGTTGCGGTCGGCGGAAAAGATCTCCTCGGATGGCGACAAGGCCCGTGTGCTTAAAGAAGCGGTAGCCCGCTACAGCGATGATGAGATGATCCGCAAAGCCTTTTTCGACGCGGCGAATTCAATTTCGAGCGATGGCGACCACCAAGCGGTGCTGGTCGCACTCGTTCACCGGCAAGGAATAGGCGCACCGACGCTCGGCGGAATCGCGAATTCAGCGCAGCGGATTTCGTCCGATGGGGATAAAGCTCAGGTGCTGGTGGCGCTCGCTGGGGCGAATGCTGAGCCCGTGCGCGACGATTTCTTCGCCGCCGCGGATAGCATTCATTCCGACGGGGACCACAGCCGTGTTCTGACGACCGTGCTCGATAGGCCCGGGACATCGAGTGCGATGGCGATCGCAGCGATTCAGTCGGCAACTCACATCTCTTCCGATGGCGATAAGGGCCGAGTGTTACTGGACGCTGCCGATCGATATTCCCACGACCCCGGCGTAGACGCGGCTCTGCGCAAGGCCGTCGAAAGCGTGCACTCGGATGGCGTATATCGATCCGTCATGTCGGAGATTACGCGCCACGGTGGAAGCAGTTAATCGCGGTGGGGTTGCGTAACGAAAATGTGTTTACTTATTCGCCATGCGCCAAAGCCTTGTAGCGCCGGGCTTTAGCCCGGCACGTGCCGCCCTAAAGGGCGGCGCTAGGGTAAACGCAATTTCGTTACGCGACACGAGAGAGCTTTGGTCAGTCCGGCGAAGCTTCGCGGCACATGATCCGATTTTCGCTGAATTCTGCTGCGACGCAAGAGCAGATCAAAGCGGTGGTGCTGGTCCTCAGGCGTCAGACGGAGGTTTTAAGCGGAGCAATCGTACAACGGCGAAGAGGCTACAACGCTGCGGGGTTGACCGCCTCGATTCCTCTGTAACGGGTAAAGTCCGCAGCATTAAAAGTCAGTATCCGGCCGACGTTGTATAGTCCCATCATCGCCACCAAGCGCGCATCATGAACCTTGGCGCCCGACACCTCGTAGGTCAGAACCAGCTCGCGCCACTTGGGGAAAAGTTCAGGGGTCTCGGGAAGCACGATGGCGAACGACTCGACGAGGCGCAGAGAGCGATTGGTAGCGGCAATGGTCTTTCCGAGTCCGTTGTATTTTTCGGGCCGCGTGCACACGTTCCAGAGTTCCACCAGGTTTTGGGGAGCTACGCAGAGCCCCGCTCCGCCTTCCAGGAGACTTTTGATGGCTTGTCGGCAGACGGGCCGGAGGGGATTGCGCACGGCCAAGGCGCGAAGAAGCACGTTGGTATCGACGAGATAGTCCATGCGGTCTTACACGCGGTCGGGATACCAGTCCTCACGCTGGAAGGTCTCTTCCGGCAGCACCGCGTCGGATTCGAGGCCCGCGACAAACTCTTCAAACGCCTTAACTCGTTCCAAGGCCGTGGCTCTTGGGGTATCGCTCCTGACCAGGGCCTCCAGAATGCGCCCGGCAAACTGATCGAGCGACAATCCTTCGGAGCGCGCCCGCGCCAGGAGCGCCTCGCCCACGTCAGGCTTCAATTCGATTTCGAGTTTCATGCCAACGGCACCCCTTATCTTGCATCTTGAATTTCGAATCCGTAATCGAATTCCCCAGCATCCGGCACCCGGTGCCCAGCCTCGAGTGTACCACTTTTCCCGCTTCGTTTCCGGGTGCGACCGCCCAAGCGTCTTGATTATCTTGAATCTAGGATTTTGAATCGGCGAGTCACGGCCTGCTTAAATTGGCCGGCGACGACGCCGATTGTGCCTAAGACGGGTCGTCCAAAAACTCCCGGCCGCGGCGGATGTACGGCCACGCCATGGCGTGCTCGTACGGCAGCCAAATCCTGGCTGATCATGATAATGCCGTGCAGGTGGTTCTTAGCGGCCCAGAAAATCGGGAAATATCGTCCAGCCGCCACAAATTTAGTCCCCTCCCCTTCCGA
>CAZCVY010000011.1:50064-61155 GCA_964501985.1 uncultured Acidobacteriota bacterium | reverse complement strand
CCACCTCCACCGCCGAAACCACCTCCGCCCCCGCCAAACCCGCCGCCTCCGCCACCAGGACCTCCACCGCCTGGTCCACCTGCGCCACCAGGTCCACCGGTGCTGCCGAACGGGTTTCCGGCGGCTCCGCCCACGGGGCCGCCCGGACCTCCGCCAAGGCCGCCCATTCCGCCGCCGCGCCCACCGCGCCCGCCAAATCCTCCTGGCGTGGAAGCTTCGCCCAAACCGCCTCCCAGCAGGAATGAGTTGTTGGCGCTCGTGGAGGTGTCGGCCTCTTCAGGTGGCGCCTCCGCGGTCCCCGCGCCCTCGCCGGAATTGTTCTCGGCAATGCGGAGGGACGGAATGCCCCCGCCAGCGGCCTCGGCCATGGGGTTTTGTCCACCGCTGCCTCGATTGCCCGCACCTCCCGGCAAAGTTGCGCGATTACCGGCGGGGCGCGCGGCTGCCTGCGTGGGCTGCTCTGCTGCTTCTTCAGGTAGCGCGACGACCATCGCCACATTGACTTTCAGAGGCTTGTCCGCCGCCACCGGAACCGGCTCGCGGGAATCAGCCCGGAATCCCACCAGGGAAACATCGAGTCGATAGTTTCCCGGAGTCAATCCTGTAAACGTATAATTGCCATCTTCGTCGGTCCAGGTCTCTTTGCGTTCGCCGGTTTGCGGATTCGTGAGCTGAACCGTCGCGCCGGGTACAGATACTCCGCCAGGGCCACGCACATGCCCCGTCACGGTTCCTGTCGTTGTAACTTGTGGAGCGGTTTCCGTCGCGGTCACTGCTGTCGTTACTTGGCCGAGCAAGAGGTTCGTGGCCAGCAGTACGCCAGCCGCAAGCAGACACAGCGACTTAGTCCAACTTGTAAAGTTTGTAAACAAAATTCGCGTTTAACCCCGCTAGATTAAATAGCTTACAAGCACTTTCTACGTTTATCAAGAACGTAAGGTTACAGGTAACCCCACGAGCTTTTGAGCCGTCCAAGTCTCCCGGAGGGATCTATGTATAAAAAGTACTTATGGAGTATTCCGGCAGTTGTCGTATTGAGTTTTGCGAGTTCTCTGGCTGCGCAACAGAATACCCCCCCGCCTGGACAGGAACAAGGCCGGCGAGGGATGGGCGGCCCGCCGCCGGTGATGGGAACCATCACCTCCGTGGGAGTTGATCGCTTTGAGATCAAGAAGCCCGATGGGACCACGGAAACGGTGATGGTGAACGATCAAACACATTACCGTCAGCGGGTGGAAGGACAACAGCAGCCCCAGGAACTCGCACTGGAAGATTTGAAGGTAGGTGACCACGTTTTCGTGCGCGGCACGCCTAACGCTGATAAGCAGGTGGTGGCCGCGGGAGTTAATCGCGTCACAGCCGAGCAGTTCGCGCGCTTTCAGAGCGGCGGCGGACCGGGCGGTGGGCAGGGAGGTCCCGGCGGTGGCGGCTGGCAACAAGGTGACGGCGGGATGGAAGGCACACGCGCGGGCGGCGAAATTACTTCCATCAGCGGTAATCAGATCAAAGTGCAAAGCCGCCGCGGCGGCGAACGAATCATCGTCGTGAATGACCAGACGACTTTCAATAAAGAAGGTCAGACCATCGCCCTGAAAGACCTCAAGGTTGGCGACCGCATTTTCGCCATGGGGAAAGAGGCCAACGGGCAGTTTGTGGCGACGGAAGTCCATTCGGGCCGCCCCGGCGGTGGACGCGGTGGTATGCAGGGGCCTCCACAGAACTGAGCGAGCCTCAGCATTCATGAGCGAATTGCCGAGGTCGTGACGCCCGGACAAAGAAGCCCGTGGGTGGGAGCGCCAGGGAGCACCTCGTCACCAGCGGTGCGCCTGCCGGTCATCTGTGCGCGTGTTCTCAGCGTTTTGAATCTGGAAATGTGCCAGTGTTCTCGGCGTTTTGAATCTGGAATTTTGAATTTGCGATGATCGAAGTCTGCGTATTGTTCCCAATCGTTGCGGGTAGCCACTCGCCCCGCGACTATTGGGCCACGCTTGTCACTCGCCACTAACCACTCGCCACTTCACTTGGGTTTGATTGCCGAAAACCGAAGGCGGGTATAATCCGCGGTCCACCGTCCCTGGACGTCACACAGAACGGGTTTCAGCAAGGCGGTGACCTCATCGAGAAACCGTACGCGTTCGGGCGGCGCGAACGCTGCACAGAACGGATTGGCGAACGTTTCCAACCACCCGCGCATTCCCGTAGGCAGCGGTGTGGGGCGCGGTAGCAGTTGCACACTTTGCGGGACAAATCCGGCCCGCCGAAGACGGGCTTCGTATTCGTCGACGGTCGGGAAGTACCAGGGAATCCACGACCGGGCGTCAGCGACGCCTCGGCGCTCAAGCGCGGCCAGCAGCGCGACGGTTATCGCGGCGACGCACGCGTGGCCGCCCAACTCACCCACGAACCGCCCTCCAGTTTTCAACGCGCGGAATGCACCCGCGATGGGCGCGTCCGGATCGTCCTTCACCCAGTGCAGCGCCGCATTGGAAAAGACGGCGTCGAACTCGTTGTCAAATGCGAGCGAGCGGGCATCCATCAAGCTGGCGTTAAGCCCGCGCTCGCGCGCCGCCGCGATCATATCTAGAGAACTGTCAACCCCCACCACTTCTGCACCTAACGCGGTCAGCTTTTCGGTCAGGGCGCCGTCTCCGCAACCTAAATCGAGAATACGCTCGCCCGGCCGCGGTTCGAGCAAATCCAGCACCGCTTGGCCGAGCGCGGGTACAAAGTGCGCGTTGGCGGCATAACCAGCGGCGTTCCAGGTTTGGGAGGACGGCGATTGGATCATGGTATCACCCCGTCTACGTTCCAGGCGATCTTCAATCATAACCCGATCCTTGGTGCGGGAACACATTTGGCCGGCTGCACACCAGTGACCTACGCCGACTTCGACGAGAGGATGCCCCGAATTACGACTTTATGCCACCCCGACTCTCAAATCGCAAATTAGGAACGGAGAGAATCGATCATTCCGGAATTAGCAAAGAGCAGCGGAAACGCACTTTGCGCTTGCCAATGGGTGTATAATTGCTCCTTCTCATTACCACGGGTCACGGTGGCTGCCGGGTCAAGGTGATCCGTCTTCGCGAGGCCGAGTTCGACCGGTTTCCCAGGCTAAAGTCCAGGCCAGTTCGTCGCGAGAGAAGTATTCACATTAGCCGTAGGAGGTATTCTCCCCGGGCCAGTTTGGTGCCGTGATGTTGAGGCGGCAAATGGCGGCATTAAGCTGCTTCTCGATCAAGCCGGCCCATAAATAAATCGCTTCTATGCATCAGCTCATTTTAGGCATCCTACTCGCGCCCACGAATCCGATTGTCAAATCGGTGGGCGGCTATCTCTACAAGATTTTTCACAAGGACCCGTTTCGCGGCATCTACCAGGCCAACGCTTTTGACCTTTCCATCTTGATTCCCTATTTCACCATACTGATCATCCTCTCGATTTACGGCATTCATCGCTATTGCCTGGTCTATCTCTACATAAAGAACCGCAGCAAGGCGCCGAAGCCTCAGGGACGATTTAAAGTTTTGCCGCGCGTCACCATCCAACTGCCGATTTACAACGAGCGCTACGTGGTGGAACGGCTGCTGGAAACGGTGACCCGCATCGATTACCCCCGCGAGCTGCTGGAAATCCAGGTGCTCGACGACTCGACGGACGACACTCGATTCGTTTGCTCGCGTCTGGTGAGTGAATATGCCAGCGCCGGCCTTCCCATTACTTATCATCACCGCACCGATCGCGTGGGCTTCAAAGCGGGCGCGCTCGCCGAGGGCATGAAGTGCGCGACGGGTGAGTTCATCGCCATCTTTGACGCCGATTTCGCGCCTCCGCCCGGCATTTTGCTCGAGATGGTTCACTATTTCACCGATTCTCAGGTGGCGGTGGTGCAAGGCCGCTGGACCTGGATCAATCGGTATTATTCCAACCTGTCGCAGATCGAGGCGATTCTGCTCGACGGCCATTTCGTGATCGAGCACGGCGGGCGAAACTTCTCCGGCCGCTTTTTCAACTTCAATGGCACCGCCGGCATGTGGCGCCGCATCGCCATCGACGATGCCGGCGGCTGGCAGCACGATACGCTGACGGAAGACACCGACCTCAGTTACCGCGCCCAGCTTAAGGGTTGGAAATTCGTTTACGCCCCCGATATCGTTTGCCCCTCGGAATTGCCGGTGGAAATGAATTCCTTCAAGACGCAGCAGGCGCGCTGGGCCAAAGGCCTGATCCAGGTGGCGAAGAAGATTCTGCCCAAGGTCTGGCGCAGTCCGGAGCCGCTCAAGATCAAGATCGAAGCGACGCTTCACTTGACGGCCAACATCGCTTATCCACTGATGATCGTGTTTTCGGTCATTCTGCTGCCGGCCATGATCGTGCGGTTTTACCAAGGCTGGTTCCAGATGCTCTACCTCGACCTGCCGCTCTTCCTCGCTTCCACCTGCTCGGTTTCGAGTTTCTACATGGTGGCGCAGCGCGAACTCTACCCGCGCGAGTGGCGCAGCCGCATCAAGTACGTTCCGTTTTTGATGGCTACCGGCATCGGCCTGGCCGTCACCAACTCCAAAGCGGTGATTGAGGCGATCGTGGGCAAGCAGACGGAATTCGTGCGCACGCCGAAATACCGGCTGGAAGCAGGCGGGGAGGGTTGGGTAGGGAAGAAGTATGTGCGCCGGCGGGCGGGGTGGATTCCCATCATCGAACTTTCCCTGGCCGGTTATTTCCTGTTCACCACCATATATTCCCTTACCGCGGGGAACTATTTCACCACCCCGTTCCTGCTGCTGTTTTTAGTAGGCTACACATATATGGGGACGATGTCGCTATTCCAAACTCCGCTGCGGCGCCTGGCGAACGCCTTGCCCGCCCTCTTGCGCTCGCGCGCCGTGGAACCTGCCACTTATGTTTGATGTGCCCTTGGGTCTATGCTAATCGCTCATCACCCGAAAGAAGTTTCTGTGCCATCGAGGTTCCGGCCCGGCCGGTTGGCGACCCTGGGGATTGTGTTTGCGGCCATCGTGGCAACCTCGATCCAAGCGGGTGCTTGGGAACGGGAGCCGCTCTCCGACTACCATGAGCGGCGCGCGACCCTGGTTCGCGAGACGGCTGGCGATGGCGTGATCGTGCTCTACGGATATGGCGAGGCGGATGTGGCGGCCTCCGTTACGCCGTTCCGCCAGAATGAAGAATTCTACTATCTGACCGGCTGGGACGAGCCCGACGCCATCATGCTGCTCGTGCCTAATGCACATCCGCCCGGCGCCGTAACGGAGCTGGGAAGGGAGGTCCTCTATATTCCCTCGCACGATCGCGGGCAGGAAAAGTGGACCGGACCCAAGCTGGGTCCGGACGACGCCAATGCCTCCGCGGTCACGGGATTTCCCGCCGTCCGTAACGTTTCGCAATTTGCCGCCGACCTCAAGGAAGCGCTTAAGGATTTTCCTAAGATCTATTCGGAACTTACACCGCAGCCTGAGAGCGGAGAGGATTGCTTCCAGGCGGAGATGGTGAAGAAGCTTCGCGACCTGGCCCCGCAAGCCGCCATGGACGACATTCGCCTGACCATCGGTCGCCTGCGTGCCATAAAGAGTCCCGGCGAGATCGCCCTGATCCGCAAGGCCGTGGACGCGTCGGTGGAAGCGCACCTCGCAGCGATGAGGGCGGTAAAGCCAGGCATGTGGGAGTACGAAATTGCTGCCCTGATGAAGTATGAATTCGAGCGCCGTGGCTGCGAATGGCCGGCGTATCCTCCCATCGTCGGATCGGGGTTCTTCTCCACCGTGCTGCACTACGATCAGGATGCGAATCGACTGCACGATGGCGATGTGGTGTTGATGGACGTGGCCGGTTCTTACGGTGGATATGCCAGCGATATCACTCGTACCTTACCGGTTAACGGCCACTTTACGCCCCGACAGCGCGAGATCTACGAGATCGTCCTGGGGGCGCAGAATGCCGCACTCGCCGCAGCCAACCCCGGGGTTTTCGTGGGACGCCACGGCGCGAAAGGCCTCAACGAGATTGCTTACGATTACATCAACACACACGGCAAGGATTTGCACGGCCAACCGCTCGGCACGTACTTCATCCATGGCCTGAGCCATCCCATCGGCCTGAACGTTCATGACCCGATCGACTATAACCGGGCGCTCGAACCCGGAATGGTGATTACCATGGAGCCGGGAATCTACCTTCCCGAAGAAAAGATCGGCGTCCGTATTGAAGATGATATTCTCATCACGCCCGAAGGCAACGAACTACTTACCCGCCGCTTGCCGCGCGCGGTCGACGAAATCGAGAAGGTGATGGCGGGGAAGTGAAGAGCCGGGGCACGGTAGTCGGTAGACAGTAGACGGTAGACTGCATGCGGGACCAGCGATTACGGCATCGACGGGGCGCTGCAATCTATAGTTTTCCGCTTGCTCGCGGCTCATGGAATTCTGTAAATTGATTTTGCTGCGCGCCGTGTTTAGAATCTAACCATCCACTCTACTTGCATCGCCTCGAGGATCGAGCGAAAGGAGCACACAGCTTCGATGAACCGACTTTCTCTTCGCTACTTCTCCATGCTTGGCTTGGTCGCGGCGGTTCTATCGGCCGGGCCCCTTCTCATCGCGCAAGGCCCGACGCAACCGGCCGTGCGCGACAAGATTCTTCAGTACGTGCGGGCACGATTCAATATCGGCGCATCGGTCAAACTCACCATGACCGACCTGCGCGAAACGGCCTATCCGGATTTCCTGGAAACTACGGTCACGCTTGATGATGGCAAGGACAAGCGCACACAACCCCTCTTCATCTCCAAGGACCTGCGCTACATGATTGAGGGGAATATCTTCAATCTGGGCGGAGACCCTCGCGAGGATATGATCCGGCTGATCTCACTCGCGGACCAGCCGGCAGTAGGCCCGGCAAACGCCCCGGTAACGCTGGTTGAGTATTCCGACCTCCAGTGCCCGATCTGCGCGAAAATGCAGCAAGAATTGGAGACGGACATCATCCCCAAATACGGCGACAAGCTGCGCGTGGTCTTCAAGGAATTCCCGCTTGTCGGCATTCATGATTGGGCGCTCACCGGAGCCATCGCCGCACAATGCGTTTATCAGATTGATCCCTCCAAGTATGTTCCCTTTCGCTCCACGGTTTACAAGAACCAGGAGAGCCTCTCGGCCGAACATGCCCGCGACATGCTGCTGCACCTGGGCGCGGAAGTTGGAGTCGATAACCCAAAGCTGGCGGCGTGTATCGACGCACGGGACTCGCTTTCCCGTGTGGAAGCGAACATGCGTGAAGGGGAGGCTCTCGGTATCGGGTCCACTCCTACCAGTTTTATCAATGGGAGAATCATCGTGGGCGCCTCGGTCTCCACCGATTTTGACAAACTTATTGACCAAGGCATGCACGACCCCAAGTGATAACTTGCTGCAATTAATCGCGCGCATATTCGATGCCGCACCAGCGGCGTCGAAGCCGCAAAACTTTGTTCGCCCTCGCGTGTTTGCAGCCTTGGAGGGACGCCGAGTTGTTAACTTTGTTAAGCGTAAGCTGTGACTTGTTAACTCTTGTTAAATATGCACCGAGGTGTGGATCTGGAGTAACGGACCGGGTGTATACTGCGTCCAAACAGGGTGGCAGGAGGAACCAGAGTATGCGACGGAAAATTGCGATTGGGACACTAGGGCTTATGGTTTTGCTGGCGGCAGCGATGATCAGTTGGGCCGAGGAAGGAGCCCCGCAAGCGGGCGATCCGCCCCAAGGCCAGCATCAGATGGGCGGTGGACAACACCAGTGGGGTGACGGCCCCCATAAATTTGATGGGGGCAACCGCGGCCAGTTCGGCGGGAGAAGGTGGCAGGACGGACGCGAAGGGCATCGGATGGGATGGCAGCGCGACGGCCGGGGCAGATTTGGTGGCGGCGACCACCTCATGCGCATGGCGGAGAATCCCCGCATACGGCAATATCTTGGTTTGACCGACGACCAAGTTGCACGCTTACACAAGATCGGCATCGAGTCGGAGAAAGCTTCGGTCCAGACGCGCGCAGATGTGCAACTACGCCACATTGAGCTCCGCGAACTGTTGCGGTCGGATAATCCCGATCACGACGCAATTATGCGGAAGCTCGATGAAGTGAATGCCCTGCAAGGAAAAATACAGAAGCAGCGCGTGGAAACCCTGCTCAGCGCCCGAAGCGTTCTCACGCCCGAGCAGCTAAATAAGATCAAGACCTTCATGGAGAATCGTGGCGGCGGTCCCGGTCGCGGTCCCATGGAGAGGCGTGGCGGCATGGGGCGGCCTCCCCACCCCGCCGGTCCTGGCGGCGCTCCGGGTGCGGCTACTCCGAATCCACCCCAGCAGTAGGATATCCCGCTATGGAATGCCGCCGGTGGACTGGCCCCTTCCTTCCACCGGCGGCACCGCGATTCTGATGAAGCGCGAAATGAATGGGCTGGGTTCTTCAGCGCGGTGGGATCCTCTTCGCAATTTTTCCGTTGATGATCGGGCAGTCTGTCGGCCTCGACGCTAGGTTTGGAGGCCAAATTGCCGGCTTAATAGTTGGTCGAGTCGAATCGCGCACCCGCGGTGGGTGGGGAAAGTCGCTCCCGCGGGCTGGAAGTCGCGAGAGGAAGAGACGAATTGACCGTTCGAGAGGCCGTACAAAGCGACATTTTATCGATGCCAACCATGCCAGCTCACCAAAATGGAAAAACATCAAAAAATGAAGGTTGCTCCCAATAAGTTGATGAAAACAAACCGAAAAATATCGGACAAAACGGATCATCCCAATGAGTGTATGAAAACAAAAGAGTTATACGAAATAGCCGATTAATTGCCGATTAATTATAGAAAGCAAAACCACTTAGATCGATATTTGACCTCAAAAAGTCACCGTTTTTCCGTTCCATTCCAGCTATCCCGATAACTTGCAGAAAACAATGGTCTTATAGCTTCAGCATTTCGCGTATCCGGATAAGTGTATGAAAAATAAGTCACTTGGAGGAGGTCCAAGTACACCCAGATCCGGAGGCATTTCGGCGGCTGGCGCTCAAAGGGCACTGACCGCCGCTGTTGGGAAAAACCCCTCACCCTATCACCCCTTCTCCCCTCCTCCCTCTCCACTGGGGCTGAGCATATCCCACATCTTTGGCTGGACACGGAGGGTGTGGAAATTGGGCCCGAGCCGGTCCTTAAACCCCGAAGGGGTGAGCCTTGAATAGCCGTGGGCAAGGGCACGGTTTGGGTGCCCGCCGCCCACGGATCGCGGCGTGAAATCGACTCCGACCCCGAAGGGGTCAACCGCCCCGCTTCCCCCCGCCCCCCTCTGCGCAAGAACATCACCCCCAGTCGCACCGTCGACCCCTCCAGGGTCGGGAGATCAAAGGATCGTCAACCGTGGGCGGCGGGGATAAACAGCATCCCCTTGCCCACGGCTATTCAAGGCTCACCCCTGCGGGGTTCCCAGCGACTCTTCCTTGAAGTGACGCTAATCCCCCGTGTCCAGCCGAAAATATGGGTAAAGATCAGCCGCTGGGGAGGGGAGTCGGGGTGAGGGTCGTTGAGGACTCTGGTCCCGCAAGTCTTCCACTTTGCACCCTGATTCCCTAAGACATATAATTGGTAGTTTAGCCTTGGGCGCCCGAACTTCACTGTACGAGTACGTCTGAAGTGCGAAGGCCAGCGGGCCGGAGCTCTCCGGGCGATGAAGAGGAGATCCTTGAGCACAGGCGAAAACCAATCCATCAGCCCGAGTACGCTGATTGAAACTCCCGCCGGGGCGGAGCGCCGTTCGGGCCTGATGGGAACGGTCGAATCGCGCAGCAGCCGCGCCGGTTCGAGAAGTGGCAATGCCGCAGCGGAGACGCCCGCTGCCGTGCGGACAAGCTCGCTCGGCGACGAGATCGTTGTCCGCGGAGCGCGCGTCCACAACCTGAAGAATGTCGACTGCACGATTCCGCACAACAAGATCACCGTCGTTACCGGGCTTTCCGGCTCGGGAAAATCCAGCCTCGCGTTTGACACGCTTTATGCCGAAGGCCAACGCCGCTACGTGGAATCGCTGTCGGCCTATGCGCGGCAGTTCTTGGAGCGCATGGAGAAGCCAGACGTCGACGAGATTGCCGGCATCGCGCCGCCTGTAGCCATTCGCCAAAAGAACACCACGCGTAACCCGCGCTCGACGGTGGCAACGGCCACGGAGATCTATGACTACGTGCGCCTGCTTTTTGCGCGCATCGGCACGACCATGTGTTACCGCTGCGGGCAAGTGGTGGTGAGGGACCATGTTGATGCCGTCGCGGAGAGCGTTCTGAAAGCCGAGCCCGGCCGCCGCTTTTATGTGCTCTTTCAGGTTAACCCGGCGCCCCCCGTAGCGCCTGTACCGCCGGGGTTTAGCCCGTCACGTGCCGCCCTAAAGGACGGCGCTACAACGGCACCTGCCGTCCTAAAGGGCGGGGCTGCGGCCACGGCGGCGATCCAGGCCGGCTCCGCCAAACGCAAGCGGCAGACTCCGAGTGAAAGCTCGAACTTAGCGCCCCGAGCCGTGGGGCCAGCGCCGCCCTCGGAAGAACTGAAGCCCCGGCTCTTCGCCCTTCGCCAACGGGGCTACAACCGCTTATATCAGCACGGCCGGGTCTTTGAGTTCTCCACGCCGGAGTCCTTGCTCGACGTCGATTTCGCGCAGCCGGTTTACATTTTGGTGGACCGTCTGGGAGTCGCGGCGGACATTCGGCAGCGCGTCATCGATTCGGTGGAACTTTGCTACCGCGAGTCCGGCGAATCGATCTTGGAATTCGCCTCGCCCGACTCCTCGGCGCCACCAGAGCGTTGGGTGTTCAATGAGCGCTTCGAGTGCAAGACCTGTAAGATCACTTACCAGGACCCCGAGCCAAGTCTGTTCTCGTTCAACAATCCTTACGGTGCCTGCCCGCGGTGCCAGGGATTCGGGAATACCATTGATTTCGATCTCGACCTGGTGATCCCCGACAAGAACAAGACCCTTGCTGATGGCGCCGTGGAACCCTGGACCAAGCCGCGCTACAAGGTCCTGCAGAACGAAATGCGTCGAGCCGCGCGGGCGCAGGGCGTTCCCCTCG
>CAZCVY010000011.1:0-49964 GCA_964501985.1 uncultured Acidobacteriota bacterium | reverse complement strand
AAGGTCCTGCAGAACGAAATGCGTCGAGCCGCGCGGGCGCAGGGCGTTCCCCTCGACGTGCCTTACTACAAGCTGGATTCGGAACAACGCCGCTGGCTCTTGGAGGGCGACGGCAAGTTCGGCGGCATCCGCGGGTTTTTCCAGTACCTCGAGCGGAAAAAGTACAAGCTCCACGTGCGGGTGTTCCTCAGCCGTTATCGCGGCTACACTCTCTGCCCCGAATGCCGCGGGGGGCGCTTGCGCCGCGAAGCTTTGAATGTGCGCGTCCAGCAGAAAAACATTACCGAAGTCTGTTCTCTATCGATTCAGGATGCGTACCATTTTTTCAATGAGCTGCGACTTACGCCCGCGCAGCAGACAATTGCCGATAAGATTCTGGAAGAAGTCCGCTCACGCTTGAAGTATCTCTACCGCGTGGGGCTAGAGTATTTGACACTGGACCGGCTGGCCTCCACGCTCTCGGGAGGTGAATCGCAACGCATCCAGTTGGCCACGGCGCTCGGTTCCAACTTGGTCGGGGCGCTCTATGTTCTGGATGAACCCTCGATCGGCCTCCACCCTCGCGACACCAGCCGCCTGATTGAAATCATGAAAACCCTGCGCGATCTGGGTAACACAGTTCTGGTAGTCGAGCACGATCCGGAGATGATGCGCGAGGCCGACAAACTGCTGGACCTCGGACCTGGCGCCGGTGAGCACGGAGGCCACATCATCTATTCCGGCAACATGGAGGGGATGCTTGCTGACCCGCATTCGCTGACGGGGCGGTATCTTTCGGGAGAGATGCAGATACCCCTTCCGGAGGAGCGGCGCAAGCCTGGCAAGTCCTGGTTGAAGATTCGCGGTGCGCGCCAGCACAATTTGAAATCCATTGACGTGGAGATTCCTCTGGGGCTCGTGGTGTGCATCAGCGGCGTCTCAGGATCAGGAAAGTCCACCCTGGTTCACGATGTGCTCTATAACGCCCTCCTCTCGCGCCGCGGTTTGCCGGCGGCCCGCGCCGAGTACGAAAGCATCGAAGGGGACCAACAACTCGCGGAAATCGTGCTTGTCGATCAATCGCCGCTAGGGCGCACGCCGCGCTCCAATCCCGTTACCTATATCAAAGCCTTCGATGCGATTCGCGATGTCTTCGCCTCCATTCCGGAAGCTCGCAAACGCGGATACACGCCCGGATATTTTTCCTTCAACATTCCTGGCGGACGCTGCGAGACCTGTCAGGGCGACGGCACGGTGACCATGGAAATGCAGTTTCTTGCCGACGTGGAGCTGGTTTGCGAGGAGTGCCGCGGGCGCCGCTTTAAGCCTGGCATTTTGGAGATCCATTACAAGGGCAAAAACATCCACGACGTGTTGCAGATGACCGTGAAGGAGGCCCTCACCTTTTTTTCGAGCGTTCCTAAGTTGACGGGCAAGATCCGCGTCCTTGAAGAAGTTGGTCTCGGGTATCTGCGCCTTGGGCAGTCGGCCACCACCCTTTCGGGCGGCGAGGCCCAGCGTGTCCGCCTGGCCGCGCACTTGGGGCATCGCGCCAGTGAGAATTCCCTCTTCATTTTCGATGAGCCCACCACCGGCCTGCACTTTGACGACATCAGCAAATTGCTGACGGCTTTCCGCCGCCTGATCGAAACCGGCGCCACCGTGTTGATCATCGAACACAACATGGATGTTCTGAAGACCGCGGATTGGATCATCGATCTCGGGCCCGAAGGCGGCGACTCCGGGGGATACGTTGTGGCGGTGGGCACACCCGAAAATCTGGTGAAGAATAATCTCTCCTTGACGGGAAAATTTCTGGCGAAATATCTGTCTCATTCCAAGCCATCGCGCGACGCGGTGAAAACGAAGAATTGACGCCATGCGCTCTCTCAAGGGGCATTTAACCTCTCTGGCGCTGACTGTGAGCTGGTTGGCCCTCCTGATCTCCGTTGCGGGGTTGAAGTGTGCCCTCCCGTGCCCGCCCGCTGCGGGTTCCTCATTACCCTCCGCTTCCAGTGAAGAGAAGGACGCGCCCCTCTCGCAGGAACAAACTCTAAAGATGCTCCAGGCCGGCGTTCCCATTCGGCAGATCGAGGACTTCGCGCGGAAGGATGGTATAGATTTCAAGGTGGACCCCACACTCGAGCGCGATCTGCGACATGCGGGAGCCACTGAGAACCTTATTCAATTGCTCAAGAAATTGGGTAATTCACCGGCCCCTGCTCAGCCCTCTGGCCCGGCTGGCGCTGACGAATCTTCCACCTCGCTCCGCGCGGCAGAGGATGCACTCGGACGGAAAGACTACGCCGAGGCTTCGAAACAACTCAAAGCGTTCGTCGCCAAGCGCCCCGACATGCCGGAGGCTTGGTTCAACCTTGGCTATGCCTACACGGGTTTGCACCAGCCGGATGAAGCGATCCAGGCCTATCAGAAAACCTTAACTCTTGCACCTGATCTTTTTGCCGCACGGTTGAACCTGGGAATTCTGTTCATGGAACAGAAGCGGCCACAGGCGGCACTGGAGCATTTGCACAAGGCCACGACGCTAAAACCTGAGAATATCCGGGGGCACCTGTATTACGCGCGAGCACTCGTACAAACCGGCCAGCCGGATGCCGCCCGGAAAGAGTTTCAGGAGGTTATCCGGCTCGACCCACGCATGGCGATCGCGCCGTATGAACTGGGCCAACTTGAGCTTCAGCAAAAGCACCCGGCGGAGGCGCTCGCCGCGTTCCAGCAAGCGTTGGCTTTGGATTCGACTCTCGTCCAGGCGGGCCTGGGAGCCGCACTGGCCGCAGAGGCGCTGAGCGACTCGGCACAGGCCATTGCACATTTCGAGAGATACCTGGCATCGAAGCCGGACGACGTGGAAACGCAATTCCACCTGGCGGGGCTTTATCTGCAACAAAAGCAAAATGAGAAGGCCCGCGACACTCTGGAATCCATCTACCGGGTGAAGCCGGATCTGCCTGGCCTCACCGCGGCGTTGGGTGATGTCAGCGCTCGCCTGAAGAAGCTGCCCGATGCGGAGAAGTACTATCGCCTGGCGATAGCCGCACAGCCGGGCGTCGTGGACCTCCATCGCGCCCTCGGACAAGTTTTGCTGGACGAGCAAAAGTATCCTGACGGCGAAAACGAATTTCGGACCGCCCTGCAAATGGACTCTCGCAATCGCGACGCTGCCATCGGGCTGGCTTCGAGTCTCGATTTTCAGAAGCGATACTCGGAGGCGATCCCGATCCTCGAAGTTTTGGCGAAAGACCCGGACGCAGCTCCTTATACGTTTTTCGTGCTGGCCACTTGTTACGATCACCTCAGGGCGCGCAAAGAAGCATTGGCCAATTACGAACACTTCTTGAAACTTTCTCACGGTGAGAATCCGGATCAGGAATGGCAGGCCACCCAACGGGCAAAGCTTCTCAGCCGGGAGCTTTCAAAATAGCTATAATCTGGAAGTATGGCGCAGGAACGCTGGACAGCCTTATCGGTCTGGTTAGCCGTACTAGGGATCTTGTTAGTCGGCGTGTGCGCCATGGCACGCGAGAACGAAGTGCAGTTGCTGCAGAGGATGCAGGGCGAACCGAATCCTGTCAGAAAGGCGAAAATCGAAATCAAGCTCGCCAATCTCCGCCTTACGGAGGTGCAGGACGCCTACTCGCGGGGACAGATTGAAACGGGCGCAAAGCTTCTTGGGACGTTTGTCGAGGCCATAAGAACCTCCCGGAAAATGCTTCAGGAATCCGGGCGGAGGGCTTCTAAACAACCGGAAGGGTTCCGAGAGCTGGAGATTGCCCTTCGCGAAAACGTGCGCACGCTACAAGATTTGGGGCGAACCGTGAGTTACTTTGACCGCACCCCTTTGACGGATGCGGCGCAAGAATTGGACCAGATGCGGGGCGAGGTTCTCCAAGAATTGTTCCCCGGGAAGCCTCCGGTTACGCGAAAAGATTCGTCTCCACCGAGTACGACTGCGACCCCGGCGCCTACCCCGGCAGCGCGGTGATTAGCGTATGCGTGCCTTGATAACTTCGGGACTGCTGTTCGCTGTCTCGCTCGCCCCCGCCTGGAGTGCGCAAAAGGGCGACTACCTCAGCGATGATGAGGTGGACCAGTTGCGCGACGGGCAGGAGCCATCGAAGCGCATCGAACTGTATCTGTCATTTGCGCAAGCCCGCCTGACGCGGTTTGATGATTACCGCAGCCGGCCGGCGAGCCCTGATTACGACATTCCCGGTTACCTCAGCACGCAACTCGACCAGTACATTCGCATCATCGACGCCCTCAAGGACTGCATCGAGGATCACTTCGACCGCCGCGACGACATGCGCGCCGGCCTGAAGGCGTTCGTCGAAGCAGGCACCCACCAACTCGAACAACTACGCCATGTTGAACAATCGTCGGACCCCTACGCCGCCGGTTACCGCAAGTCTCTCGGCGACGCCATCGACGATTTCACCGATGCGCTCGACGGCGTCAGCAAAGCACTCTCCGAGCAAACCAAGATGTTCGGAGAGCTGAAGCGCACAGAAATCGCTGACGCCCGAACCGCCAAAGAGCGCGAGAAGCAGGAGAAGAAAGACACGCATGGGGAAGAGAAGCTGCGGAAGAAAGAGCATGAAAAAGGACCTCCCACCGATAAGGATGAAGACTGAAGGGCAGTGGTGAGTGGCGAGTGATGAGTGGCTAGCGAATGCCACCTCATTACGTGCTACTAACCGCTAACCGCTGCATCTATGGAACAACCGGAACAATTGGCCCTTCCGCTTGGGCCTCCACCTGACCTCAGCGAGGTTTTCCGCCGGGTGTTTTCCCGCCTGCGCATCAAGTCGCCAATCGTCAGTATTGGCGCGACGTTCCATCCCTTTGCGGGATTACGAAGCACCATCACCGTGCGCAACGGCGCGGTGAGGGCTCGCGTGTCCGACGTGCTGGCAGAGGCTTCGCCGCTGGTTCTCGAAGCCCTCGCGGAAATCCTCTTGGCGCGAATCTTCCGGCACCGCCCTTCGCGCGAGGCCCGAGAGTGTTACCTTGCCTATACCTTCCGGTCGTCGATTCGCCATCGCATCGATGCCGCGCGCCGTGAACGCGGCTCCAAGCGGCTTTTGCCGGCGCTCGGTTCCCATCACAACCTGGAGGAAATCTTCCACAGCTTGAATCATCGCTTTTTCCAAGATCAAATCCCATCGCCGCGTCTGGGCTGGAGCCGCCAGAAGTCGCGCCGCGTCCTGGGGCATTACGATTCCGGCCACACTACCATCATCGTCAGCCGCAAGCTCGATTCTCCGTCGGTTCCCCGCTACGTGGTAGAATACGTCGTTTTTCACGAGATGCTGCACATCCGGTTTCCAGTCGAACGGCGCGGCCAGCGGAGAGTCATTCACTCGCGGGAGTTCCGCGAAGCCGAGAAGAAGTTCCCTCATTACGATTCAGCCTGCCGGCAGATCAAGCACCTTTGCGCCTGACGCCCGGAGCCGGAAAGCACTTCAAGGAGGAAGCCCCTATGCCCCGCGGATTCACTTCCCAATTTCTTGCGGCTGCCGCATTGTTTCTCATCTTGGTCCCGGCTCGTCCGGCCATCGCCGCCGATCTCACCGTCGCCTCGCCGGATGGCAAGGTCGTGATTTCCTTCGCGCTCAAATCGAATCCCCAACCCTACCTTCCCGGCGAGCGCGCCTACTATCGCGTCAGCTACGCGAAAGTGCCGGTGCTGGCGGATTCTCCGCTGGGCCTGGATTTCGAGGGGGCGCCTCCGCTCGACCACGACTTTGAGATTACCGGCACAGACCGCAAATCGCGGGACGACAAGTGGACCAACAATCTTGGGCCGGTGAGCGATGTCCCCGACCATTACAACCAACTTCGAATCTCGCTGCGCGAGAAGCAGGCTCCTGGCCGCCGGGTAGACTTGATTTTCCGCGCTTACAATGAAGGCGCCGCATTCCGGTATTTCCTTCCTCAGCAGAGCGCCATGGAAAAGTTCACTCTGAGGGCAGAGAACACGGGCTTTTATTTCGCTCACGACGCCTACGCCTTTGCCTTGAACATGGGCCGATTCAACACGAGCAATGAGGGTGAGTACCCCCGAACTCACCTGAACATGATCAAGCCCGAGTCCATCATTAATCTGCCGATGTGCGTGGAGACTCAGGACGGCCCGTGGGTGGGTCTGCTGGAGGCCGACCTGACCGACTACGCGGGGATGTCCGTGGGCGGTGTTGCAGGATTTGCCCACGCCCTGGTGAGCAAACTCTCTCCCGGTCCCTATCGCTCGGACGAGCCGGTGACCGGTTCCACGCCCAAGTCGACGCCCTGGCGCGTGCTGTTGATCAGCGACCGGCCCGGTGGCTTGATCGAATCGAGCTACCTCATCCTCGATCTCAGCCCGCCGTCGGCCATTGGCGATACTTCCTGGATCGTCCCCGGCAAAGCGGCGTGGGATTGGTGGTCTGGCGATTACGATGTTGACGTGGACTTCCACCCGGGAATGAACACCGCCACGATGAAGCACTACATCGACTTCGCCTCCGAGCACCACCTCGAGTATATGTTGGTGGACGCGGGTTGGTACCCTTCGAAGGAGTACACGGACCTGGGGAATATTCTGACCTACGTCCCGGAGGTAAACGTTCCGGACATCATCGCCTATGGAAAGCAGAAGGGCGTGAAGGTGCTGCTGTGGCTTTATTGGGGAGCGATCGATCGGCAGATGGACGCGGCGCTGGACCTCTACTCGAAATGGGGCGCCGCCGGCATCAAGGTCGACTTCATGAATCGCGACGATCAGGAGATGGTGAACTTCTACGAGCGCTTGGCTCGCAAGACCGCTGAGCATCACATGGTGCTTGATTATCACGGAGCGTACAAGCCTACCGGCCTGCGCCGGACTTATCCCAATCTGCTGACCCGCGAAGGCATCATGGGTTTGGAGTACAACAAGTGGAGCACCAGGGTGACGCCCGAACACGACGTGACCATTCCCTTCACCCGCATGCTCGCCGGCCCCATGGATTACACGCCGGGGTGCTTTAACAATGCCACGCGCGAGCAATTCAAACCCCGCAACCTCGACCCGATGTGCCAGGGAACGCGCGCGCATCAGTTGGCCATGTACGTGGTCTTTGAAAGTCCCCTGGTGATGCTGTCGGACTACCCCGAAATTTACGACCACAACCCGGCGATGGAATTCCTCGATAAGGTTCCCACCGTTTGGGATGAAACCAAAGTGTTAAACGGCGAACCCTCCAAGTACGTCACCATTGCGCGCCGGCACGGGAGCGACTGGTTCTTGGGAGCCATGACCAACTGGGACGCGCGGGATCTGGAGATCCCTCTGGGCTTCCTGGGCGACGGCGAATTCGAGGCCCAGGTTTTTGCGGATGGCGCGGATGCGGATAAAGTCGCGACCAGCGTCGCCATCAGCAAGAAGGACGTGCAGGCCGGTGACAAATTCACAATTCACCTCGCCCCAGGGGGCGGCGCCTCTGTGATCTTCACGCGCAAGTGAGGTGCGCTTCCCTCAACAGTGGCATTCGCAGCAGCCTTTAGTGATGTCCTTTATCTTCATGTGAAGGAGCTGGTTTGCTTTTGCTTTGCTCCTTCGCCGGATGGGCGATGGTTTCCTTGTCTTGCATCGGCCCGGCGGGTTTCCCCGATCGCAGATTGTTCATCTGCTGCGGCTCGAGCGGACGTCCGGGGTGCGACGAATAAGCGTCCTGCCGCGCGGCATAGGGAGCGTTCGTCGGGGCCGGGGCATTCCTTGTGAACATCTTTGGGAACGCAGTAGTGGGAGGCCCACCCGCGTGAGCCGCCTCGCGCGGCGCCGCCGCAGGAGTTCGCGGCGCCATAGCCGCTCCGGCTGCCAGAGGCCTCGGGGCCCCAAACCTCGCCGCTGGAACCGGTGGGGCGGCAACGGCCCGTGCGCCGAAGACCGCGCGCGAAGTGGGGGTAACCTCGGGGTGAGGGATAACCGTCGCGTGAGCAAGCTGATCGGGGGACACATGTACTAAGGCATGCGCGACGGGCTGGCCGCCGCGGAAGACATCCCCGGAAACTGCCGTGACCGCAACCTCGCGATTCACATAATGAACTTCTGTTACATTCGTGACGTTGACCACGTTGACCTCACGAATGTAGGACGGTCCGTAATGGTACCAAGGCGTAAAAGGCTCGCGCGGTCCCAGCGGAAACCACGCCTGAACGCCTACGCCGATCCCGACGCCAAAGCCCGGCCCTCCCACGAACGCCACGAGCGCGGGAGCATACACCGGCCGAACCACGACAGGCCCGGGAACCCAGGCCCAAATCGGTCCGATATGTGCCCAGCGGCCATAATGGAAAGGCGCGTAGCCCCAAGGCTCCGCTTCCACCCAAGTCCATCCCCAGGGCTCGACAAAAGCCCAAGACCCGTTGCGATAGGGCACCCAGTCCGGGGGTACATTGCCGGGGACCCACACTTGGCCGTATCCAGGCTGGTCAACCCAGCGCCCGTAGGTGTCCAAGTCCTCACCACCGGGGACGGCGGGGCCTACCGATTTGACTGAAGTGGAGCTCTCAATGCGCTGGTCGCGCCCACCACACCACCGGTCGAAGTCATCCGGCCCGGGGATAGAGATGTTCGACGCCACCACCGGGCCAGTGCCCGTCAACTGTGCGGCCTCGCCGCTGTGCAGAGTTTTCGAAAGGTCGCCCGCACTGATTTGCAAGGTTCCCGCATTCACGGTGACTTGGGTGGAGTTGCCATCGGCGGCGGTGTCAACTCGATAGGAGCCCGCCGCTTGGACGATCAGCGCGCCATTGGGAGTATCAATCTCCACGGAGTTGTTATCGGGCAACTGATAGACGGTCACACGGACTGTGCCCTGCCCCACTCCCAGTTGCATGAGTTGGTCATTCAGATTAGCCAAGGTGACGTCCGTGGCCTGTGAAAGGCGCACGGCAAAGGGGCCCACTTCCAGTTCGGCGCGAGCGCCCTTGTCAGCGTAAATTCGGTCCCCGGTGGTGACCGGCCGATTCAGAGAAGCTTCGCTCCAATCGGTTTCCCCCGAAGGTTGAAACGTCACCTTACCCTGGATCATACTCAGGCGGGCGACCCGTCCTGGAGGATCCCCCTGGTCCGCGCAAACTATTGAGGCAAAAAGGCCTGCCAGCAAAAATGGTAGCAACAGCGTCAAGCTCCGTCGCCATTTCGTCGTTTTCATAGTGGCTCCTAGTACCCCCGCTTGGATTCGAATTCTACCCTGCCGCGTTGCCAATGTCCCTTGGTATATTTAGCCCCTTCACCCGCAAAACATAGTGAGGACCAATCCTTTACAGTCTTTACACGCGTATCTGGTTTGTAGGGCCACGACTGTTCTTTGGATGATTTCTCAAGAGTGTAACCGAAAATCGGCGATCGGGAATCGCAAATCACCAATGATATTAAAGGTCTTTCCCCTGTGTCGTCAGCACGAGTTTGCCGTGCTTTACTCCGCGCAAGCTCAGAATCCGATCCGCGAGGTGGCTCACCTCAGAACTGCGCCCCCGCATAATGATCACCTCCAGGCAATTGTGGTGGTCCAGGTGTACGTGCGTGGCGGCGAGCACCTGGCCCTCCGCGTGGTGCTGCGCCTCGATCAGCCGTTCCGCGAGCTTGGGGCGGTGGTGGTCGTATACCATCGTCACGGTTCCGACGACGATGCGGTCTTCCTCCACGTCCTCGGCTATGGCGTAATCCCTCACCAGATCGCGGATGGCTTCCGAGCGGTTTTTGTAGCCCTTCTTATGAATCACCCGGTCAAACCGCTCGAGCAGGTCGCTCTCCAGCGAAATACCGGTTCTGACCAACTGAGCCATGAATCTGCCTCCAGAGCCTTGAAGGAAAAGTCCGCCCCGCAACCCGGTAGCACGAATTTAATAATCGTGTTATCGTTTTGCCTGGCCACCCGGGGGAATTCTTCTCGCTCCTCCCATGCTTTCGTGGATTCCGGGGTGGCGCGAAGAGGAGTATAACCGATTTCCCCCGACCTTCATCACCGCCCGGCCCCCACCCGGCGCTTCTTGCCGATCTTGCAAGTCGTGTTCTTGATCGCCTGGGCGGCGTCGACCGTTCGTGCCGCCGACGCCTTTGGGCAAATCTCCGGGCGCGTTACTGACCCCCAGGGCGCCACGGTGCCCCATGCCCGGATTAGGGTCGTTGACGCGAGCAATGCGAAAGTCTGCCAAACCGCTACCGATCTACAAGGATATTTCCTTTGCTCCGCGATAGGCCCGGGCGAGTTCAGCATCACCGCCACGGCGTTGGCATTCGATCCGGTCAGCACCACCGTGCGATTGGAAGCCGGAAGGCATGTTGAGGTCAACTTGCAGTTTCGCGAACTCGCAGCCCAGAACCAGGCCATCACCGTCAGCGCCGACGTTACGCAGGTGGATGTCCTGTCGCCCGACCCCGCCGAGAAGGTTTTTTCCAGCGAGGACCTGATGGACGCAAATCCGGGCCGGCCGGGGGCGCCGATTTCGATTCCCGGCTACCCGATTGAGACCGCATCGAGCGGCATCAAGGCTCCGCAGTATTTTGCCCCGGGCGTCGCGGGTGACCACGGCGAGCCCATCGCGCAGTTCATCCAGGTGGGCAGCTACCTGGTGCCCAACAACCTGTCGGCGAATGCGCATGGCAACGGCTACTCGGATCCGAACATTTTCATCGCCAACGTGATCGACAGCGTCGAAGTGGATGGCGGTGCGTTCAACGTGCGCCAAGGAAATCACGCCTTGAACCTGGCGACCACCTATTCCCTGCGCTCGCATCTCGATTCCTTCTTCACGCTGACCGGGGACCAGCGGGACGTCACCGCCACGGCGGGCCTGAGTCCCTCGCGGTACTCGTGGATCGCGATGGAATTCTCTTATGGGAATGGGTTCCTCGACCGGCTGGAGCACCGCAAGCAGGTGAAGTTCAACGGCGGACGCGTCTTCTACCGGGGCGATCACACCCTGACGTTGTTTGGAATCGGATACTACGGTTTCTCCTACGTGGCCGGGCTTCGCCCGATGTACGGATTCAATTCCGTCGACGCCGCCGACGGCTGGACGGAGTACCCGGATACCGTCGATCCCCGGCAGAAGGACCAGACGCACACGGCGCTCGTGGGGTTGAACGATGTGTGGAGGCTGGGCGATACCCAGGAGCTTCAGGTCTCCGGTTTCTTCCGCACCTACAATCTCTCGCTTTTTTCCGACTTCGGAGTCGGGCTGATCCGACAGAGCGAATTCCGCACCGTGACCGGCGGCAGCGCCGCGTATAAGAAGAAGTTCTCGAAGAACCTCACGCTGCTGGCGGGCGCGGACTATGAGCGCGAGGCGCCGCGGCGCGACGATCTGGACCACTACAACTTCTTCAATCCCGCCTACCCGGCATACTACGGACCGTTCATCAAGGTGGATGGAAACAACATAACCATCGCTCCGGTAACTCCCTACATTGCCGGGGAGGGCGAGCTGAGCAGGTATTTTCGCTACTATCTCGGTTGGCGGCGCGACGAGATCAGTATCGACAACCAGGACCTGGTGACTCCGGCCAACTCCTGGAATAAACTGGTGGGCGTGAATTCGCCCAAAGCGACGATTACATTTTTCCCCGAGCAATCCTGGTACGTTCCTCAGGTGGCATTCAGCTTTGGCAAATCGTTCTTCACAGAAGATCCGCGAACGGGAATGGCCGCGGGACAGGACACTCCGGCCGGCGCCCCGGCAGCCGTTAACCCGGTCGAGACGGCACGCTCGTATCAGTTGGTCGCGAGCAAGACCCTCCACAAGACGGATCTGAAGTTGACGCTGGGACACGAGACGCAAAGCGCCGAGTACGGCAAGATCGACCCCGACGACGGGCTGCAATTCGACCTGGGGCCTGGGCGCATCCGCTATCTGGCGGCGACACTGCGCCAGAACTTCAATCTTGGATCGCTTCAAGCGACCTTCGAACAGGCCGATGCGCGCGATCTGGACACCGGACAGATTACGCCCGAGGCTCCGAGATTGATTGGCGATCTTTCCTGGACGTATCAGAAGCTTCCCTTCCATTTGCAGGCCAAAGGCGAATTCGAGTACGTAGGAAGGAAGGTCGTCGGGAATGGATGCAGCAACCCGAATGACCTGACCTCCTACTGCCTGGGCGTGCCGAACAAAGAATTCCGACTGGCGCTGGCTCGGCCCTTTCTTGAGGGAAAGCTCAACCTTGGCCTCAACATGATGATTGCCAGCGGATTTACCGGGCAAACGGCGGAGAACTTCGCGACAGACTATAGACCTGGGTATGTAGGTCCTCTGCCGGTTCCCGAGAACCCGATTGCCGAGGTCGTTGGGGTACGCATCCCGTCGTATGCGAGCGTGAGCTTTACGTACAGATTTGGCCGGTAGCGCGGCGCCATTGTCAGTTCGGCTGGAGCAATTGGGGGATCTGGTCAGATTCGGCCTCTGGAGACTTGACCTCTGACCCGTGGCCGACCAGACCACGCCCCGTCACCGGCATGATGTCCGTGGCACTTGCCTCTAACTCCTCGGCGATGGGGCTTCGCTTTGCCACCGATTTGGGCCAGTTGGAGTGGATTTTCGTGCAAGAAAGCATGTTTTCTCGATCGACATTCTGTCGCTCGACCTTGTGTTTTCATAGATATATCCGGATCCTCCTTCATTTTTAACATCCTTTTTATTTCGGCGCTCTCCCGGGAAATTTGAACTGCCTTACTTTCAGTAGCTTACAAAGTCGACGAGCGTGTCGAATTTCTTCCAAAATTCATATAACTGCCATTTTATCATAAACATAGTCGCTCCAGTCGCCGCTTTCGCCAACTCCCCCCTCTCCGGCATGGCGTCTGATCATCGCGAAAACCCTCGTCAGCCGCCGCACTCAGCGCAAGTTCGAATCCTCCACCCTTTGCATGCGGAGACGGGGAATCTAGCAGGGGCCGGGTGCTGCCGCAGTGTCTGAATTCGTAGCGCGGAGCTTACCTCGCCAAATGCCGGCGTAAAGCCGCCTCTACTTCCAACTGACCGGCCGGCGAAGGAGCGCAGCCTCACGGACTAGCGTACACGATAGTTGTCAATTTGTTAAGTAAATAATGAAGGGATATATTAAGAATTATGATTTAAAACGAGATATCGCGCAACCCACCGTGCAAGGTGTGCCTACGCCGGACAATTTCGCTTTCGAAATTGTCCGATAAAGTGCCGGACCTCTCAATCGCGCCGGAGCGGGCAGGATGCCCGCGCTCCCAACAATTCCCGTTCACCGCAGAGGCACGGAGGTCACGGAGAGAAAACCCAAAGGAAAACGCCAGGTGAACAATCCGCCTAGCGGCAATGCCTACCCCGACAAACGGACGTACTTCTCCGTGATCTCTGAGTCTCCGTGGTGAAGGTTTTTTCGCCGTCCATAATCCGATGATTTCGTGACTCGATTCTGTTATGGTCTTCGCGGCGCCGAGGGACCTGCCACCATGACGTTTTGTCTGCCCTCGGTGATCTTATTCCCCGGGGAGGGTAGTGCCCCAGTTTGAGGCGTAGCGCCGGCTTCAAGCCGGCACAGGAGCCGCCAAGATGGCGGCGCTACGTTCAAATCAGGACCCTGCCATAAGGAGTTCTGCCTTGATTTGTTCATACAAACCGAAATGGCTACACTTTCATTTTTCGTCCGTACTGTTCACAGTTTTTCTATTGGCCGCGATTTTATTTCCTGCGCGCCCCGCCCAGGCTGTGGCGTGGTCCACGCTATTTACCGCGCAAGATGTGCGGGACAACCTTTCGACCGAGCAAGGCCGCCAGGAAGCACTCGCTTTCTGCCGCAAGATGGGCATCACCAAGGTCTACATCGAGTCATTTCGCGACGGTTACCAGGCCGATGAAAGTACGCTCAAAACCTCTCGCGATTTCTTCCGCCAGGCGGGGCTTACGGTTTCCGGATGCGTCACTACGACTGGGCTTGGCAAGGTCTCGACCGGCTGGCATGTTGCGGCTTGCTTCACCCATCGCGCGAATCAGGAGCGCCTGGAGTCGATCTTTCGCTTCACCGCCGCGTTATTTGACGAAATCATGATTGACGATTTCTTCTTCACCGATTGCCAATGCTCCGAGTGTGCTGCGGCGAAGGGCAACCTGAGTTGGCAGCAGTACCGTGAGAAGTTGATGCTGCAAATGAGCCGTGAGCGCGTGGTGGGGCCGGCGCACGCCGTGAATCCGAAGTTGAAGGTCATCATCAAGTTTCCCCAGTGGTATGACCGCTTCCAGTTGCAAGGCTATGTGCCCGATCAGGAGGCGGCGACCTTCGACCGCATTTGGGTGGGTACGGAACTGCGCGACCCCGCTTCCGACGAGTGGGGCCACACTCAGCAGTACATGGCCCAATTCATCTACCGCTGGCTCTCGACCGTGGGCGGCGCCAAAACCGGCGGCGGCTGGTTCGATCCCTATGGCACGACGCCTACGCTTTACCTGGATCAACCCTTGACCACGATTTTGGCGGGCGCCCCTGAGGTCTTTCTCTTCCATTACGGCGAGCTGGCATCTCCGGAGTTCCACGCTCAGGCGGACGCACTGGCGGAGCGGCGTGCCCAATATGAAAAGCTCTCGACGTTCGTCTCCGATTGGGGCGGCATCGCTACCTACAAACCGGTGTCCAGCGATCCCGGCGGGGAACAAAACATTCTCGATAAGATCGGCATGTTGGGGATTCCCGAGGCCCCAACCGCGACTTTCCCGGATAACGCCCGTGCCGTGATCCTTACAACACAGGCGCTCGGAGATGCCGGCCTTGTGCCCAAACTTGTACGCCTGCTCGCCGCCGGCGGCACCGCCTTCCTCAGCGAATCTGCTGCGCACCTGCTCAACGGCGACCTACGACTGCCCACTCCGTCGCCACTCGATCTGGACAAGGATCAATATTTGAAAACGACGGATGCAGGCGGCGGGAAACTCGTGATATTCTCCGACGCGTTACCGAACCTCACGTACGTGGATGGGAAAAATCGAGTCGAGCAGCCGACGCCCGAACTCCGCGACGCGCTCGAAGCGCTGCGGCGCAGGGTTTCAGACTTCACTGTGACCTCGATTGATGCGCCTCCCCGAGTTGCCGTCTATCCACTTGGTGGGCGTGTGGCAGTGGTGAACTACACGGAAGTGCCGGTGGCCTGTAGGCTGACCGGACTCGCTGGCATGGCGCACAAGCTAACCCAGCTTTATGCGCTCGATGGCGCCAACCTTGCTTCCGACGGCTCCACGCTCCGCCTGCCGCCGCATGCGGCGCTGGTGGTAGAGTAGAGAAGACGGGACACGGGATACGGTATACGGGAAACGGGAAAAACGCGCGCGGATCTGGAATAGCTCTCTGAAGTGGTTGTCCTTCGGCCCGCAGGGGGTCGGATTCTCCGACCACCGATGCCCAAGAATTAGGGTCACGCCCGTGTCCCGGGTCCCGTAACCCGTGTCCCGTCTTCCGAAGGCTTTTCCGATGCTCATTCTCGACGTTGGTTGTGGCAAGAAGAAGCAGGTTGCGGGCGCCATTGGGCTTGACCGGCAGCCGGGTTCCGATGCCGATATCCTCTGCGAGTTGGCGCATTTTCCCTGGCCGCTCCGCGATTCCTGCGCTGACCGGGTTTATCTCTCCCATTTTATCGAGCATCAGCCTGACGTCCTCCGCGCCATGGCGGAGGTGCATCGCGTCGCCAAGCCTGGCGCCGAGGTCGTTGTAGTGACGCCGCATTATAGTTGCATGGATTCTTACACCGACCCCACCCACCTTGTGCACTTGGGATTTCACAGTTTCGATTATTTCGCGCAGGAGAGTTTTGAAAATTTCACCTACGGCGCAGGGGGGTTCCGCATTCTCTACTGCGGGCTCACCTTCGGTCATAATTTCCTGCTCGATAATCTGGGAAGAATTATCGCGGGAATTTCAATGGATTTTTACGAAAAACACTTTGCCTGGATTTTCCCGGCGCGCAATATTACGTGCCGGCTTTCAGTGGTCAAGTGATGCAGGTTTCCCCATCTGCTACCTACGACCTGCCACCTACTTTTCCCGGCCCATGAAACTACTTGGCAACCCTAAGCCTTTTCTGATAATTCTAATAGGTTGATCGCGCTTGGTAATCCCCAGTGGCTGGGCAGCCGCAAGCCCAGTCAATCAATTTGGTAATCTGACTGTCCTTAAGACCAACGTCGACAGGATGAGCTGGAGATATCGAAATCAGTCGCATATCCTCGGAACTAGGAAGGGTGGCTTTCCATGATCGAAGTTGAAAATCTCACCAAACGCTACGGACCCACGTTGGCTGTCTCCGACGTAAGCTTTAGTGTGCAAACGGGAGAGGTGCTGGGATTTCTCGGCCCCAACGGCGCCGGCAAGACTACGACGATGCGCGTGATCACGGGGTTCCTTCCTCCTACCGAGGGAAAGGTTTTAGTGTCCGGCTACGATGTGACGGAGCAACCCCTCGAGGCGAAGCGACACACCGGCTATCTTCCGGAAACTCCTCCCATCTACCCCGATATGACGGTGGCGGAGTATCTCGCGTTCGTGGCGAGGATCAAAGGAGTTTCGCGCGGCGAGCTGAAAAGTCGGCTGGATTCAATTGTGGAGAAATGTGCCGTCGGGGACGTGCGCAATCGCCAGATCGGGAAGCTCTCGAAAGGCTATCGTCAACGGGTGGGCCTGGCACAGGCGCTGATCCACAATCCTGACGTGCTGGTTCTCGACGAACCAACCGCCGGCCTCGATCCCAAACAAATCATCGAGACCCGTGATCTGATCACCGGATTGGCAGGCCAGCACACGGTGATCCTGAGTACCCACATCCTGCCGGAAGTTTCGAAAACCTGCCAACGCGTGGTGGTGATCAACAAGGGGCAGATTGTTGCCGTCGGGACGCCCAACGAACTGATGCGGCGCCTGCAAGGGTTTGAGACTGTTCTGGTGACGGTGGAAGGTCCGGCGGCGGACGTGATGGAAAAATTCCAACGCGTGGGCGGCGTGAACTGGGTTGAGCCCCGTGAATCCGTAGGCGAGCGGGTCACCTTGGAAGTCCACTCCGAAAAAGATAAGGATGTCCGTGCGGAACTGGCGCGCGCCACCGTGGAATCCGGCTGGAAACTGTACGAACTGAAAACCAGCGGGTTGAGCTTAGAAGAAATCTTCCTGAAGCTCACCACCAAGGACGTAAGCGAAGAGGCCGCAGAGAAGGCAGAAAAAGCGGTGAATTAAAGAACTGGGATACGAGGCACGGGAAACGGGAAACGGGACGGACTAAGCCGGGGGCAATTCCATTGCCCGTGCCCCATGTCCCGTATCCCGTGTCCCGAAGCAGAAAGGAAACGCACCATGCGCAATGTCATGGCGATTGCAGGGAAGGAATTGCGAGCTTACTTCCATTCGCCCATCGCCTACCTGGTCATGACCGTATACACAGCGATATGCGGTTTCGTCTTTTACAGCTCGACGGCTTATTACGCCATCGCGTCCTTACGGATGGAGATGCAGGGGGGAATGGGGGGCATGCCGTCCATGAGCCTGAATGAATACGTCATTCGGCCCATTCTGGGCGGAGTGCTGACCGTGGTGCTGCTCTTCCTTATTCCCATGATCACTATGCGGCTTTATGCGGAAGAGAAACGCTCCGGGACGATCGAGCTGTTGCTCACCTCCCCGCTCACGGACATGGAGATCATCCTGGGGAAGTATCTGGGTTCGATGATCCTCTTCGTGATTCTCGAGGCCTTGACGTTTCTCTATTTCAGCATCCTCTTCATGTACGGGAATCCCAATCCCAAACCGCTGATTGCCAATGCGTTGGGGATGCTGCTTTTTGGCGGCGCGTTGATGGCTTTGGGGATGTGGATTTCCACCTTCACCAAGAACCAGATCATCGCGGGCGCCGTGGGGTTGGCTGGTTTTTTGCTCCTCTACCTTCTGGATTGGGTCAGTGCCTACTCCCAGAGTACCGCCGGGCAGGTTATGTCCTATCTGGCGCTTACCACGCACTTTGATAATTTCTCGAAGGGCGTTATCCAATTGAGCGACGTGGTCTACTACCTGTCAGTCATCATTCTGGGAGTATTCCTGACCGCGCGCTCCGTGGAAGCCCTGAAAGGGAGGCCGTAGCCATGGCCTGGAAAGATCGCGTTGCTGGCCGCAGCGGACAACAAGTTCTGACCGGAGCAAATTTTGCTCTGTACACGCTCATCGTGATTGCCCTCATCGTTGTGGTGAATTGGTTCGTCAATAATCACGACAAGCGATGGGATCTGACACCGAACAAGAAGTACAGCCTTTCGGAGCAGACGCACAAGATACTGAAGGAACTGAACAAGGACGTCACCATTTACGCCTTTGACCAGGAACGTAACTTTGGTGAGCGTCGCGACGTGCTGGGGATGTATGCGTCAACCTCGAATCGGGTCAAGGTGAAGTACGTTGACCCCAATCGCCAACCCGCACTTGCCAAGGAATACGGCATCCGCACTCTGGGAACAATTGTGGTGACTGCCGGCGACCGGCACATGGAAGCGCAGGGGGACGGCGAAGAAGGAATCACCAACGCGCTGGTGCGCGTTTTAAAAGGTCAGCGGACGGCTTGCTTCATCCAGACGCACGGTGAGCGCAACCTGGGGAGCACGGAGCGCGACGGTTACGATCATTTCAAGAAGCAGCTTGGCGACGAGAACTACCAGACGGAAGAGCTTCCCTTTTTGCAGAAGATGGAAATTCCGAAAGACTGCACCATGGCGGTTATCGCCGGGCCGCAAAACGATTATCTTCCACCGGAAATTGACGTTATCAACAAATACCTCCACGATGGCGGGCGCGTGCTCGTCATGCTCGACGCCGGCGTCGACCTTCCCAATCTCACCAAACTGCTGGGGGATTGGGGCGTGACGGTTCGCAACGATCTGGTGATCGATGAAAACCCGGTGGCCCAGATTTTCGGCACCGAACCGTACATGCCACTCGTGGTGAAGTATGGAAATAGCCCCATTGTCCAGCCGCTCAACAACCGCGCCACGCTTTTCCCCCTCTCGCGCTCGTTTGAGGTGAGCAAGGATTCCAAATCGGGCGGGAGCGCGGACTCTCTCTGCGACACATCCTCCGACAGTTACGGGGTCACCGACTGGACACCCAAGATCAAGGAAATTCAGTTCCACGCGGGCAAGGACGTGAAGGGCCCGCTTACATTGGGGGTGGCGGGCACGCTCACGGGCGGAGCAGACAAGAAGGCGGAAGGCCGCTTCGTCGCGTTAGGAACTTCCCTAATCGCGGCGAACAGCTTCCTGGGTTTTCAAAGCAACCGCGACTTCATTATGAACTCGATCAACTGGCTGTCGGCCGATGAAGATCTCATTTCTATTCGTGCCACGCCACCGGAAGCGCAGCACCTGAACATGAATGCCGAACAGATGCGCCGGGTGCTTATCCTGGGCGTGTTCGGAATCCCCATCCTGATTGTGCTGGCAGGCGTGTTGGTTTGGTGGCAGCGCCGGTGATAAGAGCAGTGACGAGTGACAAGTGACGATTGGCGAGCAAGCAACGCCGTTACGAGTCCGGACTGTATAGACCAGTGACGAGCGAGCACGATGGTGGCAACGTCCATGAAGAAGCAGAAATTCTTAAACACTCTGATTGCCCTGGTGGTCCTTGCGGCCACTTGGGGAGGCTTTACCTATTACGACAAGCACAAAGCCAAGGAACCCCCCCCGGTCGAAACCGGCAAACTGACCAAAGTATTCTCCATCGGTGCGCCGCACATCCAGTCCATCACATTCAAACCTCGCGACGGAGAGGCATTCACTTGCCGCCGCGACGGCGGGAAGTGGACCATCACGGACCCTCACCCTCTACCCTTGGACCAGGGCAATTTTTCCGGGGTCTTGAATAGCTTGACCACGGCCATGTCCGAGGATGTAATCGACCCGCACCCCACCAATTTGAAGGACTATGGCCTCGATCCACCCAGCTTCACCTTGGAAGTTACCACCGATACCAAACCGCAAACCTTCACACTGCTGCTGGGCGATGATACTCCCACCAGTGGCGGTGTATATGCGCAAACGAGCAGCAACCCTCAAGTCTTGACCCTGGCCAGTTATCTGAAAACCTCGCTTGAGAAGAAAATGTTCGACCTGCGCGACCGCCGGGCGCTGACTCTGGAAGCTGAGCAGCTTCAGAAAATCGGGGTTGAATATAAGGGGGCGAGCTGGACGCTGGAGAAGAACCCTGAAGGCGTATGGGATTTGGTGCTTCCACCACCCGTGCGCGCGGACCGCTTTACGGTGGACGGATTGGTTAGCCAGTTACGGGGCCTGACCATGCAGACGATCGCGGAAGAGGACAAGAAAAAAGGCGGCGACTACGGCTTCGGTTCACCCGAACTGCGCCTCGAGTTGACGAGCAGCGGCGGAACGCAGACGATCGTGGTGGGAAAAAAGGATAAGGGGTCGGACCATTATTTCGCCACGAATTCCGCGCTCGACCCGGTCTTTACTTTGAGCTCCGACTTCGTGACCCAGTTCCAAAAGAATCAGGCAGACTTGCGCGAGAAAGACCTGTTTTCATTTTCCTCGTTCGACGTGAAGCACGTGGAAGTGGACACACCCAAGGGTCACTGGGTGTTCGAGCGGCAGGGGACTCAATGGAAACAGACCGCGCCCAAGGCCAAGAGCGTGAATTCCGATAAGATGGATACCTTCCTGACTCACTTACGCGACTTGCGTGCGGATTCGTTCCCCAAGAGCGGGACCCTGGCGGACGTTGGGCTGGACAAATCGGCTTACCGGTTCAATATTCAGTCAGGAGAAAAGAACACGACGGAGATTGTCGAGGCGTCGAAATCCGGCGATCGCGTTTACGCGCGAAGGTCGACCGACCCATTGCCCAGCGAGCTGTCCAAGACGGCGCTGGATGATGTGGAGAAATCACTGGGCGAACTCTGAAGTGCAGAGATGAGCAACTGAAAGACGAAACTCGAAGAGCGAAACTCGAAAACCACTGCGAGTTTCGATTTTCTGCCTTTTCTGCACTTCACTCGTCACTCATCACTGCCTTATCTATTCTTCCACACCGGCTTACGCTTCTCGATGAGCGCGCGCAGGCCCTCACGAGAATCCTCGAGATCAAACAACTGGTTCAAGTAGATATTCTGGGACCGTTTTAGCGCCTCGTCGAAAGGCTGCCATGTCCCTTCGAAAACCACGCGCTTAAGCAACGTCAGCACAGGCCCGCTTTGCTCTGAGATGCGCTTCACCAGTGCATCGACGGTCTCCCTCAGTTTGTCGCGCGGCACCACACGGTTGACCAAGCCCATTTGCAGCGCTTGAAACGCGTTGATGGGTTCCCCCGTGAGGAGCAGTTCCATGGCAAGCCGCGGCCCGATGACGCGCGGATACACAACGGCTCCCATGGGCGGAAATACCCCCAGCTTGATTTCGGGCTGACGGAACTGTGCATTCTCTGTGGCGACCACTAGATCGCAGAATGCCGCCAATTCCGCGCCCGCGCCCGAGGCCACGCCTTCCACGACGGCAAGTACGGGTTTGGATACGTCAATCATGGCGCGAAAAACGTTATGGAAGGCGTCCATCATTTGAAACACCATCTGCTGCGTGTAACCCTCCGCGCCCACACCAAGGGAGAAATAACCTTCGCACTCCGGCGAGGCATCGAGCAGGATCAGCCGCACATCCTCGCGGGTGGAAAGGCTATCAATGGCCGATGCCATTTCGCGAAGCATGCCGATGTTCATCACGTTTTGCTTGGGCCGATTCAAAGTGAGGTGGGCCACCTCCCCCGAGTCATCCCAGCGGATGAACTTGAATTCTTTCTTCACCGCTACCTTCGCTTCGCCCGGGATTTGTTCCACCGGTTCGTCCGCCATGGCGGCCTCCTTGCTAGAGGTTTGGGGACAGGGGTTAGGGATTAGGGGGATTGGACTAGGCCTGATATTCGACTGGGGATGCTACGATCTCCACGGGAACCAGGGGACAGCACTCTAACGCCCAACCCCTAACCCCCAAACCCCTAACCCCTAACCCCTAACCCCTAACCCCTAACCCCTAACCCCTAACCCCTGTTTTACTTCAATTTGGCCCCGCATTTTCCGCAATAGTCAAACTTTTCGGGGATGCCTTTGGACCCGCAGTTTTCACATTTGCGGGTGTGGGCGCCCCAAAGGAATTCGCTGGATTTCCCCGCCGCCGCCATCTCCCTCAGAACTCGTGTGTCAGGGGGGCGCTTTTCGATGAAGGCCTGGATGCCTTCGTGGGGCTCCCATGAAGTGGCGTGGACGGCAAGCCAGTCGCGCGCGTGGCCAGTCGTTAGAGTCCACGCCAAATCTTTCCACATATCCAACTGCTGGCGCGTGTAGCGGGTACACTCCGGGAACTTCTGGATCAACTTCTTGGCCAAGGCGTTCACCGCTCGATCGAGTTGCTTGAAAGGAACAACTTGGTTTACCAGTCCCCAATTCAGGGCCTGATCGGCGGTGACCTCGTCGCAGGTCAGCAGCATCTCTCTCGCGCGCCGCTCGCCAATCACCAATGGCAGCCACTGGGTTGCCCCCCAGGCGTCCACCAAGCCAACTCGCGTGCCCATCTGCATGAAGCGGACATGGTCGGCCGCGATGGCCAAGTCCGCGGCCAAGTTCCAATCATTCCCTGCGCCCGCCACCACCCCGTTCAGCCTGGCAATGGTGGGTTTTCCCAGATGGCGAAAAAGATTGAGCGCCTCGGACAGCAGGCCCTGGAACTTCCAGAAGTTCCGCGGACGGCGAAGGAATTCCTTGGAAAATTCCTTGGCATCGCTTCCTGAGCAAAATGCCTTGTCGCCCACACCGGTGAGCACCACCACTCCCACGCCATCGTCCATCGCCGCGTCGCGAAAGGCTTCTGTCATTTCGCGCAGCGTGTCGGCAGAATAGGCATTGTAAATCTCCGGGCGATTCAGCGCGACGCGGGCGATTCCATCCTTTTTCTCATAAAGGATGTCGGCAAAAGCGAATCGTGACGCGGGCTGTCCGCTATAGTCCATGGTCAGGACAAAGACCTCCTTCAAGGCGTATCAAGATGCTACCACAGCCAATTCGCAGGAGGGTAGCTAACGGCAACTCCTCGGGATTTGAGGAAACCTGGGTTATGATGAGAGAGAAAGGAGAATCTATGAATCTTGCCAAGCGCGGGTTTCTGACACTGTTTCTGCTGGCCACAGGCTGTGCGGCGGCGCAGCCGAGCGCTCCCATCTACGACGAAAAAGCGGATGCGCGGCACGACATTGCTGCGGCGATGGCCACCGCCGAGGCGGGCAAAAAGAATATTGTGCTCATCTTTGGCGCCAACTGGTGCGGTGACTGCCGTGCCTTGGATGCGCAAATGCACAAACCTGAACTCGCGTCCATCATCGAAACCAACTTTGTAATCGTCAAGGTGGACCTGGGGCGCCACGATAAGAATATGGATTTAGCCGAGCAATACCATGTACCGATCCAACACGGTATCCCCGCCACGGCGGTGCTAGACTCGCACGGGAACCTTCTCCATGCGATGGACCAGGGCCAATTCGCCGACGCCCGCCACATGAGCTTTGAGAGCATCAAGGCGTTCTTTGTCCAATGGAAGCCAAAGGGGTGATCGGGTCATCGGGCCAATGAGGAATCGGGCCATCGACTAATTGAATCGTTCAGTGGCGGCACTACTGAAAACTATAAAATCGCCGTCAGTGACACAAACAAATCCTCGCCCGATGACTCAATGACCCAATGGCGAGATGACCCGATGATCCGATCGCCCGATGACCCGATTACCTTGACGCTCCTCGCAGCGTCCATTAGACTGGCAACAAATCCGGATAAGAAGGATTCATGAAAAAGGAAACGATTATTACGGCGGTGATTTTTCTGGCGGTAGGGTTTCTGGCAGGGTACATCACTGATGCGCAGATGAACTGGAATGGTCGCCAGAAGGCAGCGCAAGCCGCCGCGATGCCTTCTGAGATGCCGCCGCCGGCAGGCGCCGCTTCCGCTCCCTCCGGCGGAGCGACGCCGCAGCAAGGCCTGCCGGAAGGCCATCCACCCATTGACACCGCGGCCATCGTTCAGCAGATGGAGACCATGGCGGCGCGGAACCCTCAAGACGCTGACGTTCGTTTAAAACTCGCCAATTTTCTCTACGACCAAAAGCAGTATGACAAAGCTATTGAGTGGTACCAGCGCGGGCTGCAACTCGATCCGAAGAACGTGAATGCCCACACCGATTTGGGCACGGCGTATTTCTATACGGGGCGGCCGCAGGATGCCCTGCGCGAATATGGCAAGTCGCTCGAAATCAATCCCCAACACGAGCCGACCTTGCTGAATGCCATTGTCGTGAACTTGCAAGGCACTCATGATCTTGCCTCCGCACAAAAAGCATGGGACCGTTTGTACAAACTGAATCCCAACCATCCCGCCCTGGCGGGTTTAAAGGAACAAATCAACGCCGCTCGCGGAGCCGGTAGCGCGCGAGGACCGCACTAGGTTTGCAGGCGCCAGGTTTCAGGTGTCAGTGACTGGGGGTTCGGGAGAGGGAAGGGAAATAAACTCAAGCTCCTGAAACCTGAAGCCTATCTTCCAGGCATCTTCCCCGAGCGAAAGGCCGTCTGACCCCTTATGGGGAGTTTCCTTTTGGATTTTCTGGAATTCGTCATTCTGGCGCTCTTCCTAAGGGCGATGGGGAAAGGTCTCGGGTCTCTCTTCCGTTCTTTCGGCGTGGGCACATCGAGCAGGAAGGAATCGCCCCCCGCGTCACGCTCCAACGCGCCCCACCGCGGAGAAATGGCCCGCGATCCCGTGTGCGGCATGTTTGTCTCTACAGAACTGTCCCAACAACTGAGACGAGGCAAGGATACGCTGCACTTCTGCTCGCGCGAGTGTTTGGAAAAATACGAAAAGGATGTGGAGCATGTTGCTTCCTGACAATCCGGCTCGTCCGGGCGTGCGACCGTTCGGCTCAAGGCCATCTCCGCCTTGGCGAATTCGGCGGTGCGGCTTACGGCTGCCGGCGGCGCTGGCCGTTTTCTTGCTGGCGCTTGGTGGGTCCACTCGGGCGAATTGCGCTGGCGGCACAGTGCAATTGACCCGCAAATATCGCGCCGGCCTGTCGATGGTTTATGTTTCCAAGGTCGAGACGAAATCGAAAATGGATTCCAATCCGCCGAGCTTAAAAAACTTTTTTCCGCCGATGCCCACCAACCTGCGTATGAATCAGCAAAGCACGGAGACGGTTTTGAAGGTGCAAGCGGATGGCGCGGCGGATGTTCAACACCGATTCGACAAATTTGATGTCCAAGCCGATCTCGCGGCGCTCCCCGAGAACCTACGCGACTCCATCGCTCAGGCTCAGCAGGAAATGACCCAGCAGATGGTCGGCAAGACCCTGACGGCCCACTACGATCATGATGGAAAACTGGTGGACTTTGAGGGTGCCGACGGTCTTTTTAAGGACATCGATGCTCCGCTACGAGAACCCTCCGTGCAGATGGTACGCATGTTCCTCGAACAGATGGGGGGCCAGTCACTCTATCCCGGTCACCGTGTCAAAGTAGGCGAGGAGTGGTCTCAGGACCTCGACGCCCAACCTGCCAAGAACTATCCGTACCAGGTGCACGGAAAAAGCACCATGCATTATTCCGGCAAAACGCGCTACCAGGGTGTGAAAGTCGCTATTGTGGATTATCGATTCGAAAATACGCTCTCTCCTGCTTTGGAAGGCTTGAACTCGGGAGGAGCGCTCCCGCAACTCGAGGCCATGGGGATGCACCTGAACATCCAGATCAGCGGAAAGGGGCAGGGCCGGATTCTCGTGGCGCTCGATGACGGGCGCGTGGTCCAAAATCATTCCACTGTCCACCAAACTCTCAGCGCCCTCATGAAGGGCACCGAGAGTCTTGGTGCTCCGGCGGATCAGCTTCCCCGGTTCGAGATTCAATCCGACACGGAAATGGACGTAGAAGGGAGCAAGCCTCAACGACAGAAGAGTATGAACTGAAATCTTTATTGACAACGGGTCAACCGCCCCTATAATCGGAAAAAGTTTCGTCAAGGTCGGAAATGCAAGGGAAGGAATGAATCAATCCATCAGCCCAGCATGGCCAGTGGTTCTTAGTGTTGCCGGATTCGATCCCTCAGCCGGCGCCGGCATCATTGCCGACCTCAAGACTTTCGCAGCGCACAACTGTTATGGTGTCGCGGCCATCACCGCGTTGACCATTCAGAACAGTCAGGGCGTATCATCCGTCCACCCGGTTGAACCGTCGGTGCTGAGAGAATCGATCCTGTCCGTCCTCTCGGACGGCCGAGTAAAGGCTATCAAAATTGGGATGCTCTACAACCAGGAGATCGCCGAGGTCCTCCGGGAGACTCTGGATTCGAATCCCAACCTACCCGCCGTGCTTGATCCCGTGGTGCGCTCCTCCAATGATTTTGAGCTATTGGATGGGGCGGGCATGGACTTTCTTCGGCGGGAACTTCTTCCCCGTGTTACGGTAGTGACCCCCAACCTGGCGGAAGCGGCGGCGCTAACGGGAATGCCTGTTGAGAATCTTGAGGGTATGAGGGCCGCGGCACGGAAACTGGTTGAACTGGGCGCGCGCGCCGTAGTCGTGACGGGCGGGCACCTTGATAAGGCCATTGACGTTTTATTCGATGGGACGCAGATGGAATCCTTTGCTGGCGACCGCATCAAACCGGATAACACACACGGCACCGGCTGCACATTTTCCTCGGCGGTGGCCGCGAACCTCGCGCTGGGACGCCAGTTGCGCGATGCGGTTGTCCTGGCGAAAGCCTACGTGGTGGAAGCTATCCGCCAATCCTTCCCGGTGGGGCCCGGCCGTGTGCCGCTGAACCACCTCTACCGCATGGCGCAACCTGTTCGCGTTACTGACCACTCACCGGCCGTCGCGGAAACTGTGCATTAAGGTTTCGCTGCAACCTGCTGATGTCCCGACGCGGTGGAAAAGGTGGTCCAGGGATAAGCGTCCATGTCGCGGAGGAGGGGTTTTTCCCAGGAAAACTCGGGATGCTTGCGCAAATAATCGGCCGCTTTGAAGTTGATGCCGCACGCGTGCCCCCTCGCTGCGCTGAAGGACATGTGTTCCGCCATCGATGCGTCGGCAACTTTGTTCTGAACGGCGCCCGCCGCGCCGTAAGGCGGTTGCCATCCCGGCGCGCCCCGTGGCGATAGATCGACGTGGCCGCATAGGGTGCGCTCGTCCGCATCGTCTTTTTTCTCGAACGTATCATAGTGGTCGGCCAGGAAACTCTGGGCGCCCGCCACATCAATCCTCCCTTTGTACTTCGCCATCAACTCTTCCCAACGCACGTGCCGGGCGTTCGCGCTGTTCCCGGCATCGTTGACGTCGAAGTCGGTCTCCTCCTTCACCAGTTGGGGGTTTTCGGGAAAATTCGATCCCACAAAATACCCATCCGATTTGCGTAACAAGGTGACATTCTTCAGCCCTAGCTCGAGGCTGGCGATTTCGTTGGTCTTGCGGTCGGCCACCAGCCAGGAGTTGGCGTAACCACCGTTATTCCCTTCCTTCATAAGCCGCGCGAAATCATCGATGGACGCTGCATATTGCATCGCCTTGCGCGCGCGTACGAATTCCGGGATGCCGTTCGGATCATAACCCGAGAAGTGGGAAATCGTGGTCTCCGTAATCATGATGCCGGCGGAATTTACCCCAAAGTCATCGGCGCTGTGAATCAGGCCGGGGACGCCGTCCATCAGGACGTGGTACCCACTTGCGGGTGCGACGTCAAAGATGATTGTCCACCGCTCGCCCTCCAGAGTACTGGTCCAATTGTTGTGGGCAATGATGACCTTCCCATCCTTTGTGTAACTCCCCGTAGCGACGAAGGCGCTGCAGCGCTCGGGTACAGACACCGAGGCGGAAGCAGGGCGCCGATGTTGCCGGTCATACTCTTTTACGTAGTAGGGCCATTCGCAAATGGCATTGAGCGCCACCACATCCCAGACGTCAAGCTTCGCCCCCTTTGCCTTCAGGCCGTCGGCGATGCCTTGTAATTCCTCGCGATATTGTTGTTCGATGTGGGGCCACATCATATCCTTCGCCGCATTACGGAAAAAATTCCAATCGTGCTTGCCTTCGTGGGTGGTTTCGAGAATCTCAACTTTCACCGCGTCCTGAATTTCAGGGGACAGCAAGTATCCATTCTGGAAACCCATGTCAAAGGGCATTCCCTCCAGGTGCACATAAATCCATCCGTTCTGCGTGGGCTTGCGGAAGGCTCCCCTCAGGTGTTCGTTGGGATTAGCCTCCTGGCAGAAAAGGGGTAGCGTCCCCGCAATAAGAGCCAAGCCAGCCAGGAAAAGAGCAACTCTGCGCATTCAGGCCTCCAGAGGCATCGTCGAGGTTTAGAGAAAATGCTGGGGTGACGATGGGGTTAAAGGCAATTATACACGAAGCGACATCGGCCACCCTTCACGCTACAATGTCTCTATGCATATAAACTTTGCATTTGGGCGAACCGGATTGATGATCGATTTGCCCGAGGGTTTTGATTATCGGGTGTTGGAGGCCCGATCCGCGGTTCCGCTGGACGATCCTGCCACGGCCATCGAGCGCGCACTGGACGCACCTGTTGGGTGCCCTCCGCTGTCTGAGATTGCGCGCGGCAAGCGCTCCGCCGCCATCTCGATTTGCGACATTACCCGCCCAGCGCCCAACCGGGAAGTGCTTCCTCCTGTGTTGGCCCGATTGGAGGCGGCTGGCATCCCCCGCTCGGGAATCACCGTCCTGATCGCCACGGGCCTTCACCGGCCGGCGACAGAAGCGGAAATACGCGAGATTTGCGGGGAAGAGATCGCGGCCCGCTATCGTGTTCTCAATCACCATGCGCGCGAATTTTCCGAGCACCGGAGTTTGGGAAAGACCTCTTCCGGAACGCGGGTTTATATTGACGACCGCTTTGTTTCCTCCGACCTTCATATCACCTTAGGATTCATCGAGCCGCATTTGATGCTGGGATACTCAGGCGGCCGTAAACTCATCGCCCCCGGCCTTGCCGCGCAGGAAACCATCAAAGTTCTGCACAGTCCCCGCTTTATGCGTGACCCACGCGCCGTCGAGGGCTCGATTGAAGACAATCCCTTGCACCGAGAGCTTCTGGAAATCGCGCGAATGGCGCGCCACGACTTTTTGGTTGATGTGGCGCTCGGCCGCGGCGCTCCCCGGCGCCCCATCGCCGCAGTTTTTGCGGGTGAGGTGGTGGCCGCGCACCGGAAAGGTGTGGAATTCGTCTCGCGAGTCATGCTGGAGACGCTCGATGATCCTGTCGATGCCGTGATCACGACGGCCGCCGGATATCCCCTCGACCTGACCTTTTACCAGGCCGTGAAGGGCATCACCGCTGCCTCACACATCGTGAAACCTGGCGGGAAAATCCTATTAATCGCGGCATGTGATGAAGGCGTGGGCGGCGCGGACTTTGCTCGCATGCTCGCCGAGGGGACGCCCGACCATATCTTTATGAAGAAAATTGACGGCGTGCCGGTGACCGTGGACCAGTGGCAGCTCGAAAAGCTCGCCCTGGTAACGACCCGAATGGAAGTTGCATATTATGTGCCTGGCCTGCCGCGCGAGTTCCACGCGGCCCTTTGGGGGAAGGCCTACGCAAGCCCCGAAGAAGCGATCCACGCGCTCGTAGAGGCATTGGGAAAGAACGCCCGCATCGCCGTAATCCCCGAAGGGCCGTACGTATTGGCGCAATGCGCCAATTTGGAAAATGCAATTTGCTAAGGTTTTAGGGTATTGCGAAACAGCCCCCCAATACTGGGGCTCCGAAGGCGAGCACCGCAGAGTTTTCCCGCGCCCAGCCTGCCATTCTGCGCTGGATCACCTGTGCTGACTGACCGTTCGCGGCGACTGCGCCTCCTCGCTACTTATTGCGGATCTGAATCAACGTGATGGCGATTGAAACTGCCAGCAGCGCGACTGCACCTCGCCAGAAGAAAACCGGATCGGCGAGGAAGCCACCTTTAATCAGACGAACTCCGAGCCCGAGCAGAATTCCAATCACCGCGAGAACGACGAGAAAATTGGGAAGCCAACGCATAGCCGCCTCCATCAACCGAGCTTAGAGTCACCGCCTTCAAGATTCTTCTCGAACTGCGAGCCACAAGGTTCAGCCGACATTATAGCTCTCGAATCTATGCTTTCGCAGAAATCCGGGAGCGCTGAGGTTGGCTATAGCAGACATAAAAATAAACGCGCGAAGACGTCCAAGGCCATCTGCCGAGGGTGAAACGTAGGAGCTTCGAGGAGATCCGATGTCAATCGCAGCACCAATCTGGCTCACTCCGGTAATCTCGGAATAGCGGTAATAAGTCATTGACATCGACAATTGACTTCATCAAAATCTAACGCCGCGTTGGTTCTCATACCGGGACATTACCTCATTTGTCCCGAGGACACCGCTCACCGCTACTCATTACGGTGAGCGGTTTTTCGTTTCGACTTCATTCGATAGCCCGATTCCTCGGATATAGTGTTAGGTCCTCTCTATGTGAGGCCATGCTCTCAACACAACACCCAAGGCGATGGAAGGTAATTCTTGCTTTTGGACTCGTCTATTTATTCTGGGGGTCGACATATCTGGGCATCGACATCGCCGTGCAGACGATTCCGCCGGCGCTTATGTGCGCCACCCGGTTTTCGATTGCCGGTGTGGTCATGCTGGCGGTTTGCGGGTTGACAGGCCGGAAGGTCCTGTACTCACCCCGCCAACTTGCCTTGGCCGGCCTGGTGGGTGTTTTGTTGTTGATGGGGGGCAACCTGACCCTTTCCTACGCCGAGCTTTCCGTCTCCTCAGGGTTGGCGGCGCTCATCATTGCTATCACGCCGTTGTGGTTCCTGGTGCTGGACTCGATGCTGCTGGGCCATCATCACATTTCGCGACGCGGCAAAGCGGGACTGGTGCTTGGCATTCTAGGGTTGGTGGTCCTCTTCTACCCCGAGGTCGCCTCTCACACCGCGATGGGGCATAAGGGATTCTGGGCGTCGCTGAGCCTCGTGGGCGGATCGTTTAGTTGGGCGCTCGGGTCGGTGCTGTCAAAACGCTGGCAATCGGGCATGGATGTTTTCAGCGCAACAGCGTGGCAGGTGACCGCAGCCGGAGTGGCAAACTTCGTGTTCGCCGTGCTGGCGGGAGACTTCTCCCGGGTGGTCTGGACGGCTCGGGGAATGGGCGCGGTCTTGTACCTTATCGTGGGCGGGTCCTGGATCGGCTATACCGCATACATCTGGCTGCTGGAACATGTCCCGACCTCGAAGGTATCCACCTATGCTTACGTCAATCCGGTCGTGGCCGTCTTCCTGGGATGGCTCGTTCTGCATGAGCGCGTGAACAGATTCATTCTCGCGGGAAGCGCGGTGGTGGTGCTTTCCGTGATTCTCGTGACCAGCGCGAAAGTGACGAAGAAGGAAGTGCCCGAGGGTATACCAGGTCCGGCGGAGGATTAGCCTGACTCGAAGGTTCGCATCCGCAATTTGCCCGGCGCCATTATGAGGCTGGCCACACCTGTTTCAATTCCGCCCCCTCCACGCGAAACAGCCAGGTCGCCCCATCCGGGTTCATCAAATCGGGGGCCGGCTCGGTGGGGTACTGTGTGGTGGCGGCGAAATAGAGGTCGTCGTCCAATTGAAAGAGGTTCCAACCGCGCGCACAGAAGGGAATAACAGCCTGCACATTCCCGCGGTCGTGCACGCTGACGAGGAGAGCAGGATCCGCGCAGGGGAATGCGTTGGGGGGCATACGGATGGGCTCAAGAGCCGTGATGAATACATTGGTCTGCCGCGGGCCGATGGCTTGGCTGATCGCGGCTTTTGATGCGTCGAAGTTAGCTGGATCATAACTGAGTTTTTCGAACGCCTTGCGTACCGCAGGATACGCAAAAACATCCCGGTCCAGTTTCTCCGAGAGCGGCTGAAAGGGAACTGCCGCGTAATTCACGACCCCGCGCTCCAGGACCGCTACGCCGTAAGGCCAGCTTTCGTCGCAACCCTTCAACCCCGCGACTTCTGTTGCATTTCCCAAATCCGCGGGATCCTTTACCGGAGGCAGATAGGCTGCGGCCACCCCCGCGCAGAAGTGCGGATGGAAGGAGCGCGAAAAAGGATCGGTCAGAAGTACTACGGGGGTTGCTTCGGGGATGTGTCCCTGAAGAAGAACCTTTTCTTGCAGGCCATGATAATAGCGCCACCACCGGACAAGGCTGGTGCCGGTCCGAGGGCTGAGAGGCTTCATCCCTTGACGATACGCCTCAGCGTCTCTTTCTCTTCTCGCTACAAATTCGCTCCGCATCGAGATGAGAGAAAGCGACATCAGCAGGACTATTGCCAAGCTCCACAACCATCGCCGGCGGGTGCGCGCGAGAATCAGGACATACAGAAATACGGGGGTCACGAAGATAACGGCGCAAACGGTAATGCTCGTCACCGGCGAGAAGCGACTGGAGTTCCAGTTCATCAGGTTGTAAATGTAGTCGCCGCTGGTCACCAGAATTGCCATGCTCCATGCAACGGCCGCGATGGCCAGCCATTCTCGATACCGCACGACTTTGAACGCCATCAACAGGCCGATGATGAGCGGGACTGCCAAGAGGAAAAACAAGGCCGCGACAATCGCCAGTCCTAAGAGCGGGGCCAACGCATAAATGAGTTTGGCTATCATTGCAACCGTCCGGAAGATTAAGACCGCGAGAGCGTCGTCGACGGACGCCCACATGCCCCTATTATGCGTATACTGGGCTGATTGTCCAACAAAGAATGCGATGCATTGGGCGCAGAGGACCCAAAGGCCGGGTTTTGACGCACAGAGCCGCTTATCTACTGTCGCGGGCCATTTTGATGGCGGGGCTTTGCTTCTCAGTCAGATTCAGTAATTCGCCCTCATCCTTTCCTGTAACCCGCATCTGGAAGAATGATGGCGGGTCGTTCAGGGTCCTCGGTGGATGGGCCTCTTTGTGGCTGACCTGGAATGAGAGGATTTTCCCATCGAACTTTGGGTCAAGGAGTGGCAAGGCCATTGAATGCGTGGTATCCACCTCCCACGAGTCGTGCTCCGTGTTTCGGCGGAGGAAATAAAAGAGAATGGTGCCGCTTAACTTCCCCTCGTCGTCGCTCACGGTGAGTATGACTCCAGGGAGATCGTAAATCTTCCCCCGCCAGGTGCCCGCGATGGGATCTGCTCTGCGCCGCAGGATCAAGTCGCTGCCGTCAGCGGCTTTCCTGAATACGGCTTCATTCTCTCCCGTCAGTTGCAGCCGGAAAGTTTTGATTTCCTGATCCGCCGGATCGGTGGACCCGTGCTTCCGCGCATGCGGCACCTCGAACAAAAAAATCTGCCCTTCCATCCGGGGATTGATCAGACTGACGGGTTCGGCCCCCTTGACCTTCCAGCCGCCGTCCTCCAGCATGAGAAAGTAGAAGATGATACTTCCGCTCAGCTTGCCGTCATGGTCGTCGACGGTCAACTTGACGGCGGGCTGGTCGTGCAAGCTAGCGGTCCAAGTGCCGGCGATCGGCGAGTCCACGGCGAGCGCGGTAGGGCCCAGCAGGACCGCGACCAGCAGCAACTTCGACGGGGCATTCATTGGCTTCTCCTTGACGCAAGAGCATCGTGGACGTTCCGTCGGAGCGCCACAGTCACTGCCCTTTCCCTAAAGCCGCAGTGCCAAGCATCCCCCCGAGCCCCATGGTTTCGACCACCGAAGAAGGAACGATGACCATCGAACCCCGTTCTTTGATCGCCTCGTAGAGCATGTTCATGGCGCGCAGGTGGAGCGCTACCGGGTTGTCGGCGTACACCTTCGAGGCCTGCTCGAACTTGGCCGCGATCTCTGTCTCCGCCTGCCCGAGGATGATGCGGGCTTGTCGCTCGCGCTCCGCCTGGGCTTGCCGCGACATGGCGTCTTCCAGCGCTTGGGGAATGTGCACATCGCGTATCTCCACCGACTGAACGGTGATTCCCCAGGGATTGGTCTTATCGTCGAGGATGCGCTGCAGTTCGTGGCCCAGGGTGTCGCGCTCGGTGATCATCTGGGCCAGTTCGTGGCGGCCAATCGATTCGCGCAAAGCTGTCTGTGCGCTCATGGTGATCGCGTCGATGAAGTTCTCCACTTCCAGGATCGACTTCTCTGCGTTCCACACCACCCAAAAGACGATGGCGTCCACGTTCACCGGCACCGTGTCGCGCGTTAGCGCGGTTTCCGCCGTCACTTTCGTCACCCGCACGCGCTGATCCACGTAGCGGCTAAGGGTATCCACGACGGGAATGATGATGAAAATCCCGGGCCCGCGCAGGCCGATGTACTCGCCAAAGCGCAGTACTGCCACTTTTTCCCACTGGGAAGCAACCTTGATCGCAAACAAAAAGTAGACTCCCACTAATGCACCTGCAACCAAGGGGTACGGGCGATCCCAAAGCGCGGTTCCAATCCCACCCAAAATCATGCATGCCGCAAAGACCGTGATGCCCACACTGCTGACCTGCTGAAGCTTTATGTACATGGTTTATCTCCTCTTCCCCAGGGCGGGGTAGCGGTCAAACAAGACTTCCGCGACATCCTGAAGGGTGAAGCCTCCGGCTCCGGCGCGGGCCACGAACTCACCGACCAATTGTTCCAGTTGCCGCTCGCGCTCCGTGTTGTCGGGCCTGGCCGGGCGGTGAGAGATAAAGGTGCCGGTGCCTTGCTGCGTCTCCAGCACCCCTCGAATCTCCAATTCCCGGTAGGCGCGAAGGACGGTATTCGGATTAATGGCCAAGTCTACCGCCACCTGGCGGACTGTCGGAAGCTGATGGCCCGGCCTGAGCGCCCCTGTGGCCACGCCGGCCTGCACCTGGTCGATGACTTGGCGGTAAACCGGCACGCCGCTCTGGGAATCGAGCTTGAACCGGAACGGCATGGGCGAATTGGAACGCGAATCCTTCATCTAGAGTATGAGTGTACTAATGTACTATAACAATGTCAAGGGCATTTTTTGTTTGCTTCCTCTTCGGTCGGCCACCAACCCATGAGGTCAGGCGTCGGGACTCTGCGTCGGCGAGTCCTATTAATGGCATACTTGCGCCATGAGGCCCCAATGCATTGTATTGCCTAGAGAAAGTATAATTGCCAAGGCAGCACCTTGGTACTGTAGACATATGCAGAGAGGAAAGGTACTTTTGCGATGGCCCCTTCATCCATGATTTCGGATCATCGCAATGGCTTGCGGGGCAGCCACAACGAAAGACGTATGAGTTCGGGGCTGATATAGAGGGAAGCAGGTCTGGACGTATGGGCAGGCAGACAAACTCGTTGGAACGCGGACTGGCGAGCATGACCTCTTGTCCTCAGTGCGGTCTACAGCTACCTGAGGGGAGTTCGTTCTGTTATCAGTGTGGATCCCACGTGGGAGAAGGAGATCTGGTTGTACCGCGTCTGGGAGCAGATGCGCCGACTCCTGAGTTCGGGTTGGCGGGCGCGGAAAGAATACCGCGGTTTACACCCCACGCGGCCGACGAGCCCACGTGCCGCTTCTGCAAGGGCCCGCTCGATCTCGACGGGGAATTCTGCGAGCAATGCGGAGCTCCCGTCAGCGAGGCCGCACCTTCCCGGTGGCTTAAATCTCCAGCGGTTGCTCAACCCCTTGTCTCCAACATGAGTTTGCAAATCGTCCCTGCTGCCGCAGGGTCTAGCGGGCCGCCCACTGCGAATGGACCGGCGGCACCAGTCGCGGCGCCGTGCTTGGCCACGCCGTCCGCGCCGGCTCGTCCCGACGAACGAATCTTGACGATGAATCCATGTAATACCGCGGCCCCCGCACGGATGGACCATCGGGCATCGCCGGACGGGAAGCCTGGCAAACCCGCTTCGACTCTGCCGGCGCCAGAGCCTGAGTTAGCCTCAGCAGCTTTAGGCCAAACGTTCGTGCCGAAGGCTCCGCCCGTTGATCATCCCAAAGTCAATGGCGGTGAGTTGCCGAAAACCGTGGTTGCGCCGTTGCCAAAGATAGCCGCGTCAGGTGAAGTCACCGGATCGCATCCCGGAACAAGTCCGATCATTTCTGTACCCAAGATTGTGCCCGTGCGTGGGGAGGCCATATCCCCTGCACTATTGAAGATGCCCTGTCCCAATGCAGTGCCTTCCGCAGCGAGTCTTACCGGATCTGCGGCTGCGAAGGTAACCTCGTCCCCAGCCCCGCTCGTACACGCGCCCTCGGCGTCCGTGCCTCCACGCATGGACGAGAAAGCCTTGAGGACGCCCCTGCTGAACATCCCACCTCCCCCACGGGCACACAAGCTAGTATCGCCGGGCGGGAACCCCGGCAAAGCCGCTACGACCTTCACGGCACCGCCGCCTGCGGTTCCTCAGGCAACTACAGCCCAGACTTTTGCTCTGAACGCCCCCGCTCTTGAAGTTCCAACAGTAGTCGTCGGTCAGTTGGGGAAAACCGTAGCCACACTTTTGCGCCAGAACGCAGCACTTTACGAAATTGCCGCGCCGGTCCCTGAATCGACCCCGGCCATTTCTGCACCGCCCGTTCTGCCCGTAGCCGGGGAGCTAGCATCCCCTGAGCGGGCTCGAAAGCCCTTCCCATTAATTCTCGTCGGTAGCATTGCCGGAGCGCTGCTGGCGGTGAGCATGGTAGCAGGCGGGTATCTTTACCATCGGAAGCTGCACAGCGTTCGAGTTACGAATGTGGCCGCGCCGAAGGTATCTCTCCCGACGCCACCGGTGGAAGCCGCTCCACCCCCAGAGCCCGACACCACTCCCCCTGCGGCTATCGATCTGCCCGAAGAAAAACCTCAAGCGCCTGCTCCGGCCAGAAAAGCGCGGCGCGTGAAGGTGGTCACGGCTGCGAAGCCAGCAGCGGCTGCGCCCGCCCCTGACCCCAAAGCTGCTCAGCTTGTCAGTTTGCAGAATCTCGCCCTCGATGCTTGCGCCAAGGGCAACTATGTTGACCCTCGGGACGCAAACGCCGTCGCCTATTCGCAGCGAGCGTTGGCGCTAGACCCCTCGAGTAGCTATACAAGGACGATTCTCGATAACAGCGTGAAAGGCGCAGTAATTCAGGTTCACCAGGCGATTGCGAGTAAGGACTTCACGACGGCCCAGCGAATCGCTGATTTGCTGGCGCAACTTCTGCCCAATGAGAGCGCCGTCGCGAGCTTGAAGGCCGATCTTTCCAGTGCCGAGAAGGCGGAAGAGGATTCGCGGCGCGCCAGCCAAGTCCCCGCCACCGTCCTCAGTTTCCGTGTCTTTCACACGCACTCCGGCAAGGGGGCCGGCGACAAAGGGACATATTGCCGCGGCACGTTGAGCGTTGCGGGCGACCACTTAAAATACGTCGGCGAGACTGCGACGGACGGACAGGTTCATAATTTCGACTTCGCGTGTTCAGAGGTCGAGATCAAGAAGAACCTTCGCGTCGCCTTTTGGGAAAAGGGATTCCACGTTCGAACATCTTCGGGCAGCCTCAATTTTCTCCCGGAAGATGGGTCGGCTTCGAATATTCGCGCTCTAGCGTCCGCATGCTCAAAATAGCATTGCGAGACTGCCACCTTCGGATAGGCAATCGAACAAGTCATTGAGGAGGATTCTTATGGAAGGCAGATTGACTCTTTCCTTACTCCAGGACCGCAGCGTTCAAATGGTTTTCAAGCCGAGTATGGGTGCTGCCCAAAATTCCAACGCCGTACGGGCGAAGGACACCGGGCAAGCGTGGTCTGACCTTGTCACCAGGTTTGGTTTCTCGCTTCCCAACGCCAAGGCGCACATTGCGCAGCTTCAGCGCAACGGGCATATCGACCTCGCCGTCAATATTGATGGCAGGGTGGTTTCCAGCCTTTTTCAATCGCGGTGAGCCGGCATCGATAAGCACTCGACCGCATTTGCTTTCACGCCAACCTGAGTCGGGGCCGTACAAAGTGGAAGAATCCATTGAGGCAAGCTTAAGGGATGGGCACCATCCGAAAAGCTGCGCCTTGGCCGTCAAAGTAAGACGCGCAAAGCATCGGACTCGGGGCTGGCGAAGCGTGCAGCAAGAAGCAGTAGAGGTGCGTCGCGCCAAGGTTTGCGAAGTGCATTCGGAACGCCCGTTCGATGTCTTCCTCGGCGCCTTCCATGGCGATCGCGACGAGCTTCCGCATGGTTTCCCCTTCGAGTTCCTCACGCGTAATGCAGTCGATAATAATCGCGAGGCTCGAATCGGCAGCCATCTTTTTGAACTCGCCTAAATCCGGGCCTTCGTGATTTCCCAAAACCGCGCCGATCACCTCGCACTTGCCGCCCGGGGCGAGGGCCTTGGGCAGACCGGCCATCAATCGGCGCACGATCCCCAACCCATCGCCTCCGCCGTCAGCGAAGCGGGGAAGGCGTACCCCCGGAGCCGCCGGCATGAAGGGGGGATTGCAGGAAATCAGGTCGAAGTTTCGCCCTGCCACGGGCTCAAGAAGATCGCCGTTTAACAATTCGACCTTTTCGGAGAGCTCATTCATGGCGGCGTTCGCCCAGAACAGTTTCGCCGCCAGCGGCTCGATCTCAACCGCGGTCACATGTGCCGCGCTCCGGGCGCACATCAAAGCTTGCGTCCCGACGCCGGAACAAAGGTCCAGCACGTTGCCTCCGGCGCCTTCCAGTATGCGGCTGAGCTCGATGGAGTCATTCCCGTAGTAGAACTTTGCCGAGCGCGATACCTTTTCGCAGAACAACCACAGCCCCAGGTGGAACACCAGCCGATAGGCAGGCGCGATCTTTTCCCCCGTCCGATTGACCAGGCCCAGCTCTTCGAGTGTCGAAAGGGTTTCATCCGGCACGCAAGCTTGGAGGTCGCGCCTCTCCACCTCCTTGCCCTCGCCGAGCAGGCGCGCTAAAACCTGGGACTTTTCTGCAATTTGCGACGGCTGGTTCCCCGCATCGCGGATTAACACTCGATCGAGTTCCGCCTCTGCCAGCAGGTTCTTCCACTTGACCAGCGCGCGTGCTTGTTCGCTTGTGAGCATTGTCAACTCAGTGTTGTCGGTCATCAACTTGCACAATCAGATGTGGTAACGGACCGCATTCAGGATAGACCAACTCTATCGAGCAATTCGTCGATTGTCCACATACACGCCGGCGGAGCGACGGCGTGAAGTGGACTCAATTTCCCGAGTCGCGGGCAAACACGACCATGCCATTCGCCGGAATGACGATATTTGCCGAAGCGCTGAAGCCGTGGAGCGGACCTCCCGACGCCCAAATTCCACCCCCATTGCCCGCCACCATCGGATTGATCCAGTGGTCGTAGACGTCGCTGTTGAAGACCTCCACCCACGGCCCCGGGAAGGGAAATCCAATCGCGTAGTCGTACCAGGTGGTTTCGGCGAGAGTCGCGACCACAATGACGTCATCGCCGGTGTCGAGCCAACGGTGAAACGCAATGACGCGATTCTGGTCGTGGACGTGAAAGGCATTCACATTATCCCCGCGCAAAGCGGGTTGACTCCATCGGAGGCGGATCAGATCCTGAGTGAAGCGCAGATGGTCCGCCATTGATGTGTCAGTGCTGCTATTAATGCCGCCCCAATCGATGAGATTGGCCGTCGCGGTGGGGTCGCAGTTCCATTGCTGGTCTTCCAGGAATTCCTGCCCCATAAAGATCTGGGGTATCCCTGGCGCTGTCAAAAGGAGTCCGGTGGCGAATCGCGAGCGGCTGCGGGCGTACCATGAGCGCGAATTCGAGCCGTCAGCCAGAGCAGGAATACGCTGGTCTCGTCCCACCGCCACAAGATCCTGGTTCTCGACACAGGGGACGGCCTGCCATCCATGCGCAAACCCCTGGGGATAGAGATTCGCGGCAATGGCATCAAAATCGACGGCAGCACTCTGGCCGAAGGACGCTTGCTGGACTGCCGCGCGGACGGCGCTCCGCAACCCGTCATGTTGGACCACGTCAAAGCCCGTTCCGCCATCCGCCGTTGGAGTGACAATCAGCGGGGCGGGCCGCGGGTAGTTCTGAAACTCGTCAGGCCAATACTCGGCATTTTGCAGCAGCCGTGGCTTGATGTAGCGAACCGTGCCGGTAAGGTCGCAGCAAAAACTCCAGCCGGAATCTTCATTCATGGAGAGGAGCGCGCTGATTTCATCGTAGCGGAACCCATCGGCGTGGAATTCATCAATATAGAATTGGGCGCTATTGATGATGAACTGGCGAACATCGTTATTCCAAAGGGCGAAGGAGAGGCCGCCCGCGAGGCCCATGTTGGTAAAGTAAAGGCTCTGGTTGTTATCGCTGGTGTCAGCAGCGCGATCCCAAAAATACAGGCTTTGATCGTCGCCCTCGAATCCGCCCGCGTGGTTGTACACTGCGTCAAAGGCCACGGCGATGCCGTAAACGTGACACACATCCACCAGGGCCTTCAATTGCGCAGGCCCGGAGGTGATGTCCTGGGTTCCCATGGGTGCCATGCCCTTGTTCGCCAGCAGGGTGTTAACGGTGGAAAGGTACCCGGCGAGGGCCGCGGGGTCTGACACAACATAAGGAAAGTCGGGCGAGAAATAATCCACGGCGTTGTACCCCATCGAGACTTTGGTTTCCATTTCATCGATTGGCAGCGGTTGGAGAACGTTGACCCCCAGCGCCGCCAGATACTCGATTTTCCCGATGACATCGAGAAAAGTCGACGCCACGCCCGGGGTGGGGGGTGCGTAGGTTCCAACATGCAACTGGTAGATGATCATGTTGGAAAAGTCCGGAGTCACAAATGCCGCGTCGTGCCAGGGGTAGGCGGTCCCTGACCGAATGATGCAACTACAGGTGGGGAAGGGGGAGTCCGTCGCCAATTCGCGTGCGTACGGATCCCGTTTGTAGCCACTCGATCCCGCGCCCACAACCCAAAAGTGATACAGATCGCCGTCCCGGGCGCCGGGGACGAACCCTGTCCAATATCCATTGGCATCTTTTTCCATCAGCAAATCGTCGGTCCGGCCGGTCTGCGGCGTGCCCCCAAACGTGCCGTTCAAATAGACCGCTGACGCTCGGGGCGCCCAGGCACGAAACGTCGCGCCGCCCCCGTTGACAAGGTTTGCCCCCATGGGGGTGGTTGGCAGGATGTTGGCTTGAGAAATCATGACAAGTCCTCTCTGCCCCGGGAATTGGATTTGAGGTCCTATGCCGCGCGGAATTCGAAGCACGAATATTGTACCGCAGATTGGTGTATTGTTTGATGCATTGGAGCCGATCGCCAACTTCGCATGTAGGACCGAACGGCGTTCGGCATTGTAGCCGCGCGGCTGGGGCGAAAAGCCATCGACCGATGGAACAATTTCGCGGCGCACTCACTGCGGTTGGTTGACAAGGGCTTTGGGCAGCGTGTAATTTCGCAAAGGGCACAAATCCTTGTGAAGACCATTCTACCGCGCGGGTCGCGCTAGGGGGTTTGCCGGCCCAAGAGGCGCCGCACGCCGACAACCACGAGGGAGGAGGAAGCTATGCCACCACCGACCATTGGCGATGCCACGGTCGCCATGGACGCCGTTCTGAAAAAGTATGGACCTTTTCTGGACCCGTTCGTTCTGGCCGTCGTCGAGAAGACGGACGTGAACAAGATTTACCGCATCCTTCCCGAAGACGAGTACGCCCCCCACTTCAACTCAGTTTTCAGAAACTTCTTTGCCGCGATCAATGCCGAGGCGCTCTACGCACGGAAGAACCCCGACCAGCCCCGCACGCAAAACGACCCTCTCACCTATCAGACGATTCTCCTCGCCCGGAATGCAACAGGCGCGACGCCGGTCATCGCTTGCCCCGCCTTCACGTCTCCGGCGGTCAACGTGTGGGACCGCGTGATTTACGTCAACAAGGACTCCGGCCTGACCATCGGAACTCTCTATCACGAGTTTGTTCATTACCTCGAGCATGGGAATTTTTACCCGGAGTACTACTCGCTCGGGGGTAACAATCCCAAGATCCTGGAAGGCGTCACGGAATATCTCACTCGCGAAGTTCATCCCAATATCCGGGGAGAGCGCGAGCTCGGCCGCAAATACCAACCCTTCCTGGACATAACCTTGAACCGTGCCTGGGGCAGTGACAAGGAGACGCTCGAAAAGATGATCAAAGTCGCATTCGAGGGGGACATGAAGAGCCTGCCTCCCCCGTGAAGCCTCTTCTACACGGGTAGCGGAACGCCGCGGACCGACAGCACGGCTCTCGCTACGTTTGCTCTTTGCCCTGGAGCGCCAGGCGAACGGTGCGGATATCGAGGAACATTCGCTGCGGGCCGCTCGCGGCGCCGCCGTCGAGCGCCACGAAGCCGTAGCGCGCGTACCAATCGATCCGGTTTCGATACGCGTCGGCGATGATCGCGCGGCATCCCACTTCGTCAGCGACTCGCAGGGCGATTCGGAAGGCCTCGGAAATGAGGGCATGTCCAAGACCTTTTCCGGAAAAGCGCCGGTCCACCGCGAGGCGCGCCAGCAGGATGAGCGGCAAGTCGTAGGGCGGAAGTCCTCGCACGTATTTCTTGGGGAAAGCATCACGCGGCACGCTCGCGGTGGCCAGCGTAAAATACCCCAGCACGGTGCGGGGGGAGTCTTCGTCGACCGCAACATAAGTCACGCCAATGGAACTCTTGGTTTGATTTGCCCAGGCATGCCGGCGCAGATAGTTATTAAGCGGCCCATCGCCACAACCGAAAAGCTCTGTCTGGTCCGGTTCTTCCAGGCGGCGGATCAGGACGGCCATTCAGCCTCGCATCGCCCGAATCAAGGTCTCCGTCGGAGGGGCGGGTTCTTTCGACGCGAGACGGGCCAGACTCTCGATCTCGCGGGGCGTCCAGGAAATCTCGACGCGGGGAAGGTCGATCTCCGGAGCGACGCGCTCGAGCCGCGGCAATACCAGTTCCTTCCGTTCGCCCGTGGCCGCTTCACTGAAGATGCGATGCCCGCGCTTCCTCTCCCCCACCGCCCAGCGGAACAAGGCCAGGGCGTCGGAGAGAAAATCCGTGTTGCTGTTAAGCTGCAATTGTTGTTTGAGGCCCCGCACCATCTGATCCTCGGCCGGAGCCAAATCCGCTTGGAACTTGGACTTGCGCCTCGCCTGGGGAAGTTGGATGGGTTTTCGGGCTTGCCGCGTTCTTAAGGCCATGGTCGAATGATCCTTTGTACTCCGAATTCACTCCAGATCTTATCATATCTGGATGTAAATTGGACACCTCTCGGAGGATGTAATGTCGGAGGATGTTAGCGGCCATGATTGCGACCGCGGGAAGTATTCATATCGGCGGGGGACGCGCTACTCGGCGCCGAGTAAGATTTAACTTCTTCGGCGTAGGGCACCGCTGGCGGTACCTGCTTCGGCGGGTTTCGCCGACGGCGAATGATATCTGACCTCTGCGGGATCCTCAGGGGCGTGAATAGGGGCGCGCCACATCCAATCCCGGCACAACCTGAAAATGTTTGAAATTGAAGGTGTAGAGGCGCGCGCTCCGGGCGAGGGCGGTCGCGGCGATGAGACAGTCGGGGATGTTGAGGCCCGAACTCAACCGGTGGGTCAATAGCAATTGGTACGCAGCGGCGAATTCTGAGGGCTCCGGCCAAACAACTTCGAACGTCGCCAGGAACCTTTGGATTCGTTCCAAGTCGGCGCGATCATGGCAACCCATGACCAATTCCATGGCAGCCACCGCGGGGACCGCGAACGACTGTGTGGCGACTTGTTTGAGCCACATTTGGGCAGGACTTGTTCCGCGCAGGCAATCGACCAGAACGTCCGTATCAAGAAGGTTCGTGAGAGGAGGTGTTCCACCCTTGCGACCGAAGCTTCCTGGCGAACTCCACGCTATCACTGATGTCGGCGCGGTCGCGCCACATCCCCAAGAATTCGGATTTCAACAGGTCGTCAAAAGTGGAGGAGGTTGAAGACCCCGTGGGTGAGACGACAATCACAATCGAGGCGGATCCGGTAGGCACGTCCGCAGGCAGCGTGATGCGCAGTTCCCGACTGGCGGGAATGTCCGCATTAAGTGTGACCGTTTTTACCACCCTGGCGTTACCTCACCTTTTACCTTATCAAAACGCTTGCGGGTTTACAACGTCACGCCAGCACGACGGCCGGCTGCGGACGCTCTCTTCGCCCGTGTCCCGTTTCCCGCGTCCCGTCTTCTGCTTACGCGGGGCTGGCCCAGACTGCCGCCTGTGGCAGTCTGCGGTCCCGAAGTCGGCCGGTCTGGGCGCGCTCGTCGGGCTATCTTGATTCTTTCGCTGCCAGCGCGTTGATGCCATCGCACAACGCGTTCACCATGATCAGCCCGATGATGTAGTTCACAACGACGACCACGAGCCCCACGTTGGGAATCCACCCCGCGAAGCTGAGAATACAATAGGTAAGAAAGAGTCGCTCGGGAAGGACCGGGGTGTAGATGGACTTCCTCCGGAGATAGGAGTTGAAATCCTTCGCGAGACCCCAGATGGCGGGGAAGACCCAGTAAAAGTCGAAGATAGGAATGAAGAGGAAACCGATCGCCTTCCCAGGCGTTGTCCTCGCGTGGACGTCCTGAATGGCGTCCCACGACTTGTACAAGAGTACGGTCATGAAAACCCAGCCGTACACCAGAGGGACAATCGCCAGATAGAAAAGGTTGGTCGCCCCATCCGGGAACCCGGTTCTGATTCCCACATAACCGGTAATGACGAGGACATCGGCAATTCCCAGGCCGATGCCGACGGAACCCATGTACAGACCTTTTGATATTTTGTGCATCGGATTCTTAACCTCGCACAGATTCCCAGGCCGGCGAAATGATAGCCGCATTAAACAACGGACTAAACTGCGATGCAAGCGGAAACAGCAGGGGTTAGGGATTGGGGATTAGGAGTTAGGGACTGGCGGCGGGGCGCAGGGCGGAGAATTGCAGATTCCAGATTCAAGATTCAAAACTGTAGGCGTAAACTTGCCGCTAAATCTTGTCCGGGCTAGCAACTTGCAACCCTCAGTGTTTTCCCGTATTCTGAGGCCGATGGAAATACATTTCACTCCCGAATAGGAAACTCAGCTTGCCCTGATCGCCAACCAGAAGCGCACAGCCGCCGAACGGTTAGTGAAGGATGCCGCAGTGCGTCTGCTCGAGGAAGATGCCCGCTTTCGCGCCGCCGTGGGGGAGGGTATTGCCCGGGCCGACCGGGGCGAGTTCATTGAAGAAGAAGAAATGACTGCTCGCCTGGAGCAGATGTTGAGCTCATAAGATCAGGGGTTAGGTGTCAGGTGTCAGGGGTTAGAGGCCTCGCACTCGGAATTCTCCTGATTTTCACCAGAACCTAGTACCCAGAACCCAGCTTCTCACGTTAGTGAATACCTTAAATACCACCACCCGCATTACCGCCAGCCGACCCTGCGCAAATTGTACGCTGCCATCCAATCCTTAAAAGAATGGCCTCATCGCGGTCGTGTTGGACGTGAGGCCGGAACTCGCGAGCTTTTGTTCCCTCCCTTACCCTCTCTCGCGATCTATCGCGTTAAGGAGCAGACCATTGAAATCTTGCGGATTTATCACAGCGGTCAGGATCGGCGTTAGAGCAGGCGCCGGAGGCGAGACACGGGACTCGGCACACGGGGGCATTGAGGGCCGAACGGCGTTCGGCCCCGGGCCAGTGCTGCCCGCCCCTACCACAGCACGCGACGTGCCACGGGCATCCAGCGCGTAGGCGCTAAGATGATGGTTGATCTTTCTCGGCAGGACAACGATAAGTTTTTCTGGGTGAACTGGAGAAAAGGAATTCACCACGGAGACACAGAGGTCACGGAGAGAAGAGCTTCAGAATATGCGCATGGAGATTATGGTCAAGTAATTCGCTGTTTTTCATTGCGTCTTTTCTCCGTGACCTCTGTGTCTCCGTGGTGAATCTTTTCCCCCGACTTGATTGTTATCTGCGCGATGATCGGCATCCTGTTCGCGATGTCCATGGCCAGGATGGCCATGGCACGGCCTGCATGGGCGGCGGCTCTTCGCCGCCTCCCTTGTCATTCCCGGCCGTGACTTATGCAGCTTCACCACTCGATCAAGGCGAAAATGGCCGGCTTTACGTCGGCTGGATCAGGGCAATGACGCTTTGAAGCACGGCGTCGACTGTCGTGATCGCCTTGGAATTGGCCTCGTATCCGGTTTGGGCCTGGATGAGCTGGGTGAAGGCCGTGGCGATGTCCACGTTCGAGGCTTCGAGTGATCCCCCGTCGATGGTTCCACAGCCTCCGGTTCCGGGCGCCGAAATACTGGCCGCTCCGGAAGCCAAACTCGTCTGGTAGTCGTTTGAGCCGAGGTTGGTCAGGCCGTCGTAGTTCGGGAAAGTTGCAAGCGCGATCTGACCCAAAGCCAGCGTTTGGCCGTTGGAGAGAACCCCGTCGATGATTCCGGAAGAGTCGATGGAATAGCTCTGCAAGGTTCCGGCGCTATAACCATCCTGCGTTTGCCCCGAGGCCGCGGAAGGCTCGGCTGTCTGCGTAATGACGCCTGTGCCCGCCGAACTGAAGAGCTGCCAATTGAAGCTGATGGTTTTTGCCCCATCGGCGAGCCCCGAGACGCTAATCCCCTGCACATTCGCGGGCGGTGAAATCAAGGTTCCGTTCGGACCAAACTGCAACGTTCCAGTTCCCACAACTTCGGGATTGCCCGTCTTCCCCACATCGGCGGCAGGAATGGTGATTTGGTAAGCCCAGTTTCCGGCCGAGGACTTGGTGAAATTGAAGGTCAGAACGTGGCTGTTGCCGAGGGAATCGTAGACGTTGATGTCGGTGCTGTAGGTTCCCGCGTCGGTGCCCCCCGCGAGGTCTCCGGCCCCGAAGGAAGCGGCGGTCCAGGTGGTTGTGGTGGCCGTGCTATTGCCTGCTGACCCAATTTGCAGCGATTGCAGCGAGATCGTGGTTTCGGTGGATCCCGTTGCCGTGGCGGAAGTGTTGGGAATGGTGCCCGTTCCGTAGGTGGTGCCTTGACCTTGTCCCCCCGTGGCGGAGGCGTTGATGGCGCCCTCCAGGTTCGCGAGCGTTGCCTGCATGCTGCCGTTTGGGTCGATCAGAACGGTGTTCGCCGCGTTGAGCCCGCCGACGGTACTCACGAACGTGTAGGTCGTTCCCCCAACGGTCACGGTCTCTCCGGCGGTCGGAAGCGGTTGGTTTACCGTCAGCGACCCGGTGGCCAACTGCGCGTCCACGCCTCCCGCCAAGTCGCCTCCGGTGAACAGAGCTCCGGCCCAGTTGGTCGAAACGCCAGTGGCATTTCCTGCTGTCCCACTACTGGTTGCTTGCAGGGTGGCGGTGGTGCCCGTCGAAGCGGAGACCGTGACGTCAGGATTCTGCTGAGTTCCCGTGGCGTAGTCCGTGCCTGAGCCCGCTCCACCGCCGATGGCAGCCACCAGGTTGGCCAGGGCCGTCTGGGCGCTGCCTCCAATCAAAACGCTATTGGCTGCGCTTTGGGCAGTGATGCTGGTCTCGAACGTGTATGTGGTGCCCCCGATGGTAACGGTTTGGCCTTGGGTCGGGGCGGCTGCCCCCGCCGGCAGTGTGAGCGTGGCGGTTGCCGGCACACCCGTGGCGCCTCCCGTAAGGTTGGAGACGGCGAATGACCCCCAACCGGAGGTGAGGGCAATGCCGTTGCCCGCTGAACCACTCGCCGGTGCAGTCAGCGTAATGGTGCCGTCCGCCTGATTCAACACGGCAGTGACTGGATTGGCGGCGGCAACCGACTCGTAACCACTCCCTGTCCCTGAATTGGACATGGCAGCCACCAGGTTGGAGAGGGTATCCGTGACAGAGGTCGGGGAGATCAGAACCTCGTTCGGGGTGTTGGCGTCGAGGCTTGTCACGAAGGTGTAAGTGGTTCCGTCGATGGCAATGGTCTGGCCGTTTCCCGGTTGCGTGGACGGCGCGGTGAAAGTGGCGCTCGCCGTCTGGGCCGTCACCCCTCCGGACAGGTCGCCGCTCGCGAACGATTCCCCCGTCCAGTTGGTCGAGGTGCCATCGGAATTGCCCGCTGCTCCCGCATTCAGCGCTTGCAGGTTGAGCGTGGTGGCCGTCGAGCCGGTAGCTGTGACCATCCCATTCGCGGCCGTGCTGGAGGCGTAGGTGGTGCCTGTCCCCGAGCCCAAGTTGATGGCGCTCGCCAGGTTCGCGAGGGTCGATGCCGCGTCGGCTCCGATCAAAACCGACCCGGCCGCGCTTTGAGAGGTGATGTTCGACTCGAACGTATAGGTGCTCCCCCCAATGGAAACGGTCTGGCCCGGGCTGGGCAGAGGCTGCGGCACCGTGAGGGTCCCCGTCGCCGGCGCCAGGACGTTATCCGTGGCGTCCAGATTCATATCCAGTTGCAAGGTGGAGGTGGCGTTGGGAGGGAAGGTCTGGCCGCTGGAAATCTGGATGGGGGCAAGAGACTGGCTGGGGCTGATGGTGCCGTTCACCCCCGGGTAGCCCATTACATTGTTCCCGTTGCTGTCCACCAGATACCCGTCGGTGTTCAAGCTGAAATTGCCATCGCGGGTGTAAACCTGCGTGCCGCCCTGGTTCAACACAAAGAGCCCGTTCCCCTCGATGGCGACGTCTGTGGGTACGCCCGTCGAGGAGATATCGCCCTGCGTAAACGGCGCATCGACGGAACTCATGGTGGCGCCCACCCCCACTTGTACCGGGTCGCCGGAGCCGGTGGTTCCCAGCATCTGATAAAACAGGCTGCTGAAAACCGGTGTGCCTGACTTGAAGGCGGTGGTGTTCAGGTTGGACAAATCATTCGAAATCACCGAGAGCGCTTGCTCCTCGGCGTCGAGGCCGGAAAGCGATGTAGAAAAAGATCCCATATGTCTCCTCCTAATTTCCTGCGGGCGTTTGACTCGCCGTCGTCGAGGCGGCGGTGGCATACTGCTGCACGACCTGGTTGATCTGCGTCACTTGCTCGAGTTGGTTCAAATCCACGAGCTGCGACATGAAAGTGGTCGGATCCATGGGGTTCGTCGGATCTTGGTTTTGGATTTCCGCCACCAGCAGCGACATGAAATCGTTGGGGTTCAGGCCTCCGGCCGAGGTCGCAGCACTGGCGGCCGCACTGCTGGAGCCGTTGCTCCCGCTGCCGGTCGGGGTCGTGGCGTAGGTGTGAGTATTATTAATCATCATCGGTTTTGTTCTCCTTCGGCGCCGCCTAAGCCCGAACGCTCAGGCCGGCTGCCGGATTGGTTGATTCCTCACCGTCCAAAGAACCGCTTGCTGCGGGGTCGGCCTGCGGCGAATTCGTCCACGGCAAAACTTGCTGCTGCGCGGAAGGGTCCGAATCCGACTGCTGGTTTTGCTTCTCGCCACCGCTTGCCCCCCCGCCGGCGTGGTCCTGGTAGACGGAAATGTTTTCAACGCGCAGGTTTCGCTCGCCCAGCGCGCGTTCGAGGGAAGGCAGACCCGCCGCCAGCAGCGTGTGGGCTTCCTGTCCCTGAACATGAATTTCGGCGCCTACCGAACCTCCATTCACAACCGCATGGAGTTCCATGGGGCCCAGCGCGCCCGAGAGGAACTCCACATGCATTTCCGCGCCATTGGCAGAACCCGCGAGCGACGCGGACCTCACGATGCTGCCCGCGCCGCCATCGTAATTCTGCCAGGCGGAAAGCGCGGCGGGCGATTGACCGGATGACGCTGGGGTGGGTGGCGCCGCGATGTGGACAGGGCTGGCGGGGAGCGTTGGGAAGTGGGGCGCGGTCAGATTCGCGTTGGGATCAGGAGTAGCGTTATTGATAGGGCCGGGGGCCGCGGTTATGACGTTTGCCGCATTATTGCCTGACGTTTGACCGCTTTGCTGCCCGGATTTCCCCCCTGCTGTTGAGTCGGAGAGGTTTGCGTGGGCGGCGCCTCCGCCGGAATCGGCAGACGCTGCGCCGATGGGCTGAACACCTGTGGCTTCCGGAGTCGCGTCTCTCGGTGAAGTTAGCGATGA
>CAZCVY010000010.1:0-61921 GCA_964501985.1 uncultured Acidobacteriota bacterium | reverse complement strand
AGCAGACTGGCATTACCGAACCCACCCGCGACTGGTTCCCCATTTCCATGTTCAGTGCCTTCGCCGACTTTGCCGACCTGGTGAAAGGTCCCGAAGCGCAGTGGGGCATGGTCAGTTGCGGATGCCACCCGAATTGCGGCGTGGGTACGGCACTCATGATCAACAAGGAAACCAAGGAATGGGCTCCCGTGCCGGAGTTTCTAAACGTCCCCGGGCTGGTGAGCGACATTCAGAAGGTCACGGATGCGGCTCGCGGGAAAAAATTCTCGAATTTCATGCTGGCCATGGGCATCCTCAAAAACTATAGGCCCTTCAAGGCGCCCAAGAGTTTGGCCTTGCTGGATCTGATCAAGAAATTTGACAAGTCGTTTGCCCTTTCAGGGGAAAAGAAGACGCGCGAGAAGTACGGCGCCTCCGATCCGAATCGCACTCTGGAAGACGCCATGAAGCGCCGCTCCGATCCGTGGAACCTGCTCTTCATCGCCGGCATGTGGTTCCAGGATCTCTTCAATTACGACTTTCGCCGCACCGAAATGTGCATCATCCCGTACGCGACGCAATTGGGAGAAATTTCTTTTTGCGCGTACAACACGGGCATCGGCTGGCGGAAAATTATCGAGAACATGTACAAGAACGCAAGCGTTGCGGAGTGGTACAAGACCCACGGCAAGCACGCGATTTATGCCAAGGGCAAGAGCGTGGAACTGGACACCACCCAGCACTCTCTGACCGTGAATGCAGGGGACGCCGCCCGCGTTCGCACCCTCGAACACGACGTTCCCCAGACCGCGGCGGAAGAAGAAAAGGCCCGCCGCAAGGCCGCGTGGGAAGCCCAGCAGGAGTCTCAAGCCCGGAAGGTGTACGAGGAAATCGTCCTCCAGAAACCCAAGTCCGACCTCGTGCAGATTGGCGCCCCCGCGAAGGTGGAAGAGGAAAAAGTCGCAGTCTAATTCTGGTTCCCAAGCAGTAACGAAAAGGCCGCCCTTACCGGCGGCCTTTTTGTTTTGCGGTCAAATTTTGCCGCTGAGACATCGCGCGGAACTTGGCAACGAGGTGGTTTGAAGAAGTGGCCTGGAAGTGTCTGGGAAATACGCGCGGGTTAAATCGTACCCACTGCGTACCTCACAAGCGGCAGCGTCTCTGCGCCCTGGACCCTCTCACTTTGGCGGCGTCAGCAAGGCCTCAATGTCCGGGATGCGGCGGCGGACAAGCTCGAGTTGCTCGGGCGTGAACAAGTTATTCTTTAGCGACTCGGCAAGGTTCTGCGTTGCTTCAAGTTTGGCTTCCGGCGACGCGTCAGGATCTTGCAGGATTTTTTGCCAATCGTCTTGCGCTTTCTGCGCCTCCCGAATCTGCCTGGTGGCCTTATAGGTCAGGATAAACTCTCGCGGCGAAAGCCCGTGCTTCTTTAGGACGCGCGCAACCTTAGGATCTTTTTCCAGGTTGGCAATCTCTGTGTCGAGGTCGCCGTCGCCAATTTTGAAGGGAAGGTTCTTGTTGCGAAGGTCGGTGAGCACACCCAGCGTTTTGTTGAGCATGTCTTGGGTAAGAACGTAAGTTGGGGAATCATCCCCGAATACAACACCGCTCACGGTCGCCAGGATCAGCGCGATGAAAGAAAGCCGCACCACCTTGAGGCGCAGCCCTGTGGATGATTTCTGCACGATGGTCCTCCTCGAAGCCGGGAAGGCATGACTCGCCTTCGTCAACTGCCGCCGATAGAGGCACGAGTCGCCCTACCCGAATCAGGCGATTCGTGACCTTGCACAAACCGCACAAGCGGTCCAAAAAGAAAAACGGTTCAGACTTGCCGCAGTTACCGTTGGTTCCCTGGGACGGTTCGGCGGTCTCCTTCCGCAATTTGACGCTGGCATTCAAGCGAGCAGAGTTGCGAGGGGCGCGCCTTCTTTCAATTCCGATATGCACGGAGTGTAATTCCTCTTTGCTGAAATCGCAACGTGATTTAATCCCGCGAGGAGGCTGTTCAAGCTGGAAGTGGCGCGGTCCCGTCCACTGGGAGCGCGGGCATCCTGCCCGCCCTTTCTTTGGCGTGAGCGGGACGCTCCCGCGACAGCGGGCGGGACGCCCGCGCTACTTCCGTTTGTTACTTTTGTCTCGTAGGCCCTGGCGCTTTGGATGGTTTGCAGTGTTATGATCTATTCGCGGACTACGCCGCCTAAAATAATATCAGACGCCGTCCGTGAGGAGTTAAATGGCAAAGGTCCATCATTGGGTTCGGGCTTGGGCCCTTCTGGCGATTCTACTTGTTGGCGCGAGCCTGCACGCGCAGGAGAGCCTCCAATCGGCCTTGCATGCAAAGCTCGAAGCGCGATTGGCGAACGCTGCGGATCACCTGGACGGAGTGTTGGGCTATGCGATCGAGGACCTCTCGACTGGCGAAATGTTTTTGCGCTTGCCGGACACGGTTTTTCCTCAGGCGAGCTCGATCAAGCTGACGGTCCTCTTGGAGTTAATGCGCCAGGCGCAGGAGGGAAAACTCTCGCTCGACGAGAAGCATACGTTGCGGCGTAGTGACATGACCGTGGGAGATACGGAACCGATTCTCACCATGCTGAGCGACGGCACGGTGACCCTGACCCTGCGCGATCTCGCCAAATTCATGGTGGTGCTGAGCGACAATACGGCGACGAATATCCTCATCGACCGGCTGGGGATGGACAACATCAACGCCGCGGTCATTCGCCTGGGGCTCAAAGAAACCAAGCTGCGGCGACACATGATTGACCTGGAAGCCGCCAAGAAGGGAAACGAAAATGTTTCGACGCCGCGCGAGATGCTGACGCTCCTGGAGAAGGTCAACTCCGGCCAGGCGCTTGATGCCGTGCACACCAAGGAGTACTTAGACCTGCTCCGGCTGCCCAAGGACAGCGAATTCCACAAAGCTCTACCGGAAGATGTTTCCATCGCGGACAAGCCCGGAACTCTGGAAGGCGTGCGTTGCGATACCGGCCTGATCGACATTCCGGGTCACCCGTTCATCATGTCGGTCACCACTACCTATGTGGCCCGAGGCGATGACGGCGAGCACGCCGTCGAAGAAGTTGCGCGGCTGGCGTATGATTACTTCGATCGCCTCAGCCGTTCGAGTTCCTATGGACGCGTCATTTCTTACAAGTGACGGCACGTCAAAGCAAATCATTCGAGCCCGTGGCGCGCAACCCCCTTAAGTCGTCCGAGGGAAATTCGCATGACCTTGTTGTTGGCCTTCGCCTTGATGGTCCCAACCTCTCCGGGCGCGGTTGTGATCGAGCCTGTCGCCAACATGTATTCCGCTCCGAGTCAGGGCGCCGACGTCGTTTCGCAAGCGGTCTGCGGCGCGAGCGTTGCTCTGGTCGAGGAAAAGGGCGATTGGGTGAAGGTGCGCACGCCCGACGACTACACCGGCTGGATGCTGTCCTCCGCGCTGCGCCGATACAGCCCGGGCGATCGCGCCTACGCTTCCACGGGAACAGTTGCGCAAGTGGAAAACCCTTTTGCCAATGTCTACGGCGAATCTAGCGTCACGAAGCATCAGCCCGTGCTAACGCTTCCATTTGCCGCGCGCCTGGAAGTGACGTCTGAGCCCGAGAACAATGGCGGCCGCTGGCTGAACGTCCGACTCGCGGACGGTCGAACTGCCTGGATTCAGCGCGGGGATGTCAGTTTGAACCCCCGGCCGCTCGGCATCAAGGAGACGATCGAACTCGCCAAACGCTTTCTGGGCTTCACCTATTTGTGGGGTGGGACGTCCAGCTTCGGATTCGATTGTTCGGGCTTCACGCAAATGCTGGTTGGCCAGCGAGGTATGGTAATGCCGCGCGACGCCGACCTGCAGGCAGCATGGTCAGGCGTCGTGCCCGTGAAGCGCAGCAAACTTCAGGCCGGCGACTTGCTTTTCTTCGGTGAATCACCCCAGAAGATCACGCACACCGGGATGTACATTGGCCGCGGAAAATTCATCCACGACTCGACGCACGACCATCCCGGGGTGCAGATCGGGCGTCTGGCGGATCAGCCGTGGACGCATTTGCTGGTTGCCTGTAGGAGGTTGAAATGAATCGGCGCGACTGGGTGAAGACCTTGGGAGCGGCTGCTATCCTGAGCCGTGTGGAGGCTCAGGGGCGGGCGTGGGGCCGGACGAGTGCCGCTCTCCCGGACGACAGTTCCTCTCCGACTCGGCTCGAAACGGAAATTGTCCGCCTGAATCTTCGGCACACCTGGACCACCACGATGTCATCAAGCGCGTACCGCGACACACTCCATGTGCGGTATATTCGCGATGGAGTCACCGGCCACGGAGAAGGAGCGCCGATCGTCCGCTACCACGAGAACGCCGTGGACGCGCAGAAGGCCGTTGAGTCCGTTCGCGATTCGGTGGTGGGCGCTGACCCCTGGCATTTCGAGAAACTGGGAGTGGAGGTTTCTCGGCGCGTGCCGGGTCAATTCGCGGGAAAGGCCGCGCTCAACATCGCGATTATGGATTGGGTAGGGCAGAAGTTGGGCGTGCCACTGTACCGCTACTTTGGTCTCGACCCTAACGATACTCCTGTCACTACTTTCTCCATCGGGATCGATACACCGGAAATCACCCGCCAGAAGGTGCGGGAGGCGGAGGCTTTTCCCGTCCTCAAAATCAAAGTGGGGCTCGACTCCGATGAAGCCACCATCGCGGCCGTGCGCAGCGTTACGGACAAGCCCCTGCGCGTCGACGCCAACGAAGGCTGGAAGGACAAGGAAGAGGCAGTGCGAAAAATAAATTGGCTCGCGGGACAGGGTGTGGAATTCGTCGAGCAGCCCATGCCCGCCGACATGCTGGAGGAAACGCGCTGGGTGCGAGAGCGTGTCCATCTGCCGCTAATTGCCGATGAGGCCTGCCAGCGTGCGAGCCAGATTCCCCAGCTTGTGGGCATTTTCGACGGCGTGAATGTTAAACTGGATAAGGCCGGCGGAATTCTGGAGGCGTTCAAGATGATTCAATTTGCCCGCGCCCTGGGACTCAAAACCATGCTCGGGTGCATGGTCTCGAGCTCCGTCAGCGTGACCGCCGCGGCCCAAATCTCGCCAGGGATTGACTACGCGGACTTGGACGGGAATCTGCTGATTTCGAACGATCCTTTCTCCGGGGTGCAGGTGAAGAATGGGAAACTGCTGCTCCCGGAGCGGCCCGGCGTTGGGCTTATACCGGCGTGAAGGCGCTTCGGAACGTATCTTGAATTGTCTGTGTGCGGAGAGTACCCTCGAAAGTTTTGGAGGAAAGTTTCATGAGTATTATAGGTCATCTCAAGAGAATAAACCGGAAGCATTGGTTCATCTGTCATGCGTGCCTGATGCAAACCAATCACGACCCCGTGCGCTCGCTCTTTTTCCAGGATACGCCGGGTGAGGATTTTCTGGGGCGCATGATGTTCCCCTGCCCCCGCTGCGCCAGCAGCAACACACGATCTTTCCAGCAACTCAAGGAAGAAGGATCGGACCAGGCCCTGTTTGGATTGGAGCAGGTCGTCCGGAAGCACTCCCGCCACATTTTCGAGGTTAAGCCGGTAAAAAGCGGCAAGGTTTAACCGCGACCATATCCCCCAGCCCGCGTTAATGAACCTCCTAGGGTATCGGACTATTTCACCCGTGATTTTGTCCGGGGAAAAGGACCAGTAAATTTGTCCGAACCAAGCCACACGATAAACTCATGGATTTAAACCGTTTAATATGTAGCCTCAAATTATATTGACAAGTCGGGTAGCCATGATAAACTAGCCGCTGAGGCCAGCGGACGCCGGCAAACCGGAAGGAAGAGGCGCGCCAGGAGAACGCTGCGGGCGCACGCCGAGAGGTGAAAGTTAGCCACTCTCCATTGCCAGCCGATCACTCAAGCGCGAACTCTGGGCGGTGCTGGAGATCTATTCGATGACTCAAAACGAGACCAAGGCGTATGAAAGAGAGGCGGAAAATGAAGGTTCATCCGGGGATGTTGATGAAAAAAAAGAAGATAAGGTGTCGGATGCCCGGTGTCAGGTGCCAGGGATCGCGTCCCGGCGTGCTTAGCGTCTCTCCCTGCGTGCTGGCCCGGCGAAAAGGGCAAAAATGAAGGTTCATCCGGGGATGTTGATGAAAACAAAGAAGAGCAGGTTTCAGGTGCCAGGTGCTAGGTGCCAGGGGTCGCATCCAGGGTGTTCCCCATCGCCCGGAGCGTGATTGGCTTGGCGAACAACGCGGAAATGAAGGTTCATCCGGGGATGTTGATGAAAACAAAGAAGAGCAGATTTCGGGTGCCGGGTGTCAGGTGTCAAGAGCTCGCGTCCAGGGTGTTCCCCGTCGCCGGTGCGTGATTGGCTTGGCGAACAACGCGGAAATGAAGGTTCATCCGGGGATATTGATGAAAACAAAGAAGAGCAGATTTCGGGTGCCGGGTGTCAGGTGTCAAGAGCTCGCGTCCAGGGTGTTCCCTGTCGCCGGAGCGTGATTGGCCCGGCAAACGGCGCAAAAATGAAGGTGCATCCGGGGATGTTGATGAAAACAAAGAAGAGCAGGTGTCGGGTGCCAGGTGCGTCCCTGCGTGCTGGCCCGGCGAAAAGGGCAAGAATGAAGGTGCATCCGGCTATATCGATGAAAACACAGAGTGCGACAAATTCGCCGGGACTCCGACCCTCCGGCCCAGGTTATCAATCACAGACTTCTCTTTATGGCGTTTCTCACGGCTTCTTGGGTCGTGGGATCGAGCTTCGCGCCCCGGCAGGTGAGGTAGAACACGTCGATGGCGCGCTGTCCCTCGGTGTCGATCAAGGCGACATCGATATTGCAACCCTGATCGGCCAGAACCGAACTGACGTCATAGAGCAGGCCGGGCCGGTCCTGGGCAACAAGTTCAAGAAGGGTGCTGTGAGAGGAACTCTGGCTGTCAAACCGAACGCGCGTGGCCACCTCGACCTTGGGTTGCCTCTCGGCATCCGCGCGCGCCCTGCCGCTCAGGAGCTTTTCCAGTTCCACCGTTCCCTTCAAAACATCGATAAGGCTTTGCTTGAACCGAGCTCTTTCGGAAGGGTTCAGCTCGAGCGTGCGGTGAAGGTCGACGAACATGAAAGTGTCCAGAATCGTGCCGCTGGCATTAGCGAACGCATCGGCCTTAACGATACTCATTCCCCAGGCAGCAAGAGTTCCGGTGATGGAGGCAAACAAATAGGGTCGGTCGGCGGTGATGACGGTAAGCTCGAAATGGCCACTGCGCGTGTGCAGGTCGACCGCCATGGGTTCGCTCGCCAACCGGCGCGCCAGTTCCAAGTGGCCGGCGATCTGTTCCGGGGTGTGCGTCGAGGTATAGCGCCGCGGGAATCCGTCCAGAAAAGACCGCAAGTCGAGGGCGCTGGCAGAGGCATCTACTACGGACAGAACCTTTTCCATCTCTTCCGAGGCCGCCTCGGCGATTCGCAACCTCTGGTCGTCCACGGTGCGGGTCAGATAATTGGCGGTCGCAGCGTAAAGCTGCCACAAGATCTCAGCCTTCCACGGCGTCATGGCCTCAGGATTGACGGCGCAGATGTCCGCATAGGTAAAAAGGCAGAGCAGCTTCAGGCGCTCGCTCGAGCCGACAACTTTGGCAAAGTCTTGAACGGTTTCCGGGTCGAAGACGTCCCGCCGCTGCGAGGCAGCCGACATTTCCAGATGACTCGCGATGAGGAATTGAACCGTTTCCCCGTCCTCTACCGGCAATTCCAGACGCGCCTGAATTCCCTCGAGTGCTTGCAGGCTTCCTTGAACGTGATTCTCCACCCCAGGCATCCCTTTGCCAACATCGTGAAAGAGGAGGGAGAGGTAGAGAAGCGCCGGCTGCTCGATTTCGGAAAGAATCTCGGCGAACTTCCGTTCCCAGGCACGAAAAGCCGCGGGGCCCGGAGCCGCGCCCTGCGCTGCCAGCGGCGTTTCCTGCAGAAGCCGGTGGAGGATCTCGATGGCCGTAAACGAGTGTTCATCAACTGTATAACGGTGATAGAAGTCTCGGATTACAAGAGAATCAATGGCCTGAAATTCCGGAATCAGGCGGGTGAGGGCGCCCAAGCGGTGCATGTCGCGCAATGCCCGAGCGGCGTAGGGCAGCACCAGCAGGCGTGCGAAATATTGCCAAAGTTCCGGCGCGCGAAGCACTGCCGCGCCCGGACGGTCAAGCTGCGATTCCACCAGCGTTTCGGTTGCGCGGCTCAGCGGGAGCCCATGCCGAGCCACCATTTCGAAAAGCTGTAAAAGCAGAAGAGGATCATCGGCAACGGCAGCAGGGTGACGGGCAAAGATATGGCCTCGGACCACGGAAAAGTCGGCGTTCGACAAACGCGAGCGCCAGTCCTGATAGAGCGCGTAAAGGCCGGAACGCGCAGGCGCGGATTCCTCAATAAGCCGGGCCGTGAGTTGGTCAATCACGCGCGCCTGGCGGAAATAGCTGCGCATCCAATCCGCCGCGGGGAGTTTCTGTTCCGTCACTCCGACGCCACGCGCCGCCGCCTTCGCTTGCGCGTCATAACTCAACTGGTTGTCATCTCTTTCATAATAATAGTGAATAAAGCAACGCGCATCCGCGAGAAAGCCGAAGGCTTGCTCCGCCGCGGCGCGATCCCGCTCCGGCCAATGTTGCTCGGGAGGTGTCCACTTTCCGTCTTGCTCCAACAGCTCGAGGCGGGCGAGCCACCGGCAAACGTGGTAGTCGCGCAGACAGCCTGGCGCATCCTTCAGGTTGGGCTCCAAATGGAAAATCGTGTTGCCATGCTTCGCGTGGCGCTGTGCCGTCAATTCCACCAAATTGCGCACCAGGTCCTGGCGGTCCCGCGCCACCATGTGGGGCACCACCGTGCTCCGGAGGCGTGTATAAAGGTCCGCGTCGCCGGCCAGATAGCGCAGGTCCAACAAGGAGACGTTGAATTCCAGATTGTCGCGATAGAGACGGCCGCACTCTGCCAAAGTGTGCGTGCTGTTTCCCACCCGCATTCTCAGGTCCCAGAGCATGCGCAAAAGGGTGGCAATGGCGTCGTGGTGCGTTGATGGGGTGCTGCCATCTCCGGTCAGGAAGAGCAGGTCAATGTCCGAGTGTGGAAACAACTCCCGCCGGCCGTAGCCACCCAAGGCCAGCATGCAGAGATTGCGGGGTTCATGGGGATCCTTCGAGATGAGCTCCTGATAAAGCCGGATAACGATGCCGTCAATCAGTTCCGACCGGGCGGACAATACGGAGGCACCTGCATGGCTCTCCGCGAATTGCTGTTGGATTTGCTGGGAATGCGCGGCGTAGTATTCCGTTAAGGCCGAAAGAGCAAGCGGGCCGGGGGCAGGGGTTGGAGGTAGCGACATCAGTGATAGTCCGTGCCCGCTGAAAGGGTGGAATGAAAAGGTTAAAGTTTAAATGATAAAGGGTAAAAAGCGTGCGGGTATTGGTGTTTTAGCCTTTAACCATCACACTTCACCCTTTATAACGCGCCATCGCCGCGGTCTTCGTTGCGAATGCGAATGGCCTCATCCACATTGGTCACGAAGATCTTGCCGTCGCCGATCTTCCCGGTTCTGGCCGTCCGCAAAATGGCCTTCAAGGCCGAGTCCTTCAAGGCATCCGAGACCACCATCTCGATCTTAATCTTGGGCAGAAGATCCACGGTGTACTCACTCCCCCGGTATACTTCCGTGTGTCCCTTTTGCCGGCCGTGGCCGCGCACTTCGGAGACGGTCATGCCCTCCACCCCAACCTCTTGGAGCGCGCTCTTCACTGCGTCGAATCGCGAGGGTTGCACAATAGCTTCAATCTTCTTCATGGTGAATTGTCCTTTATGAGCTATCAGTTATCAGCACTCAGCTATCAGCGTAGTGCTCGGCCGAATCCTTAGCTGAGAGCTGAGAACTGATAGCTCTTCTCATGCCTCCAGATTGTATCCTTCTTCCCCGTGTTGAGACAAATCGAGGCCCCGAATTTCCTGCTCCTCGCCGACACGCAGGCCCACTGTCCAATCCACGAGATTGAGGATGACGAGTGTTCCCACGACGGCCGCCGCCGGGCAGCCAGACGTTCCGATCCGAAAGTCCCCAGAAATTGAACGAGACCACGCTCGGGTGACCGAAACTCAGCCGCAGCATCTGTTCTGCGAACTCGGCCTGGACGTCTTCGGTCCATGTGCCGTGTCTCCAGCCCGTGATCTCTTTTCCGGACGACGTCGGAGTGAATTCGGTGATGTGAATGCGCAAGCCCTCGCTCGCGAACGTGTCAAACGCCTCCCAAACGTCCTGGGGGGAGAACCACTCGGTTCGCGGCTCATGCGCCTGAAAACCCACGTCAAACGCCGGGGCGTTGAGCCGCCGCAATTCCAACTTTGTCCTCTTGGCGGCATCGGTTATACGTCCAATCACCCTGTGGGGCAACCCAATTGCAAGCAACTTGTTCGAGGAATAACAGCCGCTCTTGTTGTCCAGAGTTGATCTCGCTCCAGGTCGGAGCCAAAACCAAACGCACGTCGTACGAGTAGGCCTCGTGCCTGCCCACTCGAGGTCCTAATCCGCCCGTTTTGGCCGCCCACGAGGGGGCCTCCGCGAGACAGGCCGCGGGCATGGCGATGATTCGTCGTACCAGGGGACGACTTGTGTTCGATCAGATCGGTGGGTGGAGAGTCGGCAGGTCCCTCAGAGCCTCGTCATGCGCTTGCTGCTCGGTTTCAGGAAGATGCTTTGCAACCTCCTTCTCGATATCTTCAGGAGTCGCAAGCGCCACGCGGTTCCGTCCCTCATTCTTGGCGCGATAGAGAGCCGCGTCGGCGATGCGGACGAGTGTTTCAGCCTTCGCATCGCCCACGTCGTCGAGCGCCGCAACTCCGAGACTGAGGGTCATGGGAATCAAACCGTCGGGGGTTTCCATGGCTCTGCGGTCGACCCGCGCGCGAAAGCTTTCGGCAAAGTGGGCTGCCGCGGCGGGGTCGCATCCTGGGATCACCGTCAGGAATTCATCTCCTCCATAACGCCCCAGGGAATCATAAGTCCGAATCGCGCCACGCAGGCGTCTGGAGGCTTCGCGCAGGACCGCATCGCCCGCAGGATGGCCATAAGTGTCGTTGATTGATTTGAATCGATCGATGTCAGCCATGGCGACGGCGAGGGGAGCGTGGGTGCGCGAGGCCCGCGCTACTTCGTTGCGCAAGATGGCGAGAATCGTTCCGTGGTTCCAGAGATCTGTCAGGGGGTCCCGGCTGGCGCGGTCGCGCAGTGCCTCACGCGCCTCGAGGAGTTCCTCCTGAAGTTCCACGATGCGCCTGCCCGCCCTCAGTCGTGCCCGCAGCTCATAAGGATCGAACGGTTTGGTCACATAATCATCGGCCCCTGCTTCCAACCCTTCGACAATGTCTTCTTTCTGGCCCCGGGCCGTCAGCAGGAGGATATAGATGTAAGCCCGGCCCTTGCGCTGGCGGATGCATCGGCAGATCTCAATTCCGTTTTTGCCCGGCATCATCCAATCGAGGATCGCCAGCCGCGGGGCGTCGTGCCCCTGGAGAACTCCCCATGCTTGTTGTCCCTCCGAGGCAGACACAACCTCATAACCCCATTTCACCATGAACGCCTCCAACATGCGGCGGGAAATGGGATCGTCTTCCGCGATGAGAACTCTCACGGTGTCACCTCTCTTCCGGGACCCGACGAGAAGGACGAAAGGCGCTCAATCCGCTCCTTCCGGTGCGCCCGGCCCTCCCATTGGCAACATCATGATCGTCACCCACGCCAATGCTGCGGGCACTCGGCTGCGCTGGACAATCCTTCGACGATACTGCACTCGGGAATTCGCCGGATCGTTGCTCACGGCGTCTGTCCAGAGTGAGCCGGCAAACGATCGAGTTCCGGTTGGACGTATCGCGCGTAGCATTCCGGACAAATCCCATGGCTGAACTGGGCATCCGAGTGATCGCTGATGTAGCCTTCCACCTGTTGCCAGTAATTGCGATCGTCGCGGATTTTCTTGCAGTAAGAACAAATGGGCAGCAGTCCTTGCAGCGTTTTGACGCGCGAAAGGGCTTCCTCCAACTCCGCGACGCGTTGCGCCAAGACCCCTTGCAGTTCCATGACGCGGATTCCCACTTGCACACGGGCGCGAAGCTCTTCCCTGTTAAAGGGCTTGGTGATGTAGTCGTCGGCCCCGGATTGGAGACCATGAATTTTGTCCTGTTGTCCTCTCCGCGAAGTTAAAAGGATGAGATAAATTGGGCTCGACCGCGGGGTGCCGCGGATCCGGGTGCAAATCTCGATGCCATCCATGCCCGGCATGAGCCAATCCAGAATTGCCAATTGCGGCGGGTCTTTTGCCTGGAGGAACTCCCATGCTTTCGTGCCGTCTCCAACCGCCGACACTTCATAGCCCCACTTACTCAGGTTTCCCACCAGGACGTGCCGGGACACTAGCTGGTCTTCCGCAACCAAAATCTTCATGGAGGAGATCCCTTTCCATCTCCATAGTTCGAAAACCGCCAGCCGGCGCAGGGGCCTTTCACGCGCACTTTCGCCTTCAGCGCGGCTGGCCCATTCCGGCCTTGCGAAGTGCGATGGAAAGCCCTTCGAGCGCGTATGGTTTGGCAATGAACTCTGCCGAATGCGCGTCGGGAGCATCGCGCAGAATCCCGCCAGTGCTGTACCCCGACGCAAAGATCACTCGCACCTGCGGATCGATCGCGCGCATCCGGCGGTAGGTCTCCAACCCACTCAGTTCGGGCATGATCAAATCCAGCAGAACGCAACCGATTTCCCCGCGGTGCTCTTCATACGTCTCGATAGCCTGCTTGCCGTTTTCGGCCACCAAAACCTGGTAACCCAACCGCTTCAATCCTTCTGCGGCAAAAGCGCGGACAAGCGGCTCGTCGTCAGCCAAGAGCACGGTTCCACACCCTTGGGGGATTTGTCCCAGCTTGCCCGCACTCTCCTGCCGAGCCGGAGCGGGAATCAGGGGAAGGGAAATGGTGAATCGCGCGCCTCGTCCCGGTTCGCTTTCCACTTTCACCAAGCCCTCGTGGCTTTTGACGAATCCGTAGACCATCGCGAGGCCGAGCCCCGTGCCGCAGCCCGGCTCTTTGGTGGTGAAGAACGGCTCAAAGACTCTAGGCAAGGTTTCCGGTGGGATACCGGCGCCGGTATCCTGAACTGAAATTTGGGCATAGCGCCCGAAGGTGGGAACCCCGGGAGGTCCTGGCTGCAGTTGCGCAGGGCTGATGGCAACCGCTTCCAGGGTCAGCGTCCCCCCTGTGGGCATCGCGTCACGGGCGTTGATGCACATATTGAGCAGCGCCTGCTCAAGGTAACTTGGTTCGGCGTCCACCCACAGCGGCTCGCTCCCCTTGTGGACAGCAACCGTGATATTTCGGTCAAAGGTGCGCTCGACCATGCGTCGGACACGATCCAGCACTTCGTCGACGCACACCGGTTTTACCTGTTGGCGCTCTGGACGGGCAAAGCCCAAGAGTTGGCGCGTGAGGTCGGAGGCGCGCTGGGCCGATTGCTCAATCATTCCCATGGAGTCTTGCAGAGGGTCATCGGAACTGAGCCGATGCCGCGCCAATGACGCGAAGCCGAGCATCACGCTCAGCAGGTTATTGAAGTCGTGGGCAATCCCGCCCGCCAGCGTTCCCAGAGCCTCCATCTTCTGTGCCTGGAAAAGCTGCTGCTGCAATCGGTTACGCTCCTCTTCCGCCTTCTTGCGTTCGTCGATATCCTGCATCATCCCCAGGAAGTGGGCGGGTCGGCCGGCAGCATCATGGAGGAGCGATATGTTAGTCGCGCACCAGAGGGATTCGCCGGACTTGCGCAGGTAGAGCGCTTCGAAAGTGACTTGCCCCGCCCCGCATTCGAGCAGCTTTTCGAGGCGCTCCTGTTTCGCCGTCGCGTCCTGAGGGTGGGTGATTTCCAGGAAGTGCTTCCCCTGCATCTCTTCGCAGGTATAACCCAGCAACCGCGCGAATGCAGGGTTCACGGTGGAGAACCGCCCATCCAGGTTCGCCACCGCCACGCCGAAGTAAACTTGTTCAAAGATCGATCGGAAGCGCTCCTCCGAAACCCGCAGTTGCTTGTAGAGTTCGCTCCGTTCGAGCGCCAGGGCGGCTTGCGTAGCAACCTGGTCAATCAGCTTGCGCGTCACCGACCGGATAGAGTCCGCCTCATCGGCCGCCACATCGAGAACTCCCAGGACGCGCGCGTTGGTCTCGAGGGGTACGGTGTAGGCGCTGTGGTCCGTATCGCCAAACGTCTCGCAACGCGGGTCGCGATTGGCGTGGGGGACGTAGACTGCCTCCCTATGCCGGATCGCCCAACTCAGAAGGGTGGGTTTCTGGAGGGAAATGACACGCCCCAATTCCTCATCCCTGCCGCCCGACGCCACCCGCTGAAGTTCCTCTTCCGATTCGTCCAATCGATAGATTCGGGCATGAGACAACCGCTCGCGGTCAGCCAATCGCGCCAAAATGTCTCCCAGCACCGACTCCACATCAAGGGCCCCTGCCAGCGCGGCATTGACCTCGACCAGCAGAGAAAGTTGGTGAGTCCGGGCCTCGACCCCATCATCGGGCCCAGCAACGCCGTAAAGAGAAGAATAGGAGGAGTCTTCCTGCTCGGTCTGACACACGGGGTTTGGCCGATAGCTGACCACCTGGCTATCGCTGGGTAAGATTGTGGCCATGCTGCTCCTTCGTATCAATCGACGTTGGGCCGAGAACGCAGCCCCGTCATTCCGGGCTCGCCCAGTTGCGTGCGCAACCTGCTGATTTCAATACCCGCCGGTCGATTACCTCGCCGGCTGAATTTACGCGCGCATAAACTGCGCAATCCGGCGCAGTTCCGCCCGAGCGACAACTCGGCCCCCTGCACCCGCGGGGACCCTGCATTTATTCTTCGGCAAAACGGAAGTTAGACTTGAGGAATTCGGCGGGCCGGGTAGGCTGAGGTTAGGGATTCGGGGTTAGGGATTTGGGGCCCGGGCTTGGCTTCCAGTCCATTACAAGTTCGCGACGGTCGGGGGGAGGAGCATTTCAAAATAAATCAGCGGATCTCGTTTGTAAGTCACCCGAGCGACCTCGCGGAACCCGCATTTGGCATAAAAACCTCCGGCTCCGGCTTCGGCGTTGAAGGCGTCAAGACGGATGGCATCGGCGGGCCAGGCGCGGGCAGCGGCTTCTGCCTCTTTCAGCACGAGGCGGCCAATTCCCTGGCGCTGGAAGTCGGGATGGACGGCCATGCCCGTCAGATATAGGGGTTTCGTCGCGGGAGTGAAATACGCGATATCGATGGCCCATGGTTTCTTGGTGGCCAGGCGCAGGGTCCCGATGATGCCACGGCTGGTGCGGGCAATCAGGATTCGCGAAAACTTGGGCTTCCGCAGCTCGTTCAGCACCCCCCTTTCCGAGGGCGCAGACGACCAGAATCCCCGGCCAAACTTGCGGGTGAGGTCTTCGGCAACCGCGCCGTGAAGCGCCGCAAGCGCGGCGGCATCCGAGTTGATTGCGACGGCAAAAACCAGTTTCATGCCTAATCTCGCGAAACGGCATCCGCTCGTAACACATGGACCATTTTATCGAGTTGTGAACGGACGCGCATCACTGAACTTGCCCAAAGGAAACAGTCTACTTGTATGGAATCCGAAAGCCATCATTGTTTGCGTACATCGAGTTGCACGGGTCGCGCGACCGAGCTTATCTCGGGATCGTAGTACTCGTAGACGCGAGACTTTAATGTCCGGGCGTGGATCGGATACTTCGCCCGCAGACGAATCTTTACCGTGACCGTATCACCGGGGGCAAAAGAATCGAAGTAGAGAATGGCCTGTGTTGCGGTGAGGCTGAACTTCGATAGACGGCCACTCTTCGCACTCGAACTCTTGTCTTGATAGTCCTGCAAGTCCTCGCTGAGCAAGTCAAAACCGGGCGGAATGCCCAGGTCCACAATCACCATATTCGCAGCCTTGTCCAGGTTGTTTTTCACGGTCGCGCTCGCGGTGGCGATGTCGTCTTGCGCAAGGTGTGTGCGATCGTAAGCCACGTCGATGGAGAGCGCCTCCCGCTCCGGCTTCTGATCCCAGGGGAGGAAGTAACTCCCGACGATTTGGTAGGCAAGGCCGCCCTTCCCCTCAAAACGGATTTCGACGGTGTTGGCGCTCTGCACCGCCTTCCCGATAATTCCTTTTTCTTCACCGAACTTCTCATGCCCGATGCCGGGGCGAATTGGTTTTGGCGCAGGGCCAGCGCCGCTGGCCCCTACAATTTGCGGCTCCTTGAACACGAACTGATGGAGCAGATCGTTGTTCTCCGGGGTTAGGGTAAGCTTTTCTACGGGCTTACCGTTGAGCAAAACTTCCAGCGTGCCCTGAGTGTCGGCCGCGCCTTTTTCGGTGGCGAGGAGCAGGGCCCGCAGCGCCATGATGGTTGCTTGCGTCGTGCCCCAAGCGCCGGAGGCATCTTTCTTCGCGGCGACGAAAGCAAGCGCCTTGCGTACTGTGCCCGACGCCTCGCCCCATTTGAGCAGCGCCTGCACCGCCAGCCCCGTGGTTTCCACGGCGGCGCTTTCGCCTTGGGCGTAAAAGCCGGTTTCCTCAGCGCTCCACCACGCTTGTTGTTCCTTTTCGATACGCGCGTCGAGCAAGAGCTGCATGGCATGCTGAGTGAACTCACGGTCTTTTTCCTGATCATTCTTCCCAAAGTCGACGGCAAAGTTGGCCACCACCGCCAGGGTATAGGCGTCCATTTTCGCGCTCATACGGCGTTCAATGAATGCCTTGGCTCGTGCCATCGACGGCCCCCGGTATCCCGTGTTTTCGAGCGACCAGGCGAGGTATCCCGTGATGCGCAACACGTCGGAGTTGTAGCGGTCGGTGACGCCTTCATTGATAAACGATGTGTCGGGCCGCCAGCTCCCATCCTCCTGCTGCTGACTGGCGAGCCACTCTTGGGTTCGGATGATGAGTTTCGGGTCGACATCATAGACCTTCGACATATCGGAGAATTCCATCAATCCGTAGGCGGTAAGAATCTTGTTCGCCGGGGCTTGGCCAAACCAGGAGAATCCGCCTCCGGGAACTTCAAAGGTGAGCAGCCGCTGATAACCGTCGGCAATATATCCCTCCGCCTTGGCGTGTACCTCCGGAGTGAGTTTCTTGGTCCTCTTCATGTAGTCGAGCGCCAGCACGTTGGGGTAGGTGGAGGAGGAAGTCTGTTCAAAGCAGCCGCCCGGCATGCGCAGAATGCTGTCCATGCCTTCAATCACCTGGCTTAAGGGGCCGGGATAGAGACGGACGAAAATCTTGCTGGCGTCGGGAATGGCGTTCGCAGGGAAAATGACCTCGTGTTGCACGGTGTTCTCCAGGCGACCGTTGAACACCACACTTTGTTCGCGCCCATTGGGAATGATTTCAATTTCCCGCACCACGATATCGGCCCGCCTGGCTCCACCGCCCATGCTCGCGGCGAGCGTTAGCTTGAACTTCCCGATACGCCGGGCTTCGAGCGTAAACTGCGATCCGCCGACGCGGCCGGAATCGACCCCGACAGATTTTTCGGGGACATCGTCCACTAGAGAGAACCAGTCGTCCGGTTGAAGCTTTAAGCTGACCTCACCCTTTGATCCCGAGTAGTTATAGATCGCCACCGGGATCGAAACCCGGTCGCCCTGAGTGAGCGTAACCGGCAGATCGAGATCGACAAAGAAATCCTGAAAGATCTTCAGGCTTGAAGTGGAGGTGCCTAGGGCGCCGTGCGCGGTGGAAGCAATCATGGCCATGCGCCACGTCGTGATGGAATCGGCGATGGGAATAACAATGCTGGCGCGGCCGTCCTTATCGGTGATGATCTCCGGATTGATATAGAGCGCCTCGGGGAAATAGGAGCGCACCCGCGCCGATTGCTCGCTGTCGCCGAGCCCGTGGAAAAGGCCCTTGCTGTCTGCGCGCGATTGTTGGTCGGTGATGGGGCCAAGCCTTCCGCCGATGACGCCACCCATCTGCCCGCCAGGGACGCCCCCGGGGACGCCACCGGCCACACCGCCCATCGGCGCCCCAAGGGGGCGTGGGGCCATCGCCATGGGACGTGCGAACCCGAGATGCTCACGCCGCGAGAAAAACTGTGGAGGAGCATCCGTGACTTCAACAGCCTCGGTAACGGCGCCAACATTCAGGGTTGCAGACAGTACAGCGCGGTCGCGCGCCTGGAGCGTGAACCCTTGCGAAGCAATCTTGAACCCAGGCGACGACACCTGAACGCGGTACTTACCCGCGGGAACGCCCGACACGTTGAATTGTCCGGCGCCATTGCATTTGGCGTTCCGGGTCTTTCCGGTGGAGACTTCCCTCACCTCAATGTCGGCGCCTGGCACCGTTGCGCCCGTGGGATCGGTAACTGTTCCCGCAATCTCCGCCAGCCCATTGAACGGCCCACGATCGTGTTCGATGTTGAGTGCGATGGTGTCCGGACTTTGATGACTCACAATGCTCCCGTTGCGAACATGGACGTACACGGTCATATCATCCCCGGTTTCGAATTGCCGGTCCGGGCCGGCGCTGCGCACCATGTAGTACGAATTATTCCGATACCAGGGGACAGGGTCCACGTGCAGGTCGGTGCCCCAAGCATCCTGAAAGTCGGGCCCGCCGGCATTCTTGATCCTAGCGAAAACCCTGGTCAGGTCTCCTCCTTCGGAGCTTTGCCCATAGGCGCGGCTCATGTCCCCGGCCAGGCGGCGGACCTGCGCGAGGAAGCGGGCATGATACCGGCTGGCATACTCGGGTTGTTTGGCCATCGGCACGTCCCTGCCGAATTCCGCGTCAATCTTGTTGGGATTCACGATTTCCGTGGCCGAAAACAGAGCCCGCGCAGCCCGGTCGCGCTGATCCGCCTGCGACGATTCAGCCGGCTCCACGATCTGCGGCATGCCGATAGAATGGATCTCATAGCGCGGCTTCATCACTTCCTGCTCGAGATAAAAGAAGACCTTGGCAAACCCCGGCTGCTTCTCCGCCAGCGCGAACACCGCTTCATCCACCACTTGCAAACCGAGTGCGGCATGAACGCCCTCGCCGCGCGCGTTGGTGACGTGGAACCGAATCTGCGCCTCGCCGCCCGGTTTGTAGACAGGCGCATCCGCCACCGTCTCAATCTTCAATTCGTCCGCCGGTTGCACGAAGATCAGGCGATGGTCGCCCACCGGCCGCGCGTTCCGGCCGAAAAGGTAAGCGCTCAAGTCCACCGTTCCTGCCATCTCCGGCGTGGCCGAGAGGGTTAATTCTGCCTGCCCGTTTTCGAGGTCCAGATCACGTGTCAAGACTGTCTGCCCTTCCTTAACCACGTCCACGTAGGCGGCGCCGCTCGCCTTGGTAGAAAAGACCTTGAGTTCGATGCGGTCACCGGCGCGGTAGACGGCGCGTTCAGTGCGCAAGAGAATCTGGTCCTCGCCGTCGCGCGACGCTAAAGTGAGTTGGCTCGACGCCTTATTTCCTTCCTGGTCGGAAGCCTCTATCTTCAAAGCCTCGGCGCCTGCACCCGGGTGGAGGCGAGCTACGGCAACACCTCCTTCGTCGGTGGTCAAGCGTTGGCTGCCAGTGACGTCGCCGTAAATCGTCACGCTGGCCTTCGCGGGAGTTCCGTCGGGATAAGCCGTCAGAATAAACACCTGGTTCTCCAGCCTTGGCGCCAGCGTTCCGCCCTCCGGAATCGCCGTAATTATCAGCGGCGATTCACTTACGGTAATGGGTTCGCCACGCGTTTCCGCATGACCCGCAGAGTCCTTTACCGTAGCCTCAATCAGCACGCGAGCCGCCCCCTGGCTGAGAGGCCTTCCGGCAAAATAGTTGGGCAAGAGGAGATCGAACCGATAAGACCCCTCGGAGTCCGCCTTCCCCTGCGCCGAGGCGACTTCCACTACGGAGACATCCATCGCCGAAGCATTAATGGCGATTTCCGCACCATCCACTGGCTTGCCAAAAAAGTAGTTGGCGCGCACCGTGCCGGTAACGTGGTCGCCGGGCCGGTAGCCATGCTTCGGCGTCTTGCCTTGCTCGCTGAATTCGACGGCTACCTTGAATTTGGGAAGTACGTATCGCTCGACGTTCAGGGCGATTTCCGCCGAGTTCGTGGGCGCGTCGGCATTACCCATCAGCGCGCGCAGGTGGTAGGTGCCCAGGTTAACCTCATCGGCCAGCCCAAACTCTGCCGCGGCGATTCCAAAGGCGTCGGTCTCTGTCGCTTTCTTGAAGACCTTGTTGCCACGCGAATCCTCGAGTTCGAAAGTCAACTTGTGTCTGGCGGCCGCCTCGCGGTCGGAGCGGTCAAGCGCCAAAGCACGCACATGGATGGTCTGGCCCGGTTGGTAGATGGGCTTCTCCGTCGTGAGAAGAATGGAAACCTTATCCTCCAGGCGCACGGCCTGCATATACTCGGTGGAACCGATCGGGGTATCCAGCACATAGCGCAACTGAAAACTCCCCACCAAGCCGGCGGGAAATCGGAACTGCGCCTCGGTGGTTCCCCTACGATTCAACTGGCCGGCAAAGAGCAGCCTGGGTTTCTGGTCGCCCGCCACAAATTCGATTCGGACCGAACCGCGGCCGGCGATGACTTCATTGTTCGAGTCGGTCGCGATCACCCGCACCGCTGCCTGGCCGCCCGAGAGGTAAGATTGCTGCCCGAGAATGTGAATCACCGGCCTGCGTAGGATCTCGGAAATGGACTCCGTCCCCTCCAACGTGTCACCTTTGCGGTCGTCATAGTCGAAGTGGTATCGAACGCGATGCCACACCAGATCGTCAAGAGGAAGCGGCTTCTCCAGCTTGATCGTGTCCTGCCATCGGCCTTGCCCCTCGGCGACTTCAACGTGTTGCTCCACGCGGCCCAGAAGGTTATCTTCCGGGTCCAGAACTTCAATGGTCAATTGGCCGGCTCCGGCACGGATTGCATGGTAAGGAATGGTCACGTGCAGCGAGCCTTGGGAGTAGGTCGCGGCGGGGGAAAACGCGACACCGGAGGCCTGGAATTCCTGCCGGCCGACAAATGCGGCAATGGCTAGAAATGTCGTCAGGGCGAATACGGAGAATCTGGCAGGGTGTTTGTGTTGGTTGGCGTTGTCCATGGCGTCTCCACTTTGTCGATACGCACCGTTATGTCCGTTCAACTGTGAGAACGCGTGTCGGGCCCGTTCTTGCGTTTAACCCGGTCGCGGGACAATTTGCTGAAGAGGCGGGGGAATACGTCCCGATCTAATCGGAAGTGCTATTGCGTCCGTCGACTGACGGTTAAACTTGCCGGTACAACTTGAGGACGTGCAAATCTGACCCAGTACTACCGTTCGAAAACGATCAAAAAGGGTTCCGATACTCCTATAGACAACTCGAAGGGTGGGCCTGTTCCAAATCATTTCGGGGACCCCTCCGGCCTCGGCCAGGTTAAGTCAACTGGCCATACGATGGCGGTCCGAATGACTTGGTTGTAGACAAGGGGACGAGACGAGGATTTGCGCGCCAAATGGCCGTCTTGGCCATGTGCATGCGACGGGAAGAAAGCCCGTCTCACGTTGTAGGGGCCAGCGGCGCCGGCCCGTGCCGAACGCCGTTTGGCCCTGCATCCCAGGTTGCCGGACTGCCCGCCGCGCTGTTGCGCGCTTGATCAATCCGGCCTAAACCGTCCGCGTGACGATATGAAGCGAGCGAGGTTTGTCGGGATCGAGTCCCTTAAACTCCGCCAGCAATGCCGCGAAGATCTGGCCGGGAACGATGTAAGGAATGGGCGAGTAGATTTCAGGCATTTCGCAGGGCACCCGGATGACCCGCGTTGCAGAGGGGATTTTGGTTTTTGGCCCGGTGATCGCCACCACCTCCGCGTGCAGTTTGCTCAATCGGCCAGCTAGCTCACGCATGTTGCTGAACGTTTTGCCGGGAGGCATGAACACAAACGCCGGGAAATCGTGTTCGATAAGTGCGATCGGGCCGTGCACGAAGTCCGCCGCGGAAAAGCGCTCGGCGAGCACATAACAGGTTTCCATGAGCTTCAGAGAAAACTCAAACGCGTTCCCGTAATTGATGCCGCGCCCTACCACCACGCAATGATTCATGTAGCGGTACCGCTCCACCAGTTCGCGCAGCTCGGGGATGAGTTGGAGCGTTTCCTTGACGCGGTCGGGAATCTCGCTGACGGTCTCCATGCTGACGCTGGTGCCGAGCGCCGCTGCGAGCAAATAGAAAATCATGAGCTGCCCGGTATAAGTCTTGGTGGCCGCTACCGAACGCTGCCGTCCCGCGTGCACCAGGAAAACGTCGTCCACCAGCTTGGCCATCGCCGAGTTCTTTTCGTTGGTAATGCCAATCGTGTATCCGCCCTGACGCTTGGCGGACTCCAGCACCATGTTAATGTCCGTACCTTCGCCCGATTGCGAAATGCCCACCACTAGCGCATGGCGGTAATCCAGCTTAGTGCGATAAAGGGTGTGCACCGAGGGTGCCGCGAGCGAGGCGGGAATTCCCGTGGTGATCTCCGTCAGGTAGCGGGCAAGTTGCGCCGCATTGTCCGAAGTTCCCCGCGCCACCAGCACGACCAAACGGAAATGCCGCTGGCGGGCGAACTTCATGAATTCCAGGGCGTGCGCGCGCTCGGCTCGAAATGTCGCACGTAGCGCCTGCGGCTGTTCCAAAATCTCCTTCAACATCAATGACATAAGTTCCTCATTTCGTGACCTTCTGACATATGGTCTCATTTATGACAATCCCAAGAATCATATGCAACCCAAGGGCCAGGAGCAACAGAGATCGGGTGATCGGATCATCGGGCCATCGGGCGATCTCGCGGCTGGGCATTGGCGAATTCCGAACGATAACCCGCTTCTTTGATGGGATGGACACGAAGAGCGCCCAATTGCGATGGCAAAATGTGACAGATACTGCCATGGCAAGATAAGCTCTCCGTCAGGGGTGCTTGTCATGCAAACTATGAACATTTCTCTTCCCGACCCGCTGAAGGATTTTGTCGATGCACAGATTAACTCCGGCCGTTATAGCAGCGTGAGCGAATACGTTCGCGAACTCATTCGAAGTGATGAGAAGCGCAAGGCCGAGGAACGCCTCGAAGCGATGCTTTTAGAGGGTTTGGCCAGCCCGGAAACCGCGTTGACGAGCCGGGATTTTGAGGAGATCCGAAAGGAAGCTTTGAGCCGGTTCAAGGCGCGCAAGAAGTAGCGCTAAAATGGGCAAAGTTTAAGCACGTTCTACCGTCCTCGCCGGGATGGTGTTTCCATCGCACGGGTATTACGTGCTTCCCAAGACTGGTGGCGTGTGCTGGGCTTCGTGTAAGATCACAAAAGTATCAGACCGACTTCGCGGATCAAACAGGACGATCAAAAATGAAGACAACACAGCACTTGCTTTTCACTCTGATGCTCCTCGCCGCAATGGTTTTGGTTGCCGGCGCGAACCCGATCCAGGCTCAGCAACCTAACAACAAAACTCCCAATCTTGCCGAGAACAAGCCGGAGACGCTCGGCTTCTCTTCCGAGCGACTCGAACGGCTGCACGCGGTGATGCAGCAGGAAGTGGACCAGAAGCAGCTTGCCGGCATCGTCACCCTATTGGCGCGCCACGGTAAAGTGGTGGAGGAGAGGACCTACGGCAAGAAGGACATCGCGAGCGGCGCTCCGATGACTCGGGACACAATCTTCCGCATCTTTTCCATGACCAAGCCCGTCACGGGCGTGGCCATGATGATTCTTTACGAAGAGGGCAAATGGCGTCCCTCCGACCCGATTTCGAAGTTCATCCCCGAATTCGCCCGTCTGAAAGTCTTTAAGGGCGCGGACGACAGCGGCAGGATGATTCTGGAAGACCCCGTTCATCCCCCCACCATGCGCGAGCTAATGACCCACACGGCGGGTTTCACTTACGGATTCTTCGGTAACACCCTGGTCGACAAGATGTACATCAGCGAGAAGGTGTGGCAGTCCCAGTCGCTCGAAGAAATGATGGACAAGCTGGCGAAGATTCCGTTGCTCTACCAGCCAGGAACGCGGTGGGTCTATAGCGCGTCGATGGATATTCAGGGCTACATCGTGGAGAAAGTGTCGGGTCAGTCCCTGCCCGATTTTATGCAGCAGCACATTTTCGGACCCCTCGGCATGAAGGACACCGGCTTCTTCGTTCCTCCGGACAAGCGGAACCGATTCGCCACGCTCTATGCCTCGGGCGTAAACGGCGAACTTTTGCTGAATCCCACACCTGGCCCAGTTGCCAACGATTACGCAACACAGCCATCCCTGCCGATGGGTGGCGGGGGCTTGGTCTCGACCGCGGAAGACTATCTGCGCTTTGCTCAAATGCTGTTGAACGGCGGCGAATTGGACGGCGCGAGAATCCTGGCGCCGGCGACTGTGGCGCTCATGACTGTCAACCATCTCGCCCCCAGCCTGATGACGGGCGAGTTCTCGATCGGCCCCATGACGATGCGGCCTGGCCTGGGATGGGGCTACGATTGCGCGGTCTTCACGGAGCCGCTCGAGGCCGACGCCGTGGTGGGCAAAGGCACTTTCTTCTGGCTGGGAGCTGCGGACACCTGGTTCTGGGTTGATCCCACGAACGATCTGATTTTTGTCGGCATGACCCAGCGAATGATTGGGTCCGGCCAGCCCGATGTGGAGGCCTTGAGCCAACCCGCTGTCTACCAGGCGCTGGTGAAACCGCACTAAAACCAGTGGCTGACGCGACGTGGTTGGCCCGAATATCTCACCACTCGCTAAGAAGTGCCTGCGAAGCTTTAGAGTGCGGCAGCTTGCTGCCGCTGTCCTCCCCGCGAGCTCGCTCGCGGAATTTCGAAACCGCGCCGATTTTCCCGCTAAGGCGCGGTCGTGTAGAGTCCCAGCCAGCAAGCTGGCTGGTGAGAAAGCGGCAGCAAGCTGCCGCACTCTAAAGCTCCGCACGCCCTGAGCAGGCTGCGTGGAACGTCAAGCGCGGCGACCATCAGAGGGGCCAGGGATAACGGGGTTACCGCGCCACGCTTGAAAAAAGCTCGTGAGATAACCGGGTTAGTGGCTGGTAACCACCGTCTTCCGCACGGCATAAATAGCGGCGGCGCCCAGGATGCCGGCCGCAGTGATGATGCTCCATGCGAGGTCATAGCTGTGGGTTGCTTCGAAGATTCTCCCCGCCAGCACGGGCCCAAAGAACTGCCCCAGGGAATCGGCCATGATGATGAGGCTCAAGAGCTTTCCCAGTGATGCCAGCCCAAAACACTCGGCGGTGACTAAGGGAATCAGCAGATAATCCGCTCCCATAGCAAATCCAAAAATCGCCGCGAACGTCCAAAGCGCGGCAGGGTGCTTCGCCGCAAACAGCAGGGGAATCGCCAGCGCCAGGAGCAGATAGAATAATGCCATGACGTTTTTCTTGTTGTAGCGGTCTACCAGATAGCCCACCGCCACCCTCCCCACCAACCCCGCGAAGAGCAATCCGCTAGAGACGTTCGAAGCCCGAACCGTTGTGTACCCGGTATCACGAAGGAACAAGACGAATTGCTGGATCACCGTTCCAATGGCGCCGATGGTGAGGGTGCTGCCCGCGAGGATGAGCCAGAAATTGGCGGTTCGGACCGCCGCACCCAGGGAGAATGAGGGCGCCTGGGCTGCTCCCGCTGATGCCTGCGCGGGTTCAAGGCCGTCTGCGATCAGTCCCATTTCTCCCGGAGCTGAACGCATCAGCCACTGCGCAATGGGAAAGAGCACCACGGCGATCAGTGCGCCGATGATCATGAACGCGCGCCGCCACCCGAGCGCGGCGATGAGCTGTGCCGCCAAAACCGGCGCCGCGACTCCGCCCAGTCCCAGTCCCAAATACGCGTAGCCCATGGCGCGTCCGCGCTTTGCGCGGAACCAATTGGAAATCAGAACCTGGTTGGAGATGGGTCCGGCCAGTACATACCCCACCACTTCCACAATGCACAGGACGTAGTACTGCCACAGGCGCGTCATGCTGCCCATCAGGATCAACGATATGGCCACCAGCAGAATGCCGACGCGCACCACTTGCCGGGCGCCAATGCGGTCGAGCAACGCGCCCATGAAACCGAAAGCGGGCGCCACGATGACGAAACCGAGGAACAGCCCTTGCGCCACCTGGCTGCGAGTGAAATGCAGGGAATCAACCAGGGAAGTATAGAAAACAGGAAGCCCGTAAAAGACCAGGCCCACGGCGAAAAACAAATTCAAGAAGGCCGCCAGGACCATCCACCAGCCGAAAAAGACTCTCGTTGATGTGGGTTGATTCATCGGTGAAGTTAACCAAACTCCGGCCCCAAAATCCCGCCCTGAAGTTCCGGACGGCCGGGGAAATCATTACTCCCGCGATACATTCGAGTGAGGGATCGTGAGAATTCGAAGCCGCGCTCGCGCAGCAATTTGATCGCCCAGGTGTTGCTGCTCACCGCGTCTACAAAAACCTTTTGCCCGCGAGAACGAAGAAGAAATTCATCCAGCAAGCTGCGCGCGGAGGATTCATCTTGCGCCACCCAGGGTCCCAGGTGGTCAGCCAACGCACCGCGTCGTCCAAAACTATACCCGGCGAGCTTCGTCTGGCTTCGGGCCTGCAGCACGAAAGCCGGAAATTCGAGGGCGATTGACCGCAACAAGGCGCAGCGGTCGGCGCCAAACGCTTCCCGGTCTTGCTCCAAAACTTCTTCCGTGAGCGGCTCGCTCGCAGCCGAATCGTCGTGACCTGGTGTGCGCTGCAACTTCCAGCGCTCGAGCTCGTACTCAGAGACGAACCCTAGTTTTTCGTATAAGGGCTTGCCTTGCGGGGTTGCGTCGAGCTTCATGCAGGGAACGCGACATTCGTCCAGATACACGATAGCCTTCTCAAGCAACTTTGTGCCGATGCCTTTGCCGCGCCGGGCGGGGTCCACCAGGACCATCCCGATCCAGGCGAACCGGCCTTCGTAAGAAATGGTAGCGACCGTTCCTACTACCTCGCCACCCGCCTCGGCAACGAAACACCCCTTGGGGCTCGCGAAGAGAAACCGCTCCCAGTCGCCGCGAGTCTGGTTCCACCCGGCGATTTCTCTCAACCGGTTCCCCGCTGGGACGTCATCCGGGTTCATCACGCGGAGAGAGATATTCATGCCGTGTGTTTCCAGAGAAACCCCAAAGCCGCCTTACATGGCTTCAGTCGGGTCGAAGAGTTTGAAAGTCCTATTGGCAGAGGCGAGAGATAATCTATCGGCTCCTTGGGCCAGTGCGCCCGAAGACATCCTCCAGACCGCCGAGCTTCTGCAAATCCCGGAGTGCTCGAAGGCCCGCTTCCGTCGCCAGGCGCTCGTTACTGATTCGCCGCAACGATTCAGAACTATCCCGAAACTGATTGGCCTTAGGTCGCCGCCGGACTTTCGCGGCCTTCAGCGAGGGCTTGGTTCGTTTGAGTTCCATTTTGGCCATCGTATCATTCGGAGCGTATGCTAAATCCTCGCTATGCGCAATGCACCCTCGACCGCAATCCGCGTCGAGTACCGTGCGCGGCTGCTCGCTTATCCCCCCGACTGCTGTAGCAACTTCGCCACCAGCGCCGTCCACCCCGTTTGGTGGCTGGCGCCCAGGCCCGCGCCGTTGTCGCCGTGAAAGTACTCATAAAACAGGATCAGGTCGCGCCATTGGGGGTCAGACTGGAGAAGTTCGTTCCCGCCGAAGACGGGGCGCCGTCCGTCACTGCCGCGCAGAAAGATGGAGGTGAGCCGCCGCGAAATTTCCTCCGCGACTTCCCACAAGGTCATCATGTGGCCCGAGCCGCTGGGGCACTCAACCTTGAAACAGTCGCCGTAGTAATGATGAAACTTCTGCAAGGATTCGATGAGCAGAAAATTGACGGGAAACCACACGGGACCGCGCCAGTTGGAATTGCCGCCGAACAGACCTGCTGTGGACTCAGCAGGGTCGTAGCTAACCCGGTATTCCTGATTGTTGATGGTCAGAATATAAGGGTTCCGCGCATGGAACTTCGAAACGCTTCGAATCCCGTGCGGCGACAGGAACTCCTCTTCATCCAGCATGTAGCGAAGCATCCTCACCAGTTTTCTGCGGCTGACAATGGAAAGTTGCCGGCGAATCCCACCTTCCGATTTTTGGGTCATTTCGATGTGATGAGGAACGTTGGGGACATTGTCGAGAAACCATTGCATCCGCCGCTTGAAGCCGGGCAGTCGATCCAGAGCCTCCGGCTCCAGGACTTCCACCGCATGGAGCGGAATCAGTCCTACCAATGACCGCACCTTCATGAAATCGTGCTGATTATTCGGGAGATGCAGAACGTCGTAATAAAATCCGTCCTCCTCGTCCCACAAGGAAATTCCGTGTCCGCCCCGGTTATTCATCGCCTGGGTGATATAAACGAAATGCTCGAAGAACTTGCTGGCCACGTCTTCATAAGCGGGATCCTCGCGCGCCAGCTCCATGGCGATGGCGAGCATGTCGAGGCAGTACATGCCCATCCAACTGGTGCCGTCGGATTGCTCGATGTGCCCGCCCGTGGGAAGAGGCTTTGAGCGGTCGAACACCCCGATGTTGTCGAGTCCCAGGAACCCCCCCTCGAAAACATTCCTGCCTTCGGGATCCTTGCGATTGACCCACCAAGTGAAATTGAGCAGAAGCTTGTGGAAAACCTTCTCAAGAAACTCCCGGTCCGCTTCGCCGCGCCTTCGCGCTTCGATTTTATAAACGCGCCACGCCGCCCAGGCATGGACAGGGGGATTGACGTCGCTGAAGGCCCACTCGTAAGCCGGAAGCTGGCCATTGGGGTGCTGATACCACTCACGTAAGAGAAGAATGAGCTGTTCCTTCGCGTAGTCGGGATCCACGATGGCCGTCGCCACGCAGTGGAACGCCGTGTCCCAGGCAGCGTACCACGGATATTCCCACTTATCGGGCATCGTGATGACGTCGGAATTGTAGAGATGAGCCCACGAATGATTGCGTTCCATCGTCCGTTCCGGGGGAGGGGGCGGGCCGGCGGGATCGCCTTCCAACCAGGTTCGCACGTCGTAGTGATAGAACTGTTTTGACCAGAACAGCCCTCCCATGGCCTGCCGAAATACGTTCTGGGCATCGGCAGAGAGGGTGGGAGGAATGACGTTCGAATAGAACTCATTCGCTTCCGCAATGCGCTCTTCGAACACGGTATCGAAACCGTCGCTGAGTACGTCCTCGCTGGGTTGGTCGCCGGTAAAGCGTAGGCGGAAGACTTGACTTTGCCCCGGCGGGATCGCCACTCGATAAGAGGCAGCAACCTTCGTGCCCTCGGGAAGCGGATTCACGGCGCTCCGCACACCGTGGACGATATAATCGTTGATCCCATCCTTAACGTGCGGTGTCCGATTGCCAACGCCAAAGAGCCGCTGAAAATTCGTTTCGTTTTCCGTGAAAAGCAATTCGGGATGATCCTGGCAGATCAGCCAACGCGAACCGTAGTACCGGTGCTCGGCCCGGATGACCGCCGCCCCGGGAAGGTCTTCGGCTCCTGCCAGCGTCGGGCGCCGGTCGTCCCTGCCCCACGACCAGGTGTTGCGAAACCAAAGCGTAGGAAGCAAATACAGCGAGGCAGTCTCAGGGCCGCGATTGTGGGCGGAAATGCGGATGAGGATATCTTCGGGAGCGGCCTTCGCATATTCCACGTACACGTCAAAAAAGCGATTGCCGCTGAAAATACCGGTGTCCACCAGCTCAAACTCAAAATCCCTCCTGCCCCTTTTTCGGTTCTCTTCCACCAGCCAGTTGTAGGGGAATTCCTGTTGCGGATACCGGTAGAGGTACTTCATGTAGGAGTGCGTGGGGGTTGAATCGAGGTAAAAGTAGCACTCCTTCGCGTCCTCACCGTGATTCCCTTCTTGCCCGGTGAGCCCAAAGAGGCGTTCTTTCAGGATGGGATCGCGGCCGTTCCACAGCGCCAGGGCAAAACAAATGAATTGATGCCGGTCGCAGATGCCGGCAATCCCGTCCTCGCCCCAGCGGTAAGCGCGCGAGCGGGCGTGGTCGTGAGGGAAGTAGTCCCAGGCGGTGCCGTAACGGCTGTAGTCCTCGCGCACAGTACCCCACTGGCGCTCGCTTAAGTAAGGCCCCCATCGCTTCCAGTGTGACTCGCGCAGCCGCGAGTCCTCCAGCCTCTGCTCCTCACGAGTCATAGAAGATCCCCGTCGAAAGTCGAAGATTGGGTGTCGAGAGAAGATTCAAAACAGCCCAGAAAACAAAACATCTTCCCTGTTCCGCGCGGCGTTGTCAAACGTTGGCGGTTTGGGGTTGTGGTGTCATTTGGAAGTGCCACGGGCGTCCCGCCCGTGAACGGTCACGGCCAAGATGGCCGTGCCACACCAAATGACACTACTAGCCCGTTTCGGGCCAGGGCCATGTCAAAGTCCGCGAAGTTTCCTCAGGGCAAGCGAGATCGAGGCGAGAGCAGCCAGGGCGCGGGAGAAAGAATAGGAGCACCTCTTTTTTTCCGTTGATTATCGGGCAGTCTGTCGGCCTCGACGCTAGGTTTGGTTTGGAGACAAAATTGCCCGCTTGATAGTTGGTTGAGTCGAATCGCGCACCCGCGGTGGGTGGGGGAAAGTCGCTCCAGCGGGCTGGAAGTCGCGAAAGGAAGAGACGAATTGACCCTTCGAAAGGCCGTACAAAGCGACATTTTATCGATGCCAACCCAGCCAGCTCACCAAACTGGAAAAACATCAAAAAATGAAGGTTGCTCCCAATAAGTTGATGAAAACAAACCGAAAAATGTCGGACAAAACGGATCATCCCAATGAGTGTATGAAAACAAACGAGTTATACGAAATAGCCGATTGATTGCCGATTAATTATAGAAAGCAAACCCAGTTACATCGATTTTTGACCTCAAAAAGTCACCGTTTTTCCGCTTTATCCCCGCTATCCCGTTAAATTGCAGAAAATAATGGCCTTATGGCATCAGGACTTCGCATATATTTCGCGTACCCAAATAAGTGTATGAAACATAAGCCACTTGGAGGAGGGACAAGTACGCCGAGGTCCGAATGGGACAACGGCGTCTGCTCCAATCCGGTAAACTTGGAAGTGCGACCCCGCAAGCGGACGTTTGCGCTGGGAGACTGGCCGTCGGGGCCGCGTCAAGGTCGAGGTAGGGTGGCGGCCCGGCGGGCGAAGGTCAGTAGCCCCAGGTGCAACCGGTTGAACGCGAGCCAACGGATATTCGACCCCGGCGGGATCCACCTTCTCGCCCCTCCTTGTCCGTCGGTTTCACCGACGGTTAGTGATCTTGTTCCCGTTCGGGGAGCTTTGCGGACTTTGACGGGACATTGCGGACATTGCAAACGGCGATGGCCTGATATAACCTAGCGTTATTCCAAGGGGCAACGCAGGGATTTGGACTCATAAGCTTTCTTGAAGGGATTTTGGCTGCAACTCTGCGCCGAGCGAAGCGCCAGGCGAAAATTCCGTGCTGGGGGAGATCATGATCACGCTGAAAGTGAATGGGACGGAGCGAACGGTGGATGTCGATCCCGACATGCCGCTGCTCTGGGTTCTGCGCGACACGCTCGGCTTGACTGGAACAAAGTTCGGCTGTGGCATGGCGCTCTGCGGAGCCTGTACGGTCCACATCAATGGTGAGGCTGCCCGTTCGTGCGTCACGCCGATTTCCAGCGTTTCGGGAAAATCCATCACCACCATCGAAGGTCTCTCGGCCAATGGACTGCATCCCCTGCAGAAGGCGTGGATGGAATTGAATGTTCCCCAGTGCGGTTACTGCCAGTCCGGCCAGATTATGCAGGCCGCGGCAATGCTGAACAAGAAACGCGACATCACCGATCAGGATATCGACGATGAAATGTCGGGCAACATCTGCCGTTGCGGCTGCTTCAAGCGCATTCGCACGGCGATTAAATCCGCCGCGGAGGGAAGGGCATGAGTACACTCCAGGAGGTAAGCCGACGCGGTTTCTTGCAAGGAGTTCTTTCCAGCGGCGCCCTCGTTCTGTGCGCCCGTTTCGTTCCGTCGCACGTGTGGGCTGCCGACGTTCCGGGCGGTACCTCGGTCGACCGGGCCATGTTGCATACGGACGTCTGGGCGGGAATCAATCCGGACGGCACCGTGTTCATTATTACTTCCCGCTCGGAAATGGGGACGGGTATCCGCACGTCGCTCCCCATGGTTCTCGCCGATGAACTGGACGCCGACTGGAAGCGGGTGAAGATCGAGCAAGCCCTTGGGAACGAGAAGCTCTACGGCGACCAGGACACGGACGGGTCGCACTCCATTCGCAGCTTTTTCGATGTCATGCGCCAGTCCGGCGCCACGGCCCGCACCATGCTGACGCAGGCAGCGGCACAGCGCTGGGGTGTCCCTGTCGGCGAATGCGCGGCCGATCTGCACACCATCGTTCACCGCCCGTCCGGAAGACGCTGGGGCTATGGTGAACTCGCCGCCGACGCCGCAAAGTTGCCGGTACCGAAGAAGGAAGACTTGCAATTCAAGCCGCGAAGCGCCTGGCGCTACATCGGGAAAGGGACATCGAGCTACGACCTGCAGGACCTGTGCACCGGCAAGGCCATGTATGGAATGGACGCTCGCGTCGATGGCATGGTCTACGCCTCGGTTGAGCACCCTCCGGTGCTGGGCGGTAAGGTGAAATCTTACGACGATCAGAAGGCCCTCCAGGTGAAGGGCGTGCAACAGACGGTACCTATTGATCCCTTCAAAGGGGCCTGGGGATTCCAGCCGCTGGGCGGAGTCGCCGTCATCGCGAACAACACCTGGTCGGCATTTCAAGGGCGCAAAAGGCTTAACATCGCATGGGATGACGGCCCGAACGCGAACTACAGTTCGGACACCTACCGAAAGGAGCTGGAGAAAACGGCACGCCAGCCCGGAAAAGTCGTCCGCAACGAGGGAAACGTTGATGCGGCCTTCTCGAGCGGCGCGAAAATCATCGAGGCGGGTTACTATTTGCCACATCTCGCGCACGCCGCAATGGAACCGCTGGTGGCGACGGCGGACTTCAAGGATGGCAAGGTTACCGTCTGGGCGCCGACGCAGAGCCCGCAAAGCGTGATCGATACCCTATCATCCGTCCTCGGCATCTCGAAGGACGACGTAACTTGCCATGTCACACTTTTGGGCGGAGGCTTCGGCCGCAAGTCGAAGCCGGATTTCGTCGCTGAAGCCGCTGTGCTCTCGAGGAAGCTCGGCAAGCCGGTCAAGGTTGTCTGGACGCGCGAAGACGACATACAATTCGACTACCTGCATTCCGTGTCGGCAATGTATTTGAAGGCGGCCGTCGATGCGAAAGGCCGGCCGACGGCATGGCTGCACCGTTCCGTTTTTCCACCCATCGGTTCGATGAACGATCCCAAGGCCACCACGGGCGATGAGATTTCCATGGGCGCGTCGGACGTGCCTTACAGCATCCCAAATCTGCGCGTCGAAAACGGCGAGGCGCTGGCGCACATCCGCATCGGATGGCTGCGATCAGTGGGCAACATCTACAATGCCTTTGCGGTCCAGACTTTCACGGATGAGCTTGCCCACGCCGCGGGACGCGACCCGGTGGAGTATTTACTCGATCTCATCGGCCCACCGCGCGTCCTCAACATCAAGGACGCCTCCGAGCCCGGCTATCCTTTCGATACGGCCCGCCTGCGCCGCGTGACGGAAATAGCGGCGGAGAAAGCAGGGTGGGGAAAGCGCAAGTTTGGTCATGGTACTGGGATCGGAATCGCCGCTCACCGCAGCTTCCTAACCTATGTTGCGACGGTCGTCGAAGTGGAGGTGAATGACAAGGGAGAGGTCCGCATCCCGCACGTGTTTACCGCCGTCGACGCGGGCACGATTGTGAATCCTGGGCTTGTCCGTCTTCAGTTCGAGGGCGCCGCCGTTTTTGGGACCAGCATCGCACGAAGCGGCGAGATCACCGTCCAAAACGGCAGGGTCGTTCAAACCAACTTTAACAATTATCCCGTTTCACGCATGAGCGAAGCCCCGCTCGAAATCAGCGTTCACCTGATCGACAGTAACGACCCTCCCGCCGGAGTGGGCGAACCTGGCGTGCCACCTTTCGTCCCGGCACTGGGCAACGCGATCTTTTCCGCCACGGGCAAGCGCCTTCGAGAATTGCCGTTGTCGAAGGCTAATCTCGCGCGACAAATTGCGTAACTTTGGCAGCGCAGCGGGGCGGGGTTGCAACTGGTCCTTTATGTTCGCAACTGCGGAGCACCACCTCGATCCGTCCTTCGCTTAGTGCCCTGTAACTGCCCGGCCCACGCGCCGCATCCAGGCCAATTCTTCCTCCGACATCGGACCCAGCCGTTGGGCTTCGAGGGCTTCATTCATCCGCTTCTCATCGGCGGGGCCGGTCATGCACACATCCACTTCCGGTCGGCTCAGGATGTAGCGGTAGCAATCGGTGGCAGTCGGTACGCGCTCGCCCTTGGGAAGCGGACGCGCACCATAAGCGAGCCTCGGGAGAAGCTTCGGCACACCCAGGAGTTGTCCCCAGCTTGTGGCCGTGAATGCAACCAGGCCGGGACGATTATAGGGAGGCAGGAGCGGAAAGATTTCCTTCTCCGCGCCGGGATGTGCGGCGTTGTAGCGGAAATGAATGATATCGAAATCGTCATAGACGGCTAGCCGGGGGACCAGCGTGCGCCGGTGCGTGGAAACCGCCAGGAATCGCACCAGTCCCCGCCGCTTCAGTTCGCGGGCGGCATCCAAAATCCTCGACGCCACCGGTTTGTTCCACATTCCGAGGAGCAGGACGTCCGTGTAGTCATAGTCCAGACTTCGCAGGGCGCGCTCCAGGCTCCAAGGCACCAGTCCCGCGACCCGCGCATAGGATTGGATCACCAGCACGAACTTGTCGCGCTGCGGCCTCAGGTGCTTGAGCCCTTCACCGAAGGAGGCCAGCCGCCGGCTTCCCCAATAGATGTAGTTTACGCCCTGCTCGAAGGCCCGCTCCAAGGCGTCTCCCGGAATCCCGTAACTGGAGCTGATTCCCACCCGCCCAACTTTCAGACCGGTGCGGCCCAAGGTCCTGCGCTCGAAAGTTTTGGATTGTGCTTCCATAATCCCTCCGTTATCACTGCGCGAAGGTGGCAGATCATGCCACGGTTTGGGCAAAGTAAGCGGGATAATGGCGGCGGTAGGTTTTCTTTTCGCGGTGGGAGCGGGCAAGCTCCATATAGATCCCCAGGTCGCGGTCAAGGTCAGCCTGCGTGCCGTCGAAGTAGAAGTTGCGGATGGGAATGCCGCCGCAAGCCTTGGACAGCTTCGGATAGATAGCTTCGCTAACGATACCATTCATGCAGGTGAAAGGGCTAATGTCGATGATGCCGTCGGCGCCATGCTTTGCGTGGTAAGCCGCTTTGCCAACGCTCAGGACCATCTCGCCCAGGGCCCCTCCGGTGGGCAGATAGGGCCATGCCAGTTCCAGGACTTCCTCAATGGGAGGCTCTTCATAACCCACGAAGTCGTCCTTGAAGGGCGCGATCAGGGCCTCTTCATCGGCGTGCTGGATGTGCGAGCGGATGAAGGTCTTGGCCATTTCCCACGAGATTTTACGCCCCGTCAGCAGAAGCTTGCGTTTGGCCTCGTTGTTCGTGTAAGCCACCCACTCGCCGATGTGGCTCAAGCAGCACTCGGCGCCGTAACTCTCCAGCTTGCGAATCAGATCTTCGTTGGAAAAGGTATTCAGGCGGCAGAAGATTTCTCCCACCACGCCGATCAGCGGGATTTCCGGATCGTAGAGCGCCGGAACACGCCGGAAACGGTCGCGGCAGCGCGTAATCGCTTCTACCAGAGAGTCGAGCTGGCAACCGGCGTCGGCGCAGCTATTCTCCACGGTCGCGCACACATCCTGGAGCGACTCCGCGAAGGCCCGGTCAGCCGCGCCGGGAGTGGTCTCGTAGGGGCGAGTCTTCAGCAGCGCGCGATGCACCGTGTCGGCGCAGACGAGTGCTCGCCATGCCATGCGCAGGAACGGCGTGGCGATCTCGCCCAGGTCGGAGTATCCATTCTGGCTGCTGGGTGAGAGCACCTGCACGCGGCTGAAGCCCGCCTCGTTCAGAATCTTGCGCAGGAATGGCGCGTATTGGCCGAAGCGGCAAGGGCCGTCCGCCGTAGGCATGAAGAAAGAGGTGCGGTCGGGGTCGAAGCCGGGCAGTTCCGTGACGCGGAGGAAATCGCCCACCGTGACTTTGGCCGGATAGCACTCATCGCCGCTGGTGTACTTGGCGCCCAGCTCGCGAGTCCGCTCGTCGGAAATCGGCGTGGGCTGCGCGTTCACTCCCAGCCAGCGAAAGGCCGCGGCAAAGGCTTCCGGGCTGCCTTCACCCATGGTGGGGATGTAGACCGTCCGGCCGCTCAATGGGTTTCCTGGAGTTATCTGGCGGCGGACATGGCGGTGGCCGATGAGGGGCATCGCAAGAATCCTTTGCTGTCGAGATATGCTTCGCAACGCGTGATGTAGCCCGCGTCGTTCCCGTGGCCGTCGAATTGGAGCACGAGCGACGGCTTGCCCGCGGCTTCATCGATGAACGATTTGATGTATGAGTCCGGCCCGCACTTGAAATTGGAGATATAAACCAGGTGCAGGTTGGGATAACGCCGGGTCAATCGCGCCGCGGCCAGGATGCGCCGGCCGGAGCTCCAATACATGTTGGAGTTGACGTCCGAGATGTCTTCCTCATCGAGAGGCAGGACTTCCATGGGCAGGACGTTCACGCCGTAAAGAGTGCGCAGCTTGCGGGGAATATCGCAATTCACGCTACGGTCGAAAAGGTTATATGGCCGCCCCACTAACACTAGGGCGGGCTCATTCGTCTCTTCGAGCTTGGCCAGTGCTTCGGCGCCGGCTTTTAGCAGCGCGTCCGTAAAGGCTTCCTGCGCGGCGTAAGCGGCCCTCACGGCATCGGCGTTGGTTCGTCGTTTCACGCCCAGGGTGCGAGCGAACTCCGCCAGTTCCTTCTCCACGTGCTTCGGCCCCAAGCGGAAGTGGACGGTGGGCGCAAGGTACTTCTCCTGCGCGGAATCCAGTTGGGGCGCGGCGCGAATGACGAAAGGCAGAGTTTGGTTCCAGGGGCAGAGGTGCGAATCCACCTGGCTTTCCGGCGCCTCGGCATTCACAGCATTGGGGAGCAGAATGTAATCGGCCGCCTTCTCGATTAGATCCTGGACGTGCCCGTGCGCCACCTTCACGGGGAAGCAGGGCTGCGCGATGGTCAGTTCCTCGCCCGCCGCGGAAATCTTGCGGTCGGTGGGCGAAGACACCACCACGTCGAAGCCCAGCTCCTGGAAGTATGCGCACCAGAAGGGGAAGCGGTCGTAGTAGAACATCGTGCGGGGGATCCCCACGGACCGGCCGCCGCCCCGCGTGGGTAACAGAACTTCTTCCAACAGCTTTTCGCGCCACTCGATCAGGTCTTCGATCACCGGCTGGCGGTCTGTGCGCGCTCGCTTGCGGAACTTGTCAGAGCACTTGTCGCCCCAGTAGGTGCGCTGCCCCTCGATGTTGAATTCCTTCATGTCGCAGAAATTGGAGCACGCCTGACAAACGAACTCGCGCGTGGTGAAGTTCACGCGATCCAGGTCGTAACCGCGGAAGCGGCTTGGGTGGCCGGCGTCCTTCATGCGATCGCGTGCGATCAGCGCCATGCCGATGGCCCCGATCACGCCGTTGTGCGGGGGCACGATGATCTGCTTCCCCAGGATCTGCGAAAAGGCCGCTGCTACTGCGTCGTTGTAGGCCGTGCCGCCCTGAAAGAAAATTACTTTGCCGATCTTGCGTCCCCGTACCACGCGGTTCAGATAGTTGAGCGCGACCGAATACGCCAGGCCCGCCGCCAGGTCGCCCACTTCCGCGCCCTTGTGCATCAGGCCCGTAACATCCCGCTCCATGAACACCGTGCAGCGCTCGCCCAGGCGCGCCGGGCTGGCGGACTCGAGCGCTAACTGCGCGAATTCTTCCTTGATGGAGATTCCCAGCTTCTCCGCCTGCTCTTCCAGGAAGGAACCCGTGCCCGCGGCGCAGGCCTCGTTCATGGTGAAGTCCACCACCACGCCCTTATCGATACGGATGAATTTGGAATCCTGCCCGCCGATCTCGAAGATCGTGTCCACGGGGTCCATGCCCATCTGATTGCAGACATGCATGGAGCCGGTTTTGTGCGCGGTGATTTCATCGTTCACGGTGTCCGCGCCCACAAGCTCGCCAATCAGTTCGCGCCCCGAGCCCGTAGTGCCTACGCCACCAATGTCGAGCGTGCCGCCCAGCTCCGCTTCAATTTCCTTGAGGCCGCGATCCACCACTTCAATCGGTCGCCCTTGCGTGCGGAGGTAGATCTCCTTCAACAGGTTCCCGTCGGCATCGATGACCACTAGGTTGGTGGAAACCGAACCGATGTCGATGCCGAGGTAGGATTCCACACGCTCTGGTAGGGCCGAACTGCGTTCGGCCGGGCGAGCGCCGCTCGCCCCGACGCGGACCGGTTTCTTCTGGTCACGCAACAGCAAAACGTTCTCCATCGACAACCGCTCGGTGCAGGCGAAGTTCTTCTTTGCCGCCTCGTGCTGGCGCAACTGGTGGATGCGTTTAAACGACCGCTTGCGGAATTCCTCCGACTCCAGCATCGCCGAGCCCACGGCGCCCAACCACGCGTAGTGTTCGGGGATCAGGAGATCGCCGTCCTTCAACTTGAAGGCTTCGCGCAAGGCGTTGCGCACGCCCTCGTTCATCGCCACTCCGCCGATGAAGGCTACGGGAGGCACGACGGCGCGTCCCTTCACCAAGCTCGACTTGTAATTCCGCGCCACGGCGTCGCAAAGCCCGCGCAGAATCTGCTCCGTTGAGTAGCCCTTCTGCTGCGCGTGGATCATGTCGGTTTTGGCGAACACCGAGCAGCGGCCGGCAATCCGCGCAGCACAACTGGCTCCACACGCGGCCGGGCCCACTTGCTCAATCGAGTAGAGCAGTCGGGTGGCCTGCTGGTCGATGAACGAACCCGTGCCCGCTGCGCACTCGCCGCTGGTCTGATAGTCGACGATGCCCAAATGCTTGCTGGTGACGTTGGGGTCAAGGCGCAGGTATTTGGACGCCTCGCCTCCCATCTCGAAAACCGTGCGCACCTGCGAGTAGAACGTCCGCAGCCCCTTGGCGATGGCGCGAAACTCATTTTCGAAGTAGATGCCCAGAACCTTGGCAATCAACTGGCTGCCCGAGCCCGTGACGCGAATGCCTTCCACGTCTTCTTCCGGCAGAAAGTCGTAAAGCTCCTTCAGCAGGTCAAATGTGGATTGAATCGGACTTCCTTGCAGCCGCCGGTAACGCGAGAGCACTAGGGCTCGGCCGGAGAAAGGGCTGGAATCCGGGAAGGCGGCCGGATAGAAGGTTTCGGATTTCTCCGTCAGGGTGCGGAAACGCGGTCCGTCGTCCGGGCCACCAATCGCCGCCAGCTTCAAACTCACTGCGCCGATGTCCAAACCAATGTTGATGCTCATGATGAGGTTGAAGAGTCAAAGAAGCTGAAGAAGTCAAAACTAGAGGTTTCCAACTCCTTCAGCCACTTGGACTTCCTCAACGCGTTCCTTCCTTCAGGGTCCGCCCAATTATGGTCCGGGTCAAAACACGCTAAGAGTGACTGCAAACAGAATGTCCGGCAATTCGGATTCCGAGGGGCGACTGAAGGTGTAGAACCTGACACTTTGGCCGATGAAAACGGAATCTTCGTCCGATTTCTAATGACAGAGTGTCGACATCAATCGAGAGATCGGGCCATCGGATCATCGGGCCATTGGGCCGTTGAGCACCGTCGCATTCCGTTGGGGGAAACCGACCTCATGATTCTCGATTCATAATTCATCATTCATAATTCAGAATTCCGTCTTTCTCCTTTCGTTTCATGAACATTGTGGCCTCGCGCCGATAAGTGGTTTATTTATCATATACATTCTGGCCTGCCGATGAATTTGATCCGAATCATATTAGTATCTCGATTGTTTTCATATACATTCTGGGGCATACCTTCATTTTCGTGGTACCGCCCTTCTTTGTCGCCTTCATCGCCTATTGAAGCAATGACTCTTTTCAGTTCAGCGGCATACATTTCTGTGAAAACTCCGTCCTGCAGCGTAAATTCTTTATTTTGTGATACATTCTGGCTTCCGACGCTGTTTCGTGATGCTCCTCCTTTTTCGAGAAAACACTCGTTCTGCGGGCATGCCCGCCTCCTTCTTGCCAACGCGTCGGAGGACATTCCGGAAAAGGCCGATTGGAGCAATGCCGTCCGAGGAAAGTTCTACCGGCCTCTTAAAGAGTCGCTGACGATTCGCATCGACGTCGATGTTCTCGCTTGGTTCAAAGCGCAAGGGAAGGGGTACCAGACGCGGATTAACGCCGTGCTGCGGAAAGCCGTCGCGGGCCAGATCCGAAGGGTCCGGGCAAACGGTCCTAGGTCACGAAAGTACTAAGGAAGGTGACCGGCCCATATTCCCGCTTTCTACCCTTGGCGGCGCACCATGACATTCGAGAGCGGATAGCGGTCTACCGTTTCCCGTCTACCGTCTACGGTTTTCCCGGCCTACGCCATCACCTTATCCACTACATTGCCGGCGACGTCGGTGAGGCGGAAATAGCGCCCCTGGAACTTATACGTCAGCTTGGTGTGGTCGACGCCGAGGCAGTTCAGTATGGTGGCCTGCACGTCGTGGATGTGGACGGGGTCTTCGAGGATGTTGTAGCAGAAGTCGTCGGTTTTGCCGATGCTGATTCCGGGCTTGACGCCGCCGCCCGCCATCCACATGGTGAAGCAGCGCGGATGGTGGTCGCGGCCGTAGTTGGTATCGGTGAGCTTGCCCTGGCAATATACGGTACGTCCGAACTCGCCGCCCCAGATCACCAGCGTGTCATCCAACATGCCGCGTTGTTTCAGGTCGATAACGAGCGCCGCGGAAGCCTGGTCCACGCCCTTGCACTGGAGGGCGATGTCGCGCGGCAGGTCGTTGTGCTGATCCCAGCCGCGGTGGTAAAGCTGCACGAAGCGCACTCCCCGCTCGGCCAGGCGCCGCGCCAGCAGGCAATTGGCGGCGTAGGTTCCGGGCTTGCGCGAATCCGGTCCATACAATTCGAAGGTGGAAGCAGGCTCCTTCGCGAGGTCCATCAGCTCCGGCACCGAAGTTTGCATGCGGTAGGCCATTTCGTATTGCGACACGCGCGTTTCAATCTCCGGATCACCATACTTTTCCGCGAGCAACCGATTCAACTTAGCAACTCCGTCGAGCATGCGGCGACGCGTTTGGGGGCTGATTCCCGGCGGGTTCGAGAGATAAAGCACGGGGTCGCCGCCGGCATGAAACTTCACTCCCTGGTACTTAGAGGGCAGAAAGCCATTGCCCCACAAACGCGAAAACAGCGGCTGGTCAGGGTTCAGGGCGTTGGCCTGGGAAATCATGACGACAAAGGCCGGCAGGTTCTGGTTCTCGCTTCCCAACCCGTAGCTGACCCACGAGCCCATGCTCGGGCGGCCCGGCTGCTGAAAGCCGGTCTGAATAAAGGTTATCGCCGGGTCGTGGTTAATCGCATCGGTATAGGCCGTCTTGATGAACGCAACATCGTCCACAATCTTCGCGTGGTACGGCAGGAGCTCACTCAACAGCATGCCGGATTTTCCTGCGGGGGCGAAGTTGAAGATGGATGGCGCCACGGGCAGGGTCGATTGACCGGAAGTCATGCCGGTAATCCGCTGTCCCATGCGAACCGAATCCGGCAAGTCGGTGCCCTTCATTTTGGCGAGCGTCGGCTTGGGGTCGAATAAATCGATCTGAGACGGAGCGCCCGACTGGTGCAGGAAGATGACTCGCTTCGCTTTGGGCGCGAAGTTGGGAAAGCCCACTAGTCCGCCCGTCTTGGGGTCAATTCCGTCCGCCGAGGCAAATCCGTCGCGCGCCAACAGCGAGGCAAGCGCCGGGATCCCCAGGGCAATCCCGGCGGTGCTCTGCCGGAAGAAATGGCGCCGGGTCATGGCGAGCGCGAGGTCTTTTGCGGTCGTGGTCTTGGGGTCCATCATGAGTCACATCCATTTCATAATCTGACAGTCGACAGCTCACAGTCAACAGTAAGTACGGGCTGTCAGCGGATAGCGTCCGTCTTCGATAAACGTCATTTCCTGTCCAGGAGCTGACAAGTCCTAGCTACTGTCGACTGTCAACTGTCAACTGTTAACTACCCCTTCATTCCTTCGTAATCGTCTCATCGAGATTCAAAATAATACTGGCCACGGTCGTCCAGGCCGCAAGTTCTTTCGGGTCGAGCTTGGGGTCGCACTTGGAGGCGCCCACGTTGAGCAATGCGGTTGCCTCGCTCGTGTGCAGGCGGAAATCAGAGAGCGCTTCCTGCGCCTCCTCCACCAGCACGGCGCGTTCCTGCGCATCGGGAGCGCGCCCTGTGGCGAGGCGAAAAGCATAATCGATTCTTCCCGTTGCCGTCTTGCCCCCCTGAGTCAACATCCGCGCGGCGAGAAAGCGGGCGGCCTCCACATAAGTCGGGTCGTTCAAGAGCACCAGCGCCTGGAGCGGCGTGTTGGTCACGGACCGGCGCGCGGTGCACTTTTCGCGGTCCGGCGCGTCGAAGGTTGTGAGTGCCGCGGGAGGGACAGTGCGCTTCCAGATGGTGTACATGCTGCGCCGGTATAGGTCCCTGCCAGTCGACTCCGTGTAGGCCTGCGCGGTGAATCCCGAGCCGAAGGCCATTTCCTCCCACAGGCCCTTGGGCTGATAGGGGTAAACGCTGGGTCCGCCGATGCGATTGTCGAGCAAGCCACTGGCGGCGAGGGCGTTGTCGCGGATCAACTCCGCCGGCAGGCGGAATCGCGGACCTCGCGCCAGCAGGCGATTCTCCGGGTCGCGCTCCTCCAGCTCCGGCGTCACCCGCGAAGATTGCCGGTACGTGGCCGAGGTTACGATGAGCCGCTGCATGGGCTTGACGTCCCATCCCGTGCGCACGAATTCCGTGGCCAGCCAATCGAGAAGGAGCGGATTGCTGGGGACCTCACCCTGCGATCCGAAGTCTTCTGCTGTTTTCACAATCCCGGTGCCGAAGTACTCCTGCCAGAAATGATTCACCGCCACGCGCGCCGTAAGCGGATTGGCCGGATTCACGATCCACTTGGCGAGGCCGAGCCGATTCATGGGCAGGCCCGGCTCCATGGGGGGCAGAAAGGCGGGCACGTTGGGCGTTACTTTGTCCTTGGGGTTGTCGTACTGGCCGCGCCCGAGCACAAAGGTCTCGCGCGGCTTCTTCATCTCGGCCATGACCATCACCGAGGGAATTGCGTCTTCCAGCTTGTCCTTTTCCTTCTGCTGATCTTTCAGTTGCGCGTAAAGTTGGCGCTCCTTCTCGGGCGCCGCATATTTAAGGAAATACTCGGTCAGCCGGGTCTGCCGATTTCTTTCCAGGCCCTTTTCCTTGTCATCCTTAGTTTCGGCTTTATCCTCCATCCCGATTTGAACTTCCTCCGGTGGCTTTTCGGGCTGAAGTGAGGCAATCTCCTGCGCCGGGCGGCCATCGAGCGCCATCAGCAAAGAACGCGCCGGAAGGCGAATGGCAAGGTCTTCCACTTCGGAATCGCTTAGCCTGCGGTCGTAGATTCGCAGGTCGTCCATGCGGCCTTCGAACGGGGTTCCGAGGCTCTGGTCACCCGCTTCCAGCAACGCTGTGGTGCGAAAATCACCAGTTAGGTGGTCTTTGAGAATGGTGGACTCTGCCCGCTTGCCATCGACGTAGAATTTAATGCCCGCGGCTTTCCCCGTGCCGTCGTATTCAATCAAGAAGTGGCGGAGCGAGTCGATTTGCTCGACGTCCTTGGTTTGGACCTCAAGAGCGTCGTCGGGCCAGTGGTTGGCCATGCGCACGACGATATGGGCCGCGCGCTGTTGGCGCCCATCGAAAACCGGCTTGTCGTCAGTCAACTCCCAGCCTTGCCAGTGTTCTCCCGCCTCACGTTTTTGCAGGATGTTGATCGACATCACGCCGCCGGGCCTGGCCCATAGCCCGAGCGTGAAGGGCTTGCCCCGCTCAAAGTCTCCGCTGTTGCCGAATGCCACCTGCGTTTCGGAGCTGAAATCCGCCCCCTTGGCAATTGCGGCCTCGTCATAAACCACTTCACCTCGCACCGGCTTGCCGTCGTGGTGGAGTCCCGAAGCATCGGTCAGGTCGCCATCAAGGGGATAGTATGCCGCCAGGCCCTCGCGGGTGGGCTCGGCGAGAGAAGCAAGCGCCGACTTCTGCCAATCGTTGCGTTGCGCCAGGACTTCCTTTTCCGGAAGGGCCGCGAGCGTCGAGGCGATCTGCGATTTAATGGCATCAAGCTGCTGTTGCTGCTGGTGCGAAGGCATGGGCAGAACCGGCACAGCGTTGCCGGTGAAGCCATCCAGGCCGCGTTCAGGAACCGTATTGAAGAAAGCGAAAAACCGATAAAAATCCTTTTGTGTGATGGGGTCGAATTTGTGATCGTGGCAGCGCGCGCACCCCATGGTGAGGCCCAGAAAGGCGGTGGACGTGGTGCTGACGCGATCGACCACGTACTCCACGTGATACTCCTCAGGAATGGCGCCGCCCTCGAGGGTAATCATGTGGTTGCGGTTGAACCCGGACGCAATCTTCTGATCCACCGTGGCGTTGGGTAGCAGATCGCCGGCCACTTGCTCGACGATGAACTCATCGTACGGCATGTTCTGGTTGAACGCTTTAATCACCCAATCGCGCCACGCCCACATGTCGCGGAGGGAGTCGATGTGGTAGCCGTGGGTATCCGAGTACCGCGCCATATCGAGCCAAGGCATGCCCATGCGCTCGCCGTAATGGGGCGAGGCCAAGAGCTGGTCTACGCGCTTCTCATAGGCGTCGTGGGAATGGTCGGCGAGAAAGGAATCAATTTCCACGGGCGTGGGCGGCAAACCGGTAAGGTCGAAATAAACCCGGCGCAGAAGCGTGGCTTTATCCGCTTCGGGAGAAGGCTTCAACCCTTCGGCCTCAAGGCGTGCCAGAACAAAATTATCAACGGGATTCCGGACCCATGCTTTGTCCTTTACCTCCGGCACCGGAGGGCGCTTGGGCGGTGCAAATGACCAGAGCATATCCCATTTGGCTCCCTGGTCGATCCACTCCTTCATCAACTCAATTTGTTTTGGCGTAAGCGACCGCCCAGAATAAGTCGGCGGCATGCGGAAGGAGTCATCCGTCGAGCTGATCTTTTGGTAGAGCTTACTCTTTTCGGCATCGCCGGGAACGATGATGCGATAGCCGCCGCGGTCAACAAAGAGGCCTTCCGTGTCGTCGAGGCGGAGGTTCGCCATGCGCTGCTTTTCGTCCGGGCCATGACACTTGAAGCAGGTGTCTGACAAGATTGGGCGAATATCGCGGTTAAAATCCACCCTCTTGACTGGCGTTTGTGGCGGAGTCACCGACGCGGTTTTGACAGCGTTGAAAAGCCAGATAACGGAAGCGAAGATACCAAAAGTAAATAGCAGCCGTGTTCGCAAGCTGAAGTCCCCCAACCCCGAAGAGAAAGGAAGCCCTGTGGCGGTTAAATTATACCTAAAAGGTATGGACTTATCCACAGAGACTTTATGTCCCGCCAGGCTAGCTGTGAGGCAACCAAACCATCCCGCACGCGGCTTCCTTCTGTTACAATGCCGCCGAAACTTGTTTGTGCTTTGCTGGATGGGAATCACACAGTGGCAGCCGGGCCTTCCAGCGGTTGAGGTGAGGCGTAGTGGAACAAGATTTGGATTTGCTTCGACGGTGCCTCGCCGGCGAAAACTCCGCGTGGGAAGGCCTGCTCAGGGTCTACACTCGAAAAATCTATAACCTCTGCTACCGCTTTACCGGCCGAGCGGAAGAAGCGGAGGATTTGACGCAAGAAGTTTTCATCAAAATCTTTCAAACCCTGCGGAGCTTCGACGTCACGCAGGGTTCGTTTTCGACCTGGTTGCACCGCGTGGCCCGCAATCACTTGGTGGACCATTACCGCCGCACCAAGAAGGATCGGATGACGGGATCCATCGAAGAGGACGTGGAGACGTATGAGGCAACGCCCAGCCCGGGAGCAAGCCCTCACGGCCAAGTGGAAGCCCGGGAGCGGAAGGAGCAGCTTCAGCGGGCGCTGGACCGGCTTTCGCCGGACTTGCGGGAGGCGGTGGTCCTGCGGGACCTGCACGACCTGGACTATTTGGAAATCGCCCAGGTGCTGGGGGTCCCCCAGGGTACGGTTAAGTCACGAATAAATCGAGGTCGATTGGAACTTGCGCGGGTCTTAAAGCGTATGGAAGGATTGAGAGGCCCCGCAGAGGCGGGAAGCGAGCCATGACACACTTGGAGATCGAAAACCTGGCAAGCGATTACCTGGAAGGGCTACTGGAACCCTCCAGTCGAGCCTCGGTGGACGCGCATTTGAAGGGATGCGCGGAATGCCGTGAGCTGATGGGGGACGTTCGCCACGTGATGGAGATGTGCCAAGCGGCGGAAGATGTAGAACCGAAGCCCTGGCTTGTCCCCAAAATTCTGCGGGCCACTATCGGTGAGCGTAAGCCCACGTGGGGAGAGCGGTTAGCTGCCTACATCCGGCCCGTGCTGCAACCCCGGGTGGCCTACCCCATCGCCATGACGGTGTTCACGTTCTCGATCCTCGTCAATGCCGCCGGGCTGAATTTGCGAAGTTTGCGATTCGAAGATCTAAATCCCCGTACCTGGGTTGACCGGGCCAACCGCCAAGGGCACCTGATGTACGCGCACGCGGAAAAGTTCTATTACGACCTGCGTGTGGTCTACGAGATTGAGTCGCGCTTCCGGCTATTGCGCGGCCAGCCGAATGGCCAGGAGGAAGCAACTCCCAAGGCTACGCCGCCGGGAGGCGGTTCCTCTGAGGGCGCGCCTTCAGACCAAACCATGGCCTCCAACGGGGGCGCGTGGACCGAGGCGGTCAGTGACAACGAACCGGCTTTCCCAACCTTAGGGAACCAGACCGGATTTACCAGGGCGAGAAGGAGTCCAATCCCATGAAATGCGCCAATCACCCACTCAATGATGCCAACGCTTATTGCGGGCAGTGCGGGCGCGCAGTCTGCAACGATTGCAAACGCGACGTGAGCGGAATGGTTTACTGCGAAAACTGCCTGACGGCCCGCTTGCGCAGTCCTCTTCCCCCCTGGGGGGGAGTTGGGGGCGGGCCGAGTCCCGGCCTGGCTCTGGGCCTGGGGTTTATCCCCGGCGTAGGCGCCATCTACAACGGTCAAGTCACGAAAGCCATTATGCAGGTCCTGATCTTTGGCTCCTTGATCGCTCTCGGCGACCGCGTCCACGGCCCCCTGGACACAATCTTCGGACTTGGCGCCGCGGCATTCTACTTCTATATGGTGATCGATTCGTTTCAGACCGCCAAGGCGAAGTGCATGGGCAAGCCTGTGCCGGAGTGGTTTGGCCTGACCGAGGTGAAAGTGAACGCTCCGATTGGGGCGGCGTTACTGATTGGCCTTGGAGTTCTCTTTTTGCTGGACAACCTCGGCGTGCCGGTCATCAACCAGATCAGTAGGTTCTGGCCCATTCTTTTGATTGTGGCTGGCTTCCTGGTGTTGCAACGTCGAATGTCGGGGCCCAAACCCCCGGATCCGATCATCCCACCCCCGCCTGATACGCCAGGAGGCGGACCGAGCAATATTCCCGGGAGCAAGGGACTGTAAGGAAGGTGTCAGGTGCCAGGTGTCGGGTGTTAGGCAAGAGCCAAACACCCAAACGCCACCGGCACTAACCGGAATTATGGAGGGGAACACACATGGCGGCAATTGGCATCATCATCGGTTTGATCGGCGCGGCTGTCGGCATCTTAGTCGGTGTGGTGGGCGGTTTGGTGGGAATGGTCTTCGGGTTACTGGGTGGTTCCCTGGCCCTGCTCACCCACCTGTTCCCGGTGTTGGTGATCGCCCTCGGGATCATTTGGTTAGTAAAGTGGTCAAACCCAGGGAAATCGGTCGCGGCAAGGACGGACCCTGGCGTTGCCGGTCGACCGCAAGGCCCCCGCAACCCGCAGTAAAGGCGCCGTCGGTTATTCGTAAAGAATGAACCATCTGGAGGAAATTATGGAGCTAAGCCCGTTCGCTGTTCCCCTGGGAGCCTTTGTGATGGTGGTCATCATCGTGGCCATCAATTCGATGAGAAAAATGCGTGAGAAAGAATTGGAGGCGCATCAACGTCTCCGCACGCAGGAGATGGAGCACGAACGCAAGCTGAAAGAGATGGATGTCGAGAAAGCCAAGCTTGAGCTGGAGAAAGCGCGCGCCGCAAGGTAAGCGCTGAGGCCCAAGCGCGGCGCCGCTTGAGCGCAGCAGTCCGAGGAGACTTATGAACATGGATATCAATCCGCTGTGGATTCCAATTTCGGCAGTGATATTCGGCACGGCTATGATTGTGGCCATTGTCGGCATCGTCCATTGGTTTAAGGCGCGCGACAAAGAACTGCGATACCACCAGGACCTGCGCATTCGGGAGATGGAGCACCAAGCCAAAATGAAGACGCTCGAAATTGAGCTGGAAAAGGCCAAGCAGAAGATTGCCTGAAGCATCTCGAAGGTGCGGCGGCACTGCAAGAGGGGGGAACGATGCGTGATTTTGTTACGATTCTGAGCAGCAATGGAATGTGGGTGATGATTATTGCCGTGGTGGCCATCGGCTGTTGGTTCAAATTTCGGGAAAAGGAACTGCGCAGCCACGAAGAACTGCGCGTCAGAGAAATGCAACACCTTCAGAAGATGAAGGAGCTCGAAATCGAGCTGGAAAAGACCAAAGGGAGTTCTTCCGCGAGTAAGGCTGCCTGATGCGCGCGCGGCCGGTCTCGCGATGGGGAGGTCATTGCCTATGTCACCGTTTCTTATCCCCCTGGCGGTGTTTGCCATGGTTGTGGTGATCGTCGCCATCACTCAACTCGCCGGGATTCGCGACAGGGAAATAGACGTTCACCAAAAGCTCCACATGGATGAATTGGAGCACCAACGCAAAATGCAGGAACTGGAATCGGAACTTCAGCGTATAAGACAAGGGAGCTAGCGCAGCTCGCGGCGAGCAGCCCCTCGGCAGGGGATAGAGATTATGGGAGCAACACCACCATCACCGGCGTATTTTCGAGGCGGACTCATGTTTCCCGTCCTCCTTATCGTGCTGGGAATAATGTTTCTGTTCGATCAGCTCGTACCCGGTTGGGGGATCAGCAAAACCTGGCCGGCGCTCCTGGTGGTGGTTGGGATCCTGAAGTTGATCGATGTTACGCGCCCGCCCCGTCCTCCGGAGGGGCCGCGGGTGTAACAAGCAGAAGGCAGTAGGCCGAAAGCAAGGCAGAAAGCAAGAGATAGTAGGCAGTTGGCAAAAAACGGGTTGCGCAGGGGAGGGCAGGGGCGAGACTCGAAATGCGAAACTCAACAATCAAGGCGTAACTGGCGAGTTTCGGACTTCGACTTTCGAGCTTCGGCCCTTCCTGGCGCGAGGTAAACATGAGCGTCTACACTTATCGTCGTGGATCAATCTTCTGGGCGCTGACTCTGATCGCCGTAGGCGTCATCTTCTTGATGCAGAACTTCGATCCGTCCCTCCATCCCTGGCAGCTCATCGCCAAGTATTGGCCCATCCTCATCATCTTCTGGGGGCTCTCGAAGCTCATCGATTACATGCAGGCACAAGCCCATCCCGAGACCACGCCGCCACCCCTCTTTTCCGGGAGTGAAGTGGTGATGCTGGTCCTGGTTCTCGTGCTCGGCACACTCGTCTCCAAGGTCGTTCTCCACCCCTGGCAGCAATGGGGATGGCACGTGGACGACGACGATATTTCCAGCCTCTTTTCCAATACCTACACTTACGACCAGACCTTCTCCCAGCCCACCAAGGGCGAGCCGCAGCTCGTTTTGGATGACCAGCGCGGCAGCGTGGAGGTCCGCGGCGCCGACCAATCCAACATCGACGTGATTGCGAAAAAGACTATTCGCGCCGAGGACGAAGGCGCCGCCAAGAAGATGTCGGACGATTTGAAACTCGAACTCGTGGACGAAGCCGGGCATTACCTGCTGCGATCCAATCGAAGAGCACTCGCTGACGACGGCCGCCGCGTCTCGGTTGACCTGAGCCTGCGCGTCCCTAAAGCCACCAGCAGCCAGATCACTTCTGTCCGCGGCGATATCCAGGTGGATGACCTGAACGGCAACCAAACGCTGTTCACCCAGAAAGGCGATGTGCGCGCCACCAATGTCCAGGGCCTGGTGAAGATCCACAAAACCGGTAACTCCACGGAAATTCGCGGGGTGAAAGGAAGCGTGGAACTCGACGGCCGCGGCGACGACATTGAGGTTGCAGACGTCTCCGATACGGTCACCGTGCATGGCGAGTTCAGCGGCGCCATTCAATTCCACGATGTGGGCAATACTTTGCGCTACGAATCTCAACGAACCAACATGACCGCGCAAAAGCTCTCCGGGCAACTGAACATGGAGGTGGGCTCGATGGAGATTAACGGCATCGACGGTCCACTCGAGCTGACGACCCGCCAGAAGGACATCAACGTCAACAACTTTAAACACAATGTCCACATCGCCGACAGCGACGGTCAAATCACGCTGCAAACTTCCACGCCGCCCACTCACGATATTCAGGTGGAATCGAAGAACGGCGCCGTCGAACTAACCCTCCCCCAGGGGTCGAACTTCCAAATCGAAGCGGATTCGCGCCACGGTGAGGTGGATTGCGACTTCTCGGGACCGGGCCTGAAAGTGGTGAAGGACGGCGACACACCTTCCATTTCCGGGAGCTTCGGCAAGGGTGGGCCCCTGATCCGCATCACCACGGACTACGGGGCCATCCGCCTCCATCGCGCCGGCACACATCCTGCCGAGCCGCCGGACTCTGATGAGCAGCCCGGCAAAGCCCGGACCACCTGGAATCGCCCGAAACATCGATACGCGCCAGTGGTCCGTGCGCACGTCGGCCACCCCAACCCGTCCTCCGACGGTCTAGTGAAAATCGGGGAACTGGTGAGGTCGATTTCAGATTTCTGAGGAAAAAACTCGGCCTCACCCCGCCACGCGTTGAAGGGTCTCGAAGAAATCCGGAAAGGAAATGTCGACGCAGGAACTGTCTTTGATGACGGTAGTGCCTTCCGCCACCAGGGCCGCGACAGCGAAGGCCATGGCAATGCGGTGGTCGGCGTGTGGATCGATCTCCGCGCCTCGCAGTTTCTGACGACCGGCCACGCGCAGCCCGTCGGGAAATTCCTCGACCTCGGCTCCCATGCGGCGTAGGTTTTCCGCCACGGCCGCCAGCCGGTCGCTCTCCTTCACGCGCAGTTCCGCTGCGCCCCGAAACGACAGACCCCTTTCGGTTTGCGTGCCCAAAACGGACAGCACCGGAAGTTCGTCGATCAAGCCCGGCACGAGCTCTTCCGGGATCTCGCCGCCCGCGAGTTGGCTGGAATCGACGTGGAGGTCGCCGAGCAATTCACCATTGAGCATTTCGAGGTTCACCACTTTGGCGCGGCCGCCCATCGGGACCAGCAGGTCAAGCAGCGCTGTCCGCGTCGGGTTCAGCCCCACGTTGTGCAGCATCAGGTTGGAATTCGGCACAACGAGGCCAGCCACAATGAAAAATGCCGCGGAAGAAATATCGCCGGGAACGTAAAGTTTTTTCCCTTCCAGTCGCGCGCGGCCGCGCACCGCGATGGTGCGCTGGTGGCGGCCGATGTCCGCCCCCATCACTTCCAAGGCGATTTCCGTGTGGTCGCGCGTGGGGACTTTCTCCACCACCTCGGTTTCGCCTTCGGCAAACAGGCCCGCCAGTAGGATGGCGGACTTCACCTGCGCACTCGCCACGGGCATTTCATAGCGAATGGGCATTAAGTGACCGCCCTCGATTTCGATGGGCGGGCAGCCCTTATCCGCTGTTTTGAAGCGTGCACCCATCAGGGTGAGCGGGTCAGCCACGCGCTTCATGGGGCGGCGCGAGAGCGATGCGTCGCCCACCAACGCCGAGCGAAACGGCTGGCCGGCGAGTATCCCGGAAAGCATGCGGATGGTCGAGCCCGAGTTTCCCGCCTCGAGCGGCCCCGCAGGCGCGCGCAACCCGTCCAGGCCAACCCCAGAGATCTTTACGACGTTGTCTTTACGGTCGATTTTAACGCCCAACGACTTCAGGCAGTTGAGCGTCGATTGGCAGTCGGCGCTCGACGAAAAGAAATGGATTTCACTCTCTCCTGAGGCAATGGCCGCGAGCATCGCGTAGCGATGGGAAATGGACTTGTCCCCGGGGAATTGCACCGTCCCTTCCAGCTTCTTCGCGGCGCCAAGTTTCTTCGATTTCGATCCAAACAAACCCATGCGTTTATCCTATCAGATGCGGGATTGTTGCAATGGTTTGGATAAAGGATTGGCCCTGTTCCCCGAAGGGGGACAATATTATTAGCCGTAGGTGAAACCTACGGATCGGCGCGGCAAGGAGAAGGTTCTTCCGACCCCGAAGGGGTCAGATTATTCGACCGTTTCAGGGTCGGAACCTGATTCTTCGGGTTCCCTGCCGCAGGTTTCAACTTCGGCTAATGACATTCCTCCCCTTCAGGGAGGCAGGAGGCCATCACCCCGCTTTATGTTTCTGCGCCGCTTTCTTGCCGTCCGGCTTCGGCATAAAGATGTCCTGCCAGGTGATCCCGCATTCCTTGACCATCGCCAGCGCGTATTCGTCACGCCCCAAATTGGCATCACCGTTGTTCGTACCAAATGAAAATTTCACGCCCGTCTGTTTCGCGAGCTTGATAAAAGCCGCGCTGGGAATCCGGTAGCGGTTGTTGATTTCAATCGCCACGTCATTGGCCTTTGCGGCATCGATAACCTTCTGCATCCGTTCCGGAGTCCATAGTCGGTCGTAGTCTTTCGCGATCACGTCCGGCAAAAAGGTGGGATTGGCATGAATGTCGATGGGTTCGTTGTTGAGGATGCCGAGGATGCGGCTGACGAACATTTCCATGAACTGCTCGGGATCGCGAATCTCGCCCACTTCTTCGGGAATCCACATTCGCCTTCGCACGCCCTGGTCATCGGAAAACGTCATGCAATCGGTGAAGATGTAATCAAACTTCGCAATCGCCTCCCGGGAAAACAGCGTCACCCACTCCCGGCCCTCCCCCTGTAATCCGATGAAGGCGGGCGTGCCCTTCATGCTGGCGAGGAAATCAAGCACTCCGGCGTCGGTGGTGATGGGAAACTTCAGCCCGCCATTGACTGCGATTCCGTACATGATTCCGAGGCGCCGAGAGTTGGCCAGCGATTGCTCGAGCGTCAGGCCGCCCTTCAGGTGAGTGTGATAATCCACCACGGGATAGCCCTGCTGGTTCATTTGCAGCAACTGGCGATAAACGTCGTCCACCTGTGGCAGCAACTCGGAGGGCGTCCGCAAGTCATCGGGCAAGGGCTTTAACACCAGATTGCGGAACGACACTTTGGGCACCTCGCCACAGCATTCGAGAGCGATAGCGCCGTGGCCGAGAGCTGGAACTGGAGAATCCGCCGGCTGGGCAGGCTCGATGTAATCGACGATCGGCGTGCCGTTCAGCCACACCTGCGCTTGCTTGTCGCGCGCCTGAACGCGCACTTCGAACCACTCGTCGTCATTCACCATGGCTTTGTAAATGTCGCGGATGCCGTAAAGCGAGCCGGTCTTGCGGCGGTCGAGCTCATCACCCTCGCCGGCATAGACGTTGTTAATTTGCACTTTGAAGCCGGATTTAAGCGGACCGTGGGATTGAAATTGCGTGTGAAAATGAATGCCGGAACATGCCCTGGGGCTCGTCTTCACTTCCACTTTCAGATCGAAGTTCTTGAAATTTGCGTTGCCGCCGCGCCCGGTGTAGAAAAGGTGAGCGCGGGGTCCGGCAGCCACGATGTTTCCGTCTTCAACGCGGAAGGAGTGGCCGTGCTCCCCAGCTTTCCAGCCGTCAAGCGAATGACCGTTAAATAAAGAAGTGCCTTGTTCGTCGCTCCCGCGCAATGCGGCGGGTAAAACCAATAATGAAGCCAAAAGATCACGCCGGGAAATCTGATCCATTAAACTGTCCTTTTCCGGACTTCGGGTCGCGGACGGACAGTATAAACTCGCGCTCGCAAGACGCCAACTGGCGTGATGCTCAGTGTCGTGATGCTCAATCGTCATGCTCAGCCGGCGGAGGGCGTAGCGAGCCTGTTCAGTAACCCCAGATCGAAGCGCACGGGTGTAGAATTGAGAGATGTTCGGGCTTAACGAACCCGTACCGCCGGTCATCGCACCGCCACCCGAGAAGAAAGGGTGGGGCGCTGGGGCGATCATTCTGATCGTGGCAGCGTGCATCCTTCTGGAAATTCCCGGCTATCTGCTGTGGAAGCGCACGCGGCAGGCGGAGGGCCGAGTGCAGGCTCTTACGCAGCAAGCACAGCAGTTGCGAGGGGCTGTGTCCCAGGCGCAGGCGGACTCGGGCGTGGCTCGGACCGAGGCTGCCCAGGCACAAGCAAGCGCGGAGCAAGCGGCGCAGGCGAAGGCCCAATCTGACCAGCAAGCCGAACAGGCGCAAAAGCAGGCGGAAGCCGCCACTCAGCAGGCTACACAAGCCGAGCATCAGGCTGCACTAGCCTCCCAGCAAGCGACAGAAGCCCAGCAGGAGGCGGCGCGCCTCCACGCCCAGCGCCAGGCGGAACTTGACCATCTCCGTCACGTACTCTCCCAGATCGCTACCACGCGCGAGACCGATTCGGGGCTTATCGTTACGCTCGATAGCAATGCCATCCGCTTTGATTTCGACAAAGCCACAATCCGCCCCGGCAACCGCGAGTCACTCAGTCGCATGGCGGGAGTGCTGATGACCCTCGATGGGTACCAAATCTACGTGTATGGATACACCGACGACGTGGGCACGGCACAATATAATCAGAAGCTTTCGGAGCGACGCGCCGCCGCGGTGCGCGACTGCCTAGTGCAGTCGGGAGTGGATGCGAAGATCATTGACTCCAAGGGGTACGGGAAATCTGACCCCCTCGAGACCGGCGAAAGCGCTCAGGCTCGCGCCAAGAATCGCCGTGTGGAGATTGGAATCGTCGACTCGGTTTTGCGGGTGGAGCCTGGGGCCCCTTCCCAATCACCCACGGCTCACAACTGACCGCCCGTCACATGCCTTATCGTCCATGCGCATGGAGCAGGGAGATCGGGCCTCAAGTCGTTCACAGTTCGCGCGAGCAAGCCTGTAAGCCGAATTTTGTGCCCCGACGAATCGGGGTGGCGATCATTCCTCTAGCCCCGCAATTGCTCGCGGGGTCCAGCGACCTACCCGAGGGTTGTAGCGGGACGGGCCGCCCCTCCCCTCCTATTTGGTCTTGCTCCGTGTGGGGTTTGCCATGCCCCCAGTGTCACCACCGGGGCGGTGCGCTCTTACTTTAATTCCCGGTGACCCGGGACCGCACCTTTTCACCCTTACCGCGCCGGACCGCCCGAAGGCGCCGGCACGGCGGTATGTTTTCTGTGGCACTTTCCGTACCCGAGGCGTACACCCCGACGAATCGGGATTCCCCCTCGAGCCCTCGCCGTTAGCGAGCACACCGCCCTGCGGAGTTCGGACTTTCCTCTCCCCCGCCCCTGCCAGCCCCGGAAAGCGGAGCGCTAGGGCGAAGCAGCGATCACCCGGCTTGCTCGCGCGGGATTCATGATAGTCTCGTAAGAGGGGCGGGTCAAACGGTTCACGGTTGGAAGTCAGGCAAATTGCCCCCCTTTCCACATCGAGGCGCACCGAACCATGAAGCTACGAAGGCCATTCATTCGAACAAGATGCCGCTATCCATATCTACATCTACTCTGGATGATCGCCCTCGGTGTAAGCATTTTCGTTCTATCCGGAACGCCCTCCGGCGCCCAGCAGCCCTCAAGCCAGGATCTTCTTTCAAACGCGGACGAAGTTTTTCAGCAAATGAGCAAAATGACCGGCCTGCCCATCAAGGCGCCTCTCAAAAAGCAGGTCATCAGTCGGCCGGAGATCGAAAAGTACTTGACCCAGAACTTGCACGAAGAGCTGACGCCGGCGGAAATCCACGCCCAGGAAGCCCTGGTGCGCGCCTTTGGCCTGGTGCCGCGGGACTTCAGCCTCGAGAAGTTTCTGATCAGCTTTTACACGGAACAGGCGGCGGGCTTCTACGACCCGAAGCGCAAGACGATGTTCATTGCGGACTGGGTTCCTGCGGACACGCAGGCTATGGTGCTTTCTCACGAACTCACCCATGCGTTGCAGGATCAAAGCTGGGATCTGGAAAGCTATCTCCACGCCGTCCGCAACGATGACGATGCCACGAACGCTCGCCAGGCGGTTGTGGAGGGATACGCCACCGCCGCCATGATGCAACAATCGGTTGGTGGATTGGAACTGGGCCAAATGCCCTCGATTACGCCGCTGATGGAAATGGCAATCCACCAGCAGTTCGACGAATTTCCCGCGTTCTCGAAGGCGCCTTACTTTTTCCGCATGCAGGCTCTCTTCCCCTATGTGCAGGGCATGGGCTTCATCCAAGCTGGCCTGCAGCGCGGGGGTTGGAAGGACCTCAATGAGTTGTTCGAGCATCCACCGGCGACCACGAAGGAAATCTTCGAGCCGCAGACTTATTTCAATCGCCAACCGGTTCCGCAGCTTTCTTTGGCGCACCCGCCAGCACTCGATGGAGTGGCCGGCCTACGATTCTTGACCGAGAATGCGATGGGCGAACTCGGCTACTATTCCCTTCTTGGGCAACTAATTTCCGAAGACGAAGCCAAGGCGCGCGGCGGTTCGTGGAGTGGCGACCGGTATCTGCTCTACGAGCGTTCCGGTGGAAATGACTTTACCTTGGTGGCACGCACGCGGTGGACGAATCCGCAAGCGGCCCTGGCATTTTTTCAGGATTACCAGACGATCTTGGCCAAAAAGTATTCCGACCTCACGACTGATAAGCGCTCAACCGCAGCCGAGTTTATTGGCTCGGCGGCAAACGGGGCGGTTCTGCTTTTGCGCAAGGGAGACGAGTGTCTGTGGGCCGAGGGCGTCCCTGCCACCAAGGCAGGGACCATGCTCGATTGGTTGAGAACCCTGTGAGCGGGATTTCTTAGGATAGGTGGTGCGGAAGGGGGGATTCGGATTGTCGCCTTGTATTGAAAAGACGTAACTTATTGAATTTCCATGGCGTTCAAAACGCTCCAGACGCTAGATTAGGGTATTCGCCACACGTAATTCACACACGGTTTTTCATCATTAATGTAGCGTAGGGAAGGCGGCACACAGATATCAAACACACGGCTGACACGTGGAACTGGCTAGTGACTCAGTTTGAATTTGATTTTGCCCTGATCAATCCCTTGGACGCAATCAGGAAAAGAACGGCTCCTGTAATCAGCATTGGAACAGCTAGAGGATTTGCAATTTGTGGAAAATACCACGTGCTTATGATGCCGACCGCGAGAGCCATAAGCCCACGGCCAATAATAAATAGCCAGATTTCTAATCCCGAAAGTTTCTTAACCTTCTCCGCATTCCATCTTAAGATGCCCAACCCGTCCCCCTTCAGAAAGGCAATTACTCGCTGTCGGTTCCTTTTTTATACGGTGCTCGCGGTTCGCTCTTTAGACACTGCTTGCTCGGGCGGATTCTATCACGGCATTCTCTGAAAGTTGGTGGTGAAGATGGGACTCGAACCCATGCTACCTCTTGGGGAGGCCGTCTACCTACGGAGCGTACATTCACAATATGGCCGATTTCCTTCCGGTACTCTCGGTTTTCGCACCAACTTTCAAAGAACGATCGCACTTTAATTAATACATACCCTCAGAAATCCGCAAGGGTACCCTGTGCATAATTATACACACGTAATAGACACGCGTACGCTTAATTTTCTTTGGATATTGCTGAATATAAATCAGTTAGTTTGGTGCGGAAGGGGGGATTCGAACCCCCACGCTCTTGCGAGCGTCAGCCCCTCAAGCTGGTGCGTCTGCCAGTTCCGCCACTTCCGCACATTGGCAGTTATAAGTCGTCGGTCATCAGCTTTCAGTCAAACTCAAAAACTGCGGTCGTCGGGTTCTTACTGACGACCGAAAACTGACTACTGACGACCGTCCTACTACTTCTTCGCGGGCCCCGGTACCGGCGGAGCAGTTTTGGCCGGTACCGTTTCTAACACTGAGCCGCCGCCCCGGCGCGAGGCATGGACGGCGAGGGTGATCGAGGTGACGATAAAGAGTCCTGCGAGCACCCATGTGATTTTGGCCAGGAGGGTTACGGAGCCGCGGGGACCAAAGGCCGCCTGGCTGGTCCCCCCAAAAGCCGCAGTAATGTCTACGTTTTCGCCCCCCTGGAGGAGCACTGCTCCGATGAGCAGAAGGCAAATTAGGACGTGTAGTATTCCAACGAGAGTGATCATTCGTTAAATTCTCAGCTTTCAGCATCCAACAGTCAGCTCATGTTTTGGCCCGAAGCTAAGCACGATTGCCGACCGCTATTTGAAATTCACCAGAGCGGTAAACGAATCCACTTTCAGACTCGCCCCGCCGACCAATGCGCCGTCAATTTCTTCCTCGGCCATGAGCTTGCTAACATTGTCAGGCTTCACGCTGCCGCCGTAAAGAATGCGCACAGCACTGGCTTCTTTTTCCCCGAACTTCTGCCGCGCCAGGCCTCGCAGGAGGCTATGGGTTTCCGCGGCCATTTCCGGCGTCGCGGTGCGGCCCGTCCCAATTGCCCAGACCGGCTCGTAAGCAATTATGATACGGGAAAAGTCGGAGGGGGTCAACCCGGCTAATCCACCCTCGAACTGGACCTTCAAAACTTCCCCGGTCCGACCGGACTCACGCTCGGCCAGGATTTCGCCGACGCACATAATCGGGGTGAGGCCGGCGGCCAGGGCCGCTTTCAGTTTGCGATTCACCTGCTCGTCAGTCTCACCGTGGTCGTGGCGTCGCTCGGAGTGGCCAATGATGACGTGCGAGCAGCCCACATCCACGAGCATGGACGACGAAACGTCGCCAGTGTGCGCGCCTTCCTTGTCCCAATGAACGTCTTGAGCGGACACCGCAACCTTCGATCCCTTCGCTGCGTGGGCCGCGGCTGCCAAGGCCGTGAAGGGCGGTGCCACCACTACCTCGCAGTGCTCCGCCTTTGCCGCCACCGCCTTGATTTTTTCAATGAAATCCACCGCTTCCGTGATGGTTTTGTACATTTTCCAGTTTCCTGCAATTACAGGTTTACGCATTTGGATGAGTCCTTTGAGTTAGATGAATTCCCCTCGACCCCGAAGACATCGAAGCGCTGCTTTGGCAAGGTGGCATGAGGCCGCCTTCAGCCCCTTCGGGGTCGGTAGATCATTACGCGGGCCGTTTGCCGTGGGTTTCGCCCACAACTCGAATTGTTGGACCTCTTGCGGTCCTACTTCTCCGTCAGCGCGGCAACTCCTGGCAACGTGAGTCCCGACAGAAACTCCAACGACGCTCCGCCACCTGTGGAGATATGGCTGATCTTATCGGCCACGCCCATCTTCTTTACCGCCGCCACGGAATCGCCGCCGCCCACAATCGAGATGGCTGACGAGGCCGCTACCGCCTTGGCGATAGCGAGCGTCCCTTCGGCAAATTGAGGCATTTCGAACACGCCCATGGGGCCGTTCCAGACAATGGTTTTGGCCTTGGCGATTTCCGCCGCATACTCGGCGCGCGTTGCCGGACCAATGTCCAGTCCGATGCGGTCGGCGGGGATGGCGCGGGTGGGAGCCGTTTCTCCCGCGGCCGAAGCGTCGAATTTATCCGCCACGATGTGGTCCTTGGGCAGCAGCAAGTGCTTTCCGCGCGAGGCTGCTTCCGCTAGAAGTGTTTTGGCCAAATCGAGCTTGTCGTCTTCGGTTTTTGACTTTCCCGTTTCCACTCCCTGCGCCTTAAGGAACGTATAAGCCATGGCGCCGCCCACCAGCACCGTGTCCGCAATCTTCAGAAAGTTTTGCAGCAACTCAATCTTGTCGGAAACCTTGGCGCCGCCAACGATCGCAACATAGGGGCGCGCCGGGTTTTCCACTGCCTTGCCCAGGTATTCGAGCTCTTTTTCCATCAACAACCCCGCCGCACACGGAGAAAGAAAATGAGTAATGCCTTCCGTCGAGGCGTGGGCGCGGTGCGCGGAACCAAATGCGTCATCCACGTAGACTTGGGCGAGCGCGGCAAGCTTCTGTGCAAATTCGGGCACGTTCTTTTCTTCTTCCGGATGGAAGCGCAGGTTTTCGAGCAGCAGCACGTCGCCGTCTTTGAGCGCCAGCGCCGCAGCTTCGGTTTCGGCGCCGATACAGTCGGGCGCGAACGCAACGGGCTTGCCGAGAAGTTGCGCCAGCCGCGTGGTCGCCGGTTTCAGACTGTATTTGGGATTGACTTTGCCCTTGGGCCGGCCCAGGTGCGAGGCCAGAATCAGCCGACCGCCGCGCGCCACGACGTACTGAATGGTGGGGAGCGAGGCCTGAACGCGCGTGTCGTCCGTGATTTCGCCGGCGTCGTTTAAGGGCACGTTGAAATCTACACGCATGAAAATACGCTTGCCTTTGGGGTCGAGGTCACGAACCGAAAGCTTAGCCATAGTATGATTCCTCATTTCGGGATGTAATGCGAGCTGGATAGGGTCCGTCGGCAGTCGTCCGTGGTCCGTTGGGGGCGGCGGGGATGGCTCAATCCGGCCGTGCAGCAAGTAACCGCAAGACTTAGGGGTGGGCTGAATCGCACCCACACAGTTGTGCGACGGGAAGACGACGGACGACTGCCCACCGATCGTGGTCAGCCGTCCGCTGCCTACTGCATTCAGACTACTGCCGACTGTTCTCTATAGTCCCTTCGCCGCCAGGAAGTTGATCAGGTCGCGTACGCGGCACGAGTATCCCCACTCGTTGTCGTACCAAGCGACGACTTTCACCAAGTTACCGTCAATGACCTTGGTAAAGCCCGCGTCAATCATGGACGAATGCGGGTTGCCGGTGAAGTCCTTGGAGACCAGTTCTTCTTCCACGAACTGAAGGATGCCCTTCATGGGTCCCTCCGCAGCCTTCTTAAGGGCGGCGTTCACTTCCTCGGTGGTGGTGGGTTTCTCAACGAGCGCCACAAGGTCAACCACCGAAACGTCGGGCGTGGGCACGCGCATGGCGTATCCATCGAGCTTGCCCTTGAGCTCTGGCAGTACCAGCCCGACAGCCTTGGCCGCGCCAGTGGTGGTGGGGATCATGCTAAGAGCCGCAGCGCGCGCCCGCCGCAGGTCCTTATGGGGCAAATCGAGGATCTTCTGGTCGTTCGTATAGGCGTGAATCGTGGTCATTGATCCTTTCAGGATCTTGAAGTTGTCGTGGATGACCTTCGCCGCCGGGGCCAGGCAGTTCGTCGTGCAAGACGCGTTGGAAAGGATGTTGTGTTTGGCGGGATCGTACATGTTCTCGTTGACGCCCAACACGATGGTAACGTCCTCACCCTTCGCCGGGGCGGAGATGATGACTTTCTTCACCGTACCCTTCAGATGTTTCTTGGCGTCTTCGGCTTTGGTGAACAAACCGGTGGACTCGACAACAACCTGAATCCCGAGCGAGGACCAATCGATTTCAGCAGGATCCTTGACCTTGAAAACGCGAATCGGCTTGCCGTTGACAGTAATGGCGTCCTCTTTGAAACCCACGGTGGCGTCGAAGATGCCGAAAACCGAGTCGTATTTCAACAAATGGGCGAGCGTTTTGGGATCAGTAATATCGTTTACGGCGACGATTTCGACCCCAGGGTCGTTTAGTGATGCGCGAAAAAGGTTCCGGCCAATACGTCCGAAACCATTGATTCCAACCTTAACAGGCATAATTGCTTCCTCCAGTGAAGTTC
>CAZCVY010000009.1:0-63539 GCA_964501985.1 uncultured Acidobacteriota bacterium | reverse complement strand
GCCACTTCTCGTTGGTCGGCTTCACCAACGGCTAGTGATCTTGCTCCCCTGCGGGGAACTTTGCAGACTTTGACAGGATCCTGGTCGGACCCGGCGTTCGGCCCAGCATCTTCGATATAATGGCAGTGGCCGGTCTAGGTAGCTGGCGCTGCCCGCGGGCCGCAAACCCGTTGAGCGCCTCTCTCGAGGCTCTGCTGGGTTCGATTCCCAGCCCGGCCTTAGCATCTCAATCCCGGGTGATTCCCTCTCCAAAATAGATCGGGGTTAGCAAGAATTCGTCCTCTAGAGCGTTCTCAGATTGGACGTTTGATTATCCCTTACGGCTTATATCCAGGTGCTAATCTGCTGCCGGCAAATAAATCTGAACAGCGGGTGGTGGCCATTCGTCATATGCCTGAGGGTGGTATGGAAGCGATGGGGATCTTGAGCGAGGCGCTTCTCTCCGCGGACGCGAAGGATCGAGAATTTGAGGCTGCGGTTCGCGAGCACGGCGGGCACGTCTATCGCGTTGCTCAAGCCGTGCTGAGGAACCACCACGACGCCGAAGATGCCGTGCAGGAAACCTTCATGCGCTTCCTGCGGCAGCAACGCCACTGGGCGGAGATCCGCAATCCGCGCGCCTGGCTGGCGCGGACGGTGTGGCGGGTGGCCCTCGACCGCCGCCGGCAGTTTGTGCCGGTATCGCTCGAGGATGCGGCGGGAGCGGTTGAAACTCTCCGCGCGGCGGGGGCGAGCGCGGAACAGGTGGCCGTCCACGCCCAGACGCTGGCGCTGGTTGAGCGCCTGATCTCAAGCCTGCCGAGGGAACTACGCGACCCCCTGACGCTTTCCACCGTCGAGGAACTCACCTCGGCAGAAATTGGCGAAGTGCTGGGGGTCCCCGAAGGGTCGGTGCGGGAACGCGTTTCGCGAGCGCGCACCATCTTGAGCGAAAAACTGGCGAGTCTCATGGAGAAGAGCCGTGGACGATAAGGAAAAACGCTTTGTCGATGAATTGCTCCGCGCTTCCCTGCGCCATTACGCGAGCGCTGAACCGCGCCCAGGCTTGGAGGGCCGAGTTCTCGCCGGAGTGCGAAGCCGACAGCAGGCTGCAAGCCGACGCACGGCTTGGGCCTGGGCGATAGGAATGGCAGCCACGGCCGCAATGGTCATGCTGTTTGTGATTCACTGGCAACGCCAGCAGACCCCGCCAACTTCCGTCGCGGCGAAAGCTACGGCGAGTGATTCTGCGCCCGCTGTCGCGAAGATCGCACCACCGGCGCGCCCAACCGTTCCGCGCCGCCCACAGCGCTCAGTCGGACAGCCCAAGGTCGATACACGCCCGCAGCAGTTTCCCACTCCCCGTCCCCTAAGCGAGCAAGAAAAGCTGCTGCTGGTCTACGCCGAGTCGCTCAAAGCCTCGCCCGCCGATTCCGCGTGGAAGGCTGATCAAGAGCCCGAACTGGAGATACCTGCGCTCAGTATTACCGCGATCAAGATCGAACCGCTTTCTTCCGAAGAAAGTGCGGATGACAAATAGGAATAGGAAGAATTTCCGGGACGGCGAGCTCCATGCGTTGCTCCGGCTAACATCCAATCGTTGCGAAAATTTGAGGAGGAATCGATGCGAAAGAAAATCGTGAGAACAGCACTTCTGGCTTTGTTCGTGGCGGGCGCCGCAAGCCTCGAGTGGGCCGCTGCCCAAGAAACCGGCAAGCAAGGGGAGGCCCAAGCCCAACCTGGCGACTCGTACAAGGTCGAATTCACGGTCAATGAGATGGACAGCGGAAAGAAGATCAACTCCCGCAGCTACTCCATGTTATTGCGAGCCGGAGAACCCAATAAGTATACCGATTGGAAGCGACTCCGCGTGGGCAGCAGGGTCCCCGTCACGGAGGCCAGTAAATTTCAATATATGGATGTTGGCATGGATATTGACTGCCGCCTCTGGCCGATGGGGAACGATAAGGTTTCGATTAGTACGATTTGGGATTACTCCAGCCTGGAAGGCGAGCAGGGCCATGACACGCAAAACCCCGTGATTCGGCATGTGCGGTCTGAGGTAGAGGCCATTGTGCCCATGGATAAGCCAACGGTGATATCGGAAGTGGACGACGTCGCCTCCACCCACCGCTATGTGTTTGAAGTGAAGGTTGCCAAAATTAACCCATAGGGAATGTCGCCGGCTGCTACCGTGCCCGAAGCCCGCCCAAGGCGCTTCGGAAGTGCGGTAGCGCCGGCGGTGCGCGCGGTTGATATCGCACCGGCGAGTTTACTTCACCCTAGCGTCGAGATTAAGCCCGTTACGGTTCACCAAAACCCATCGTTCTCTATTCCCGATCCCCTTGTCCGCCGCTTGGCGGCCAACCGCCTGGCGCGTCTCGTAGGGGCACCCTCAGGCCTTGCGAGCGTGCAATCAACGCGTGTATGATTTCATGGTCTTCACTCGAGAACGCGATTCAGTTCGAACCAGGGCTAGTCACCGACAATCAGGAGAAATCTATGCGATCCCTCACGGTGTGTTTCCTTCTTTTGGTGAGCGCAGTACCCGCTTTGGCGCAGGACTGGGCGCGCGCGAAGGTAGAAAAGTCGCCCCGGCATCGTGAGTGGGTTACGGTCAATCACGACGGACGGGCGGTTGAGACTTTCGTCGTTTACCCGGAAGCGAAAGATACGACGCCTGTGGTCCTCATCATTCACGAGATTTTCGGGATGACGGATTGGGTGCAGGATTTGGCGGACCAAGTGGCGGAAGCCGGTTACATCGCCGTGGCCCCCGACCTTCTTTCGGGAATGGGCCCGAACGGTGGCCGCAGCAACGCCTTCCCCGCGGGCGAGGGCATGAGCAGTCCGGCGGTTGAGGCCGTAAGCCACTTGAACGCTGATCAGGTCACTGCGGACCTCAACGCCGTCGCGGATTATGCCAACAAGATCCCTGCCTCGAACGGCAAGCTCTACGTGGTAGGTTTCTGCTGGGGCGGCGGCCAGAGCTTCCGCTTCGCGACGCATCGCTCCGATCTTGCCGCCGCATTCGTTTTTTACGGGCCGCCGCCGGCGAAGGAAGCAATGGCGAACATCACGGCGCCGGTATACGGATTTTACGCCGGAAACGACGCCCGTATCGGCGCCACACTCCCCGCCGCGCGCGACGACATGAAATCCGCTGGAAAGACGTTTGAGCCTGTCACCTACGACGGCGCAGGCCACGGTTTCATGCGCGCCGGCGAAGCTCCCGACACAAACGACGCCAATCGCCAGGCCCGCGTAGATGCCTGGGCGCGCTGGAAGAAGATCCTGGGGGGCGGTCAGTAGATGCGCACGGCGCGAGCATCGGGTGAGTAATCCTCATCGAGACGGACTGACTCCGCGCGACTTTCCAAGCAAGAAGCTCACTTCGGGCTGGCAGGTGGGTGCAGCCGGGCAAGTTCAGGCAGCCGAACGATCTGGGACGGCGCGACCAACTCAATGTCTGCCCGGTCCAATTCCGGCAGGAATTGCGCCAGCGCGGCAATCGTTGTGGCGTGTGGGTGTCCGATCGCCAGAGCCACACCTTCTTGCTCCACCGTGTGCCGGAACTTTTGCAACTGCCCTAGCGTGTAGGGAACGCTTTCCATATCATCCAGAAACACCGATCGATAAAAAGCCGGGAGGCCTTCACGGCGCGCGGCGTCCAACGCCGTGGTTGCGGCCGTCGTCCGGCTGTCGATGAAATAAAGCTCACGCTCTCTCAAGACTCGCATAAGGTCGCCCATCAAGCGGGCGTCCTGAGTTGCGCGCGAACCCATATGGTTGTTCACACCCGCCACGTAGGGTACTGAGTCGAGATCATTCTGCACGACCCGCTGCACGTCCGCTGCTTTCATCCCGACGAGGATGGCTCCTTCGCCAGGCGAGGCATGTGAGCCAGGGTCCGGCTCCATGGGCAGATGCAACATAACCTCATGCCCGCCGCGGTGAATTTCTTCTGCCGTCGTTCGGGTGTACTGGAGGTGAGGCAACACCGAAAAGGTAAGAGGATAACCGATCGCCAGAAGCTTATGCGCCGCTTCCAAGTCGTGGCCCATGTCGTCGATTACGATGGCGGCGCGCAACAGGCGTGGCACTTCTCGCAAGTGGACCTGGAATATGCGCTGCCCACGCTGCGTGACGTAGAGGTTCACCACACGCGGTCCGCTTGCGGCGTTTGCCGTCGAGGCGCCCATTTCCAGCTTGTCCTTGCCCGCCTCCTGCCGCACAGCCGACATCACTTCCGAGTAACCCGCCGGAGTCGCGACCACTTGCATCGACGTGCCGGCGCCTTGCTTCGACGCCGATTGGGTTGGCTGTTTGATCCATATCTGGACGCCGCCAGCATTCGCCACCACGCTCTGGAATCGCACTGCCAGCACACTCTCGGAACGCTTCGTCAGATTGTGGTGGTTCGTTTCCTTGGCACGTTGCGGATGAGACATGTTGCAGGCAGTAATTGCAAGGGTCAGCAGGAGAAGGAAGGGCAGGCAAAAATCGGCGATCAAAAGCCGAAAATCGAAACTCGAAAGCCGCGAGGGATTATTCGATTTTTGGTTTTTGAGTTCCGAGCTTGGGGCTTCCAGATTCGACCTCGTGGTTCAGGCAGGAGAAGTTCGGAAATCGAAACTGGAAAATCGAAATTCGTAAACCCCGAACACCTATTCGGTGTATTGAACTCTAATTTTCGAGCTTGGGGTGTCCAGCTTCGAGTTTCCAGTTTCGATTACCGAGTTTCGAACTTCCAGTGATCAGGCAGCCTTGGTGATAGTTGCAGCTTGCCCCAGAATCTCGATGGCTTTGCGAAGTTGCAAGTCATCTTTGCCGCCAAACTGCTCCGGCTCTTCCGGTTGACTATCATCATCCCCATCCGCACTCTCAGCCGGTCCACCGGCGGGCTGGACCACACTGGGGGTCACACCATTCTCGCTGATGGCTTTGCCATCCGATCCATAATACTTGGCCACGGCAAGGAGCAATGCCGAACCATCGCCGACCGGGATGGGTTTCTCGAAGACGCCCACACCGAAGCTCCGCACGCCGACCACCTCGCCGCGTTTGTTGCCTAGCGTTGCGGACGCCACCAACTCCGCGGGACCCGCTGTCGACTGATTGATCAGCACTGCCAGCGGCAACGTGCACACCGGGCCAATGGGATGAACGTCCACGTCTTGGCGGGGGAAGCGCTGCCCGGCGAGGTATGTCACCAGACCCTTATCCAGGAACAGGCTCGCCGTATCGACCGCCTCCTGCACATCACCTCCAGCGCAGTTACGCAGGTCGAGGATGATCTTGTGCGCGCCTTGCGATTCGAGCTCCTTGATCTTGGCTGCAATCTCGCGGGCCTTCCCTTTGTTGAAGGTCGCCACACGGATGTACCCGTCGCCGTCTTCCAGCATTTTGGAGATAACCGGAGGGTAATTCAGAACGGCACGTGTGATGGTAAGGCTTTCGGGATCAACCTTTCCCTCACGGACCAGGGTGAGCTTCACGGTTGAACCGGGCTGCCCGGCCATCGCGCGCTCAAGCTGCACGACGGAGAATTGGCGCGTCGGCGCACCCTCAACCTCATCGATCAAGTCGCCGGGCTTGACGCCGGCTTTTTCCGCTGGGCTTCCGGGCATAACCGCCACCACCGTGGCATATCCCATGCGTTTGGAGACAAAAACTCCCACGTCAGCCGGTCCCGGGTCAGGGTGCTGCAAGTAGTCCTGATATTGCTCGGGGGACAAATACGTGCTGTAGGGATCCAACGATTCGAGCAGCCCACGGATCGCGCCGTCCGTGACCTTCTTCAGATCGGGATCCGTCACGTATTCCTGCTTGATGCGGTTCAAGACTTCGCTGTAGACGCCCAGGTCGCGATAGGTTTTTTCCGAGGAGGTCTGACTATTCCCCAGCAACTTCCCCACGACAACATACGACATGAGAACGAGGGAAATAGAGATGAGTCCGGCTCGAATCCGATTTGTCATACTGAGATAGCTCCTTCACCCGGGGCCTGCACTGCCCTGATGCACATAATTATAACACGACAATCTCTGTGTTGGATGCACAAATGGGGAAGGAAGCTCCGGACGCGCGGAGGGTTTTTTCCTGAGACTTGCCAATCCGAATAACCGGTTGAATCCACGAGGCTTAACGGAGTGCGCTCGCTGAGGATTGCAGAATATCGTGACGAAGTTTCCTTAGTAGCGCGGCCCTTTGATTGCGGCTGGTGGTAATTGCGGTTTGGGCCGGGAGTTCCCCTTTCTTGGGAAGGCGAGATTCATTAAGCGCTTTGGCGGCTGTTGAGGGGTACTCCCGCTGAGCACGGACTTCAGCAAATCGACATCGCGGCTCACAGACTTACCGAGTTTCTGATTGACGAACCTTCCTTTTCCCATGGATGCACTAGCCGGCGCTGCGGTGAGGAATCCGCCGGGCGATGGTAAGGCTAGCTTTCCGCCCTCACGTCCGCCAAGCCCGAGGCGGGATGCCCAACCGTAATGACCGTGCCCGACATACGATCATGCCACGTCAGCTTGTCCGTATCCACCGAAGCCCAGATAAAACCCAGCATGAGGGCCGATCCCGACACCAGTATCCCGAAAGCGCGCCAGAAGGATTCGCTTTGGGTTGGGTAATCGCCCCCCAAGTTGCGGATCTCGCATCCCATCCACAGCAACCCGGGGGTGGCGGAGGCAGCGGCAGTGCACACTCCAAAATAGCCAAAGATCAGAAGGACGGCAGCCAATCCTAGAACCGCCGCATTAAGCGGACCCAGTGATATGCGCCCGCAAAACTGCCAAAAAATCATCCCAAACACGCCTGCCCCCAGCATCAGGATGAGGGCGTCCGTCAAGCCGGCCAGGAAGCGGCGACCCAAGGGAGCCAGATAAATTTCGGCAGCCACCTCTTCCATAAGAGCTCCCTCGAGAGGCGAGTCGACCAGTATTTCCATAGGAGGATTTTTCTCCACCGGTTCGCCCAGCGACATTTCCGTCTCTTCTAAGGGATCGGCATCGAGCTGCACTGGCGCCACGCTCGACTCTCCGGCCGCATGGACCTCCACCGACGGAGCGTCTCCGCCTCGCACCTCGCCGGTCTCCCCGAAATCGATATCCAGGCCGCCGTCTGTATTCTCCGACGCCCCCAACTCGTTTTCGATAACACGATACGGCTCAGGCTTTTCGGGTGCGTCAAAATCCAGTTCGAAATTCCCCCGGGGATCTGCGTCGGATTGGGCGCGGCCGCGACGCTTGCGGTAGTTTTCAACTCGGTCCGACAATTCCAGTCTCCAATCCTGCGCCTGCTCGCCCACGCGCGAACGGTGGGCCTTCGATAGGTCTTCATCGAACGAAGGCGCGGCTTGGGGCGCCGCCTCGGGAGGTCGTGATTGTTGCATCGGAAACTCGGGCTCGGCCTGGAGTGACTTCCCTTTCATGCCCGGCGGAAGTTCTGGCGAAAAGGGGATCAGTGGGTTCGCTGGGTTTGGATTGAAGGAAGCCAGCACACGAGAGGATTCCCCGGGAGCGGCTGTCACCAGCGTGCAACCGCACTTTTCACATTCATCAAATCCAGCGTTGTTGACGAATCCACACTTGGGGCACTTCACTGCGGGTAATCAGTCCTCCAGGCAGCTTTTCCCTCTTTCCCAGGCATCTTAGCAAATTCACTCGGAAGAACAAAGTGCTTTCGAGTAAAATGGCCAATCTGCGTGCCCATGAACCTTCTTCTTGGTAATTTTTCCGGACGTTCCAGTTCGCGGCTTCCCGCGGCTGTCGCTCTCGTTCTTGTCCTCGCCTCGCAATTACCTGCGCAGCAAATTCCGGTCTCGCGAGAATCGATGGGGGCGGGAAAAGAAGTTGTCATCCGCTCGGACTCCCAGGAGAAGGATAAGGACACTTCCCACTTGCGCGGCCACGTCCTGATCGTTTACGAAGACATGCGCGTGACCGCGGACGAAGCCTCCATCGATACCGCATCGGGTGACGTGATGGCGCGCGGACACGTGGTCTTTGATGACCCCAAAAGCCATCTTGTCGCGGATGAAGTCCACTACAACATTCGGAACAAGAAAGGGTGGTTTAGCAATGGCGTGGGATATTTTCATCCCAAAGGGAAACCGCGGCCGCGGGTTCTGAAGACCGAAAATCCCTTTTACATTTGGGGCCAAACCGTGGACCGCCTCGACGAGGATACCTATCTGCTGGACCACGCCCGGATGACGACCTGCGACTGCGCCAAGGACGGCTGGTTGATTTCCGCGCGGCAAGCGCGCGTGACCGTTGATGACAAAGCCGTGGCCCACGACGCCGTCTTTCGTCTCCTCGGGATTCCCATTTTTTATTTTCCCGTCCTGATTGACTCCGTTGCGCGCGAGCCCCGGCAGACGGGCTTCCTGCTTCCTCACGTTGGCAACTCGACCCAGAAAGGCTACATCGTAGGGGATGGATTCTTCTGGGCCATCAATCCCAGTGCTGACTTGATGCTGGGAGTCGAGGATTACAGCAAGCGCGGAATCGCGGAACGTGGAGAATTTCGCGCCAAACCCAGCGAGAATGCCGACTTCACCGTTCAATATTTTGGCGTTAATGACAAGTATTCGGGCACTACGGAAGAGCTCGATCCCGCCACCGGCGCCTACACTAAAGTCTCGCTCGCCGCACCCGGCGAGAGCATTCACGCCATTGGCAAAGACGATGACATTGGCGCCGGCTTTCGTGCCATCCTCAACGTGGACTATGTGAATACCCTTGCCTTCCGAACGACTTGGTCCTCAACTTACACCGAAGCGGTCAGTTCCGAAGCTGTTCAATCCGGATCAGTCTCCAAGAACTGGGACGGCTACAGCTTTAATGTTTCCGCGGAAAGGTACGAGGACTTCTTATCGACGGAACTTATTCCTGGCAATGCTGTCATCATTCGCCACCTGCCCAGCTTTGAGTTTTCCGGGGAAGACAAGGAAATCGGGAACTCTCCCGTATATTTCTCCGTCGATTCGTCTGTGGACGAGGTGGGCCGGACCCAGCCGGGATTGACGCTCCCCCTGCTGGACAACCGCCTGGACTTTCACCCGCAGTTCCTGCTGCGCCCGAAGGAGTTCTGGCATTTCCGTTTCATCCCCTCGGTCGGATTTAGGGCCACGCGTTATGGCGTCAGCCTCGTGCCCGACCACACGCCCGTTGATCGCCTGCTCGCGGAGCTCGGGCTTGACCTCCGGCCTCCCTCCCTGGAGAAAGTATTCGACCGGACCTTTCGGGGGCGCCGTCTCAAGCATGTCATCGAACCGGATATTCAGTACCGCCTCGTGCGGGCTCGCGACGCGGACAACATCCTGGACGTCATCCGCTTCGATGCCATGGATATCTTCACCGAGACCAACGAAATCGAGTATTCACTCACCAATTCCCTTCTGGCCCGGAAGGACGTGCCAGAGAATTCACCGGACATTCCCCAGGCAAGGGATATTTTTTCCTGGCGAATTTCGCAAAAGTACTACTTCGACCCCACTTTTGGCGGCGCCTTGGTGCCCGGCCAGATCAACGTCTTTGCCTCGACGACCGACCTCACGGGATTTGCCTTCGAGCACGGCCAGCGGTTTTCACCCGTTGATTCGGTGTTCAAGTTCGCACCCTTCTCGAACTACGACACGGAGATCCGAACGGACGTGAGTCCGAGTGGGGAGGGCGGCATTGTCGACGCCGGCATAACATCCCACGTCAAACACGGGTTACTCGAATTCGCGTTCAATGACTTTTTTATCAACCATTCGTCCTATCTAAGTTCACTGTTGGGAACGGCCGCATCATCGGATTTGCCAATATTTCCCCGGAAAGACACGGTGTGCGCGCCGCCTGTAATCCCTCGGTCGTTCCTGGACAGTTCGTGCGAACCCTTCTCGGCGACAACCACCACGACGACCACGACTTCCATTCCGGCTCCGTTGACCGCCTTTAACTTGCTCGGCACGGTGATGACTTATGGTGATTCGAACCGCAAGGGCCTGAGCGGCGCGTTCGGGATCGATTACAACTTTCAGCAGAAGATAAACCAGCACGTCATCAGTCGAGTCAGCTATAATTTCGGGTGTTTCGCGATCGACGTCGAGTACCAGTATTACAATCTGGGACCTCTAAACCATGAGAGTCAGTTCCGCGTGGCACTCTCGCTTGCGAATGTTGGTACCTTCGGAAATCTGAAGCCACACGAGATCATGACCTATTGACACCATGCCCTTTCCCATTCACCGTCCGCGGCGATTAAGGCGCACAGGACCGCTTCGCGAGTTCGTGCGCGAATCGCGACTGAGCGTGCGCTCCCTGATCTATCCGCTCTTCGTCTGCCCCGGCACAACGGTCAAGGATGAAATCAAGTCTATGCCAGGCAACTACCGGTGGTCCGTGGACCTGCTGGTGGAGGAGTGCAAGAGCGCCTACGGCCTCGGCATTCCCGCCGTGATCTTGTTTGGCATTCCGGAAAGCAAGGATGAAACGGGGACGGGCGCATACGATCCGGACGGCATCGTGCAGCGCGCCGTCCGCGCCGTGAAGAAGGCCGTGCCGGACCTGATGGTCATCTGCGATGTTTGCCTGGATGAATACACCAGCCACGGCCACTGCGGTTTGATCAAGGACGGTGAAGTCGACAATGACTCCACCCTTCCGCTTCTGGCCCGGACTGCTCTGACGCAGGTGGAAGCCGGCGCGGACATCGTGGCGCCGTCCGACATGATGGACGGCCGCGTGGGCGTGATTCGGCAGGCACTGGATGCGCGCGGCCACACGCAAGTGCCGATTCTTGCCTACTCTGCAAAGTATGCCTCGGCATTCTATGGGCCCTTCCGCGAGGCGGCGGACTCCGCTCCCAAATTCGGCGACCGCAAGTCCTATCAAATGGACCCCGCCAATCAGCGCGAGGCCATGCGCGAAATCTCGCTCGACCTGGAAGAGGGCGCGGACATTATCATGGTCAAACCCGCGCTTCCCTACCTCGACATCATTGCCCTGGCGCGCCGTGAATTCGATGTCCCCATCGCCGCCTATCAGGTCAGTGGGGAGTTCTCGTTGATCGAAGCCGCCGCCCGCATGGGTTGGATCGATCGCGAGCGGATGATCATGGAAACTTTGACCTCCATACGTCGCGCTGGCGCCGACATCATTCTCACCTATTACGCCAAGGAAGTGGCCCGTCTGCTGGGCTGATCAGCGCGATGGGGCAACGTAAAACCCTTCTCCGTCCACGAAACCTCCAAACTCTCGCGACCTGTTGGGTTCTTGCCGTAATTACTCTAGCGCTGGCAGTGCCTCTCCTGCCCGCGCAACCTCGCCCCACTGCGAATTCCACTCTCTCACGCTCGCGATTCGCCCAAAGCCGATCCTCGTCCGCTGACCCGGGTCCGCGTTCTCACACAAGAACTGCGCTCGATCGGCGCATTGACAACATCCTGGGCAAGAGCGACGCCCAGCGCGGATTCTGGGGCATTGAAGTGGTGCAGCTTGCGAGCGGCAAATTGCTCTATGAACGCGATGCGAACCATCTTTTCCTTCCCGCTTCCAACATGAAGATGTTCACCACGGCAGCGGCGCTGGAGAAGTTGGGCCCGGATTACGTTTTTCGGACCACCGTGGAAAGCGCTGCCGCGCCTGACGCCGAAGGGCGCGTGGCGGATCTTTACCTTGTGGGCCGGGGCGATCCGAATCTTGGGCCGCGCACATTCCCCTACACCTACCACGGTCCGGCGCAACCCGCGGACAAGTTCATCGACGACCTCGCCGACCAGGTCAAGGCGCGCGGCGTGCGCGAGGTCGCAGGTTCGCTGATTGCCGACGATTCGTATTTCGTTTGGGAACCTTTCGCGCCAAATTGGGCGGCCGACGATCTGGAGTGGGGTTACGGGGCGCCCGTCACGGCCTTGGCGTTTAACGACAACCTGCTCACACTGCACATCAAGCCCGCGGCGAAAGCGGGCGACCCAGCCAGCGTTTTGCTTGATCCGGTGCCCGATTACTTTGCGATCAAGGATGCTGTCACGACCACCCTCGCAGGGACCGCGAAGAACCTTTCCGAGGAGCGATTGCCCGGCTCGATGCAACTGGACGTTTGGGGCCAGATTCCGGTCGACGCAGGCGAGGACCTCGATACCGTCGCGGTTGCCGATCCACCCCGCTTGGTGGCGGACCTCTTCCGGCGCGCGCTGCAAGCCCGCGGGATTATTGTGACGGGAGATATTCAAGTTCGACACTCCTCGCGCTTGGAGGCTGCTGCCGCGAGCGAACTCTCATCCCCGCCGCTGCCTCGCACGGTTTTGGCGGAGCATCTCTCCCCACCGTTGAGCGAGGCGATCAAGGCGGTCAACAAGGAAAGCGAGAACCTGCACGCGGAGATGCTGCTGCGAACTCTCGGGCGCGTTGTGAACAATCGCGGTAGTTTAGAAGGCGGATTGGATGCGCTCAACTCGTTTGTTACCCAGCAGGTCAATATCCTCCCCGGCGAAACCTCCATTTCTGACGGCTCGGGGCTTTCAAGAGAAGACCTGGTGGCGCCGAATGCTACGGTGAAACTGCTCCTCTACATGGCGCACTCTCCTCGCTTTCAGGCCTTTTTCGATTCGCTGCCCGTGTCCGGGATCGACGGCACGCTGGCTCACCGGCTTTCCGCCAATGACGTAAAGGGGAGAATTCACGCCAAGACCGGTTCCGTCGAGCATGTCAATACCCTCTCCGGCTACATGGACTTGCCCTCGGGTAAACGCCTGGTTTTCTCGATCATGGCCAACAATCATCCTCTCGCCAGCAAGGCCGGCCAGGAAACCCTCGACGCGATTGCCACGGAAATTTTCAAGTGGTTCGCAAAGCTGCGGTAATCATCCTGTAATACCCGCGGCCTACCATCCTCGCGACTTGAAAACGCTTGAAGGAACGCTGTCAAATGAAAACTGTTACGGTATTCGGAAGTGCCCTGCCCGTGGAGGGCAGCCCGGCCTACGTCGAGGCGCAACGGTTGGGGCGCCTGCTGGCCGAAGGTGGCTACGCGGTTTGCAACGGCGGTTACGGCGGCCTGATGGAAGCCTCGGCCCTGGGCGCGCGCGAAGCCGGCGGCCACACGATCGGCATCACTTGTGTCATTTGGCCACGCCCGGCCAATCCTTACATTGTTGAGGAAGTGCGCACGCAAAGTTTTCCCCTCCGTCTGATGACCCTCATCGAGCGTGGCGACGCGTACCTGGTTCTTCCCGGCGGCACCGGAACGCTCGCAGAACTGGCCCTCGCCTGGGAGATGATGAACAAGGCCAGCCTCTCGCAAACCGTAGGCGGGCGCAAGCCGCTGCTGGTGGTGGCGCCCTACTGGCAGCCCGTGATCGATTGCTTGAAGCAGGAAGGCCAATTAAAGAATGGAGACCCTGGTTGGGTGGCCCCCGCCATGGACATCGTTACGCTCATCAAAAGTCCGGAACAAGGGGTGGAAGAGCTTCGGAGCTGGTTTGGTATCGAGTAATGCGCAGTGACCACTTTGACTCGAGGGGCGGCGTATCAGCCCGCAAAAGCACCTTGTTCGCCACTCACCGTCCATTTCGCCAGCCCACAAGAGCGCACGGAGTCACCAGGAATTCTCGGCGTGAGAGTTGGATCATAGGACTTCCCCTTGCGACGGGCATGGACCCCGAGTCCGAGCTGGGTTGACGGAGCGATGATGAGCATAGCACCGAGAGCGTCGATTACCTTTTTTGTAAGATGGTCAGATTCAATTGACGGAGAGAAGCATCCGCATTTCCTGTACGTGGCCGGCTATTCTCCGTGCGCCTTGCGAATTTCCTTGAACTTTGCCGTAATCCACGCCGGAGGTTGCAGGCGAACGTGGACGGTATCAGGATTTTGACCGACAGCGAGCAGGCGGTGATCCCAGCAGAGATAACACCGGTCAAGATTCCCGGTGAAACTATCGCGGGTGCCATACGCCGGGTCGCTCAACGCTGTATCGATCGAGACGAACCGGTAACCGCGGCGCTCGAGGCCGGATAACAAGGTGTCCAGCAATTGGGCGTTGATTTCGTTGTCGTGAATCAAAAGGATTTGAGGAATCTCGTGTTGGAAAAGCCTTCGTGAAGCGTCTTCGACAATATCGAACGAAGCCTCGGCGTACTTCAGGTACTCCGCCTTCGCGTTCTGAGCCGCGGTTTTATTGTGGTGAGCCAAAGCGTCGGCAAGCGCATCGCTGAATTGGTAGTCGGCGTCTTCCACGCTGACCGGGGCGACCTGATATCCGTGGCTTTTCAAGAAAGCTTCGAACGCCGTCCTCGCTTCAGGCGTGGGGCCCGTGCTTAGAGCCGGGTGGCGGAAATAGCGCTCGCTCTTCCCGTGGGCAGCAAGTAACGCCTGCGTGACCACATCTCCACGCACCGTTTCATCCTCAAACTTTTCCAGCGAAGTATCGTTGAAGTGCACGTGCAAGTAGGTGTGGTTGCCCAGTTCCATCCCGGCGCGGATCCATTCTTCCAACAGCGCCGCCCGCGCATCGCGTTCTCCGGAAACCTGTAGCTTCGCCTCAATCACCAAGCCGAGGGCAGGAACCTTGTGTTTGACAAGGGCATGCAGAACCTCCCGATTATCGCGCTGGAGGTCGCGCAGGTTCCCCATCTCCTTGTCCGATCCGGGTACCGCGCCCGGCAGGTCGTCCACGGTAATTGCCACTGTTCGATCCGCTTGGGGGCGAGAGGATGAAGTTGCTTCCTGCGCTTGAGGAGCCCCTGCGGCGGCCGCGAAAAGTCCGGCCGCGAGGAGCACACCGAGAACGAAAACGGCCCGAGACAGAACCTCCCGAGGCCTAAGCCCCACAATGGAATACATCAAATTCCCCCCGCGCCGATCGTTGAGCTACCCGTCAAGGCTGCCCCCGGAGCCCTCGATTCGGGCGCAGCTTTAGAGTGCGGCAGCTTGCTGCCGCTTTTGCCCCAGCCAGCTTGCTGGCTGGCATGGCCCCCTGATCGGGGGGCCGAAAGCGTTGACTCTGCCACGCCATCCTGCTCTCTGGAAATTCTTGATTGAGGTGAACTCCCCGCGAGCAAACTCGCGGGGAGGAAAGCGGCAGCAAGCTGCCGCACTCTAAAGCTCCGCAGGCGCTTCTGATTTGGGATACAATCCGCGCCCATGCGAGATTGGCCGCACAGCCCGCTCCACCGTCTGACTTATCCGGGAACCTATTGCGTTACAGGCGCAACCTACGAGAAACACCCGTTTTTCCGGGGCCCTCACCGTCTCGAATATCTCTCGGACACCTTCCTCGCCGTCTGCGAAAAGCATCAGTGGAGCCTTCAGGCTTGGGCTGTCTTTCCCAATCACTATCACTTCGTGGCCGCATCGCCCGCTTCTGGCGTCACGTTGACCCCTTTTACTAAAGAGTTCCATTCCTTGACGGCTATTCAGGCTAATCGCTGGGACCAAGCGGTCGGCCGCCAAGTGTGGTATCAGTATTGGGAGACCGAGTTGACTTACCCCGCGTCATACTTTGCGCGCTTGAGCTACGTTCACCGCAACGCGGTACATCATGGAATCGTGCGCGAACCTTCCCTTTATGCCTGGTGTTCGGCCGGGTGGTTCGAGCGCCGCGCGGAAACTTCCTTCTACAAGCGAATCATGACCATGAAGATCGACCGCGTAAAGATGGACGACGAGTTCGAAGTAGACCCCGCGGACCTATAACTACCCTACGTACACCTCTCGATCACCCTGCGGAGCTTTAGAGTGCGGCAGCTTGCTGCCGCTTTTCCCCAGCCAGCTTGCTGGCTGGCGTGGCCTCCCGATCGGGAGGCCGGGAGCGTGACACTGGCACGCCGTCATACGAGCTAGGAGTTTTGGTCGAACTGAACCCCCCGCGAGCCAACTCGCGGGAAGGAAAGCGGCAGCAAGCTGCCGCACTCTATAGCTTCGCAATGCGCCGACGGCAAAGGCCTTGCTTCATGAAGATTTCAAATCTTCTGGCCGGACTGGCAGTCGGCGCAGGCGTTTTCCTGTAGCCGCGAAAATGGCGTTGGCCACCGCCGGGGCAGTGGGCGGTACTCCGGACTCGCCGACCCCATCGCCGGGTTCTTTTCCGCCCGGAACGATGTGAACTTCAATCTCGGGAGCATCCGCCATTCGCAGCACCTGATAATCGTGAAAATTGCTCTGCTCGACGGCGCCTTCCTTGATCGTGATCTCGCCCGAGAGCACCGGCGTGAGCGCATAGTTGATTCCGCCCTCGATGAGCGCGGCGACGCTGTTGGGGTTCACCGCCAGTCCGCAGTCGATCGCAGCCACCACGCGGTGGACGCGTAGCACACCTCCTTGATCTACAGACACCTCGGCGACTTGCGCTACATAACTGCCGCCAAACTGATAGCAGGCAATGCCGCGGCCGTGACCGGGCGCCGCCGGCTGCGCCCAGCCGGACTTCTCGGCGGCGAGTTTCAGGACGCCGCGCAGCCTTGGCGTGTTCTCCGCCTGGTCGGCTCGCAGGCTCTGCATGCGGAACTGGTAGGGATCGGTGCCGGCAGAGTGCGCGAGTTCGTCGATGAAGCACTCGATCGCGAAGGCCTCGGCCGAGGACGAAACCGATCGCCACCATGCTCGGGGTACAACGGAATGGACCGGCGCGTAGTCAGAACGGTAGCTTCGTGCTTCGTAGGGGAGCAAGTCCGTGAGGTCAATGTCCTGGTGTGCCAGGCGCTTGGGATCTTGCCGCAGCCACTCGGGGTCGTCGAAGACGGCGCGAATCGGCGTCGAGACCGACCGCCACGCCCAGGCGGTGATGTTGCCGCGATCGTCCAGCGCGCCCGAGAGGCGATAGCGAAAGCATTGCCGGTAAAAATCGTGTTGAATATCGTCCTCGCGGGTCCAGATCGCTTGCACCGGGACCTTCATTTCCTTGGCGATCTGCCATGCCTCGGCGGCGTAATCCCACTGGTAGCGGCGTCCGAACGAGCCACCCGAAAACGTGGTGTGAACCGTAACGTGATCGAGCGGCACGCCTGCGAGCGCCGCGATTTCCGCTTGGGTAATTTCGGGAATCTGCGTCGGCGACCAGACCTCAATGGTTCCGTCGCCGCGCACATGCACCGTCGCATTCATCGGCTCCATCGTGGCATGAGCCTGGAAAGGCAGCTCGTACTCGGCCTCGACCAGCTTCTGCGCTCCTCCCAAAACCTTCAGAGCGTCGCCACGATCGACGGCCACCACGCTCGGCGGGCCCGCCGCTTGCTGCTTAAACGCTATGCTCAGGCTTTCGGTACTTTCCTGCGCCCCGGGTCCCTTGTTCCACGTAATTTTGAGCGCCTTCCGCGCTTCAATCGCCGCCCAGGTTGAATCCGCCACCACGGCCATCCCACCGGCTACGTTAATATTGCGGACGACTCCGGGGGCGAGAGGTGTGACACCCATGGGCGGAATGCGGAAAACTCGCCGCACGCCGGGGACGGCTTTAGCCACGCTGTCATCGCAGGTGGCAAGCTCGCCGCCGAAGTGGGGGCAGCGCGCAATCACAGCGAACAGCATTCCGGGAACCCGAACATCAATTCCGAAGACGGCCGTGCCCGCGACTTTGCTCGGCGTGTCAACGCGGGGAATGGGCTTGCCGATGAAGTTAAAACTCTTCACGTCCTTCAGGGGGACTTGATCGAGCTTCGCGGCCGGCAGTCGTGATGCCGCCTCGACCAATTCACCGTAGCGCAGGCGCCGCGCGCTCGGCGTATGGCTGATGCTTCCGTTCTGCGCTTGGCATTCGTTCTTGGGAACATTCCACTCATCCGCCGCCGCGGCGAGGAGCATCTCGCGCGCCTGCGCTCCGGCGGTGCGCATCGGCATCCAACTGCCCGCGGTGCCGCCGCTGCCGCCTGTGTGCAAGTGATTGTAAACCTCCGGAATGGTGGGCGCCTGCTCCACGCGAATCGTCGACCAATCGGCTTCCAGTTCGTCGGCCAGCATCATGGCGGTTGCCGTGCGCGTGCCTTGCCCCATTTCCGGTATTTCGGTGAGGAGCGTGATCCGGTCGTCTCGTGTGATGGATATCCAGGCGTTAGCTTTGAGGGTTTCCGGCCCGGGAACGCGCGCGCTTTGGGCACTTCCACGCGACGGCAGGTAGAAGCCCAGAATGAAGGCGGCACCCCCGCTCGCGCCTGCCTTTAGGAACTTGCGACGGTCGATTTCCTTGGTCAACATGGAGCCATCCTTTCGACGCGACGGTTGCGCGCCGTCAAATTCAGGACTTCGAGCGTTTGAGTAATTGCGGGTCAATGGGCAGCCGCCGTACCCGCACTCCCGTGGCGGCGAATACGGCGCTGGCCACAGCAGGAGGCACCAGCATTGCGCCAAGCTCCCCCACGCCGCCCGGGTCTCCGGTGCTCGGCACAATGTGAACTTCGATTTCCGGGGCCTGATCGATTCTCAGCACCTGGTAGTCGTGGAAATTGCTCTGCTCGACCGCTCCGTCTTTAAGTGTGATCTCGCCGCTGAGGACGGCGGTCAAAGCGAAGTTGATGGCGCCTTCGGTCATGGCCCGCACACCGTCGGGATTCACAGCGATGCCGCAATCGACGGCGCTGACGACCCGGTGAACCCGAACTGTGCCGTTATCCTCCACGGACACTTCCGCCACTTGGGCGCTGCAGCTCTCCCCCGCACGACAGGCAATGCCCTGACCGCGACCCTTGGGCAAGGGCTTCCCCCAGCCCGCATGCTTGGCTGCCAGCTCCAATACCGTCCGCAGCCGCGCCGCCTCGGCCGACTTATCCGACAAGAGGTCCAATCGAAATTCCAAGGGATCGCGACCGCAGGCGTGCGCCAGCTCATCGATGAAGCATTCCTTAGCAAACGGGGTATAGGACGAGGAAACCGACCGCCACCAGGAGCGCGGGGCCACGGAATCCGCGGGAGCATAGTCCAGCCGAAAGTTTGGGATCACGTAGGGGGCGATGTCGGCGCCATACCATTCCAGCGCCGCGACCGTAGCGGGGTCCCGCAAGGTCTCGGGAGATTCGGTGGTCCCCGTGTAAAGATTGGACGCGGAAATAGGGGTCGTGACGATGCGGGTCGACCATGAGTTAAGGTTGCCGCGCTCGTCGAAGCCGGCGGAAAGGCGCTGGTAGTTGTAGGGGCGATAGAAGTCGTGCTGGATGTCGTCTTCGCGCGTCCAAACCAACTGCACCGGCTCTTTAATCTCCCTCGCGACCTGCCATGCCTCAGCAGCGTAATCCCACTGGTAACGTCGTCCGAATGACCCGCCTGAGAGCGTCATGTGGACGGTCACTTTGTCGGGAGGCAGGCCGGAAAGCGCGGCGATCTCCGCTTGGACCTCGTCGGCAAACTGCGTCGGCGACCAAACCTCGATCTCGTTATTCCGCACATGAACGGTGGTGTTCATGGGTTCCATCGTCGCATGCGCTTGAAACGGCGATTCGTAGCAGGCTTCCATTTTCTTTGCGGAGCCCGCAAGCGCCTCGGTAGCGTCGCCGTGATCGATGGCAATAAATGTGGGTTGGCCGGCCGCGCGCTCCACGATGAGCTTACGCAGGCTGTCCGTGCTCTCTCCCGCGTGACGCCTCTTATCCCACTTGAGGGCCAGCGCCTTGCGTCCCTCCGTGGCTGCCCAGGTGGAATCCGCCACCACCGCCACGCCTCCGGCCGTGTTGATGTGACGTGGGAGAGGCGGAACCGCGAAAACGGCATGAACTCCCCGAACCGCTTTGGCGGCAGTCGAGTCAAAGCTCTCGAGCGCGCCACCGAAGTAAGGACAGCGCGCAATCACCCCGAAGAGCATGCCGGGAACTCGGACGTCGATGCCGAAGCTCGCGGTGCCGTCCACCTTACCGGGCGCGTCGGTGCGGGGAATGGAATTGCCGATAAACCGGAAATCCCTCGGCTGTTTCAAAGCGAGATCGTCAGGATCAATTGGCGGAAGTTTGCTGGCGGCGTCTACCAGTTCACCGTAACTGAGGCGGCGGTTCGTGGGGCCGTGCAAGATGGCCCCGTTCTGCGCCCGGCAATCCCTCTTCTTCGCGTTCCATTGCTGGGCCGCAGCCGCGAGAAACATTTCACGCGCTTGCGCTCCGGCCCTCCGCATCGCATTGAAGGTATTCACCACGCCGCCGCTGCCGCCCGTGCGTAGGCCCTTGTAAACCGCGGGAATCGTCGGCGCCTGCTCAACGCGGATGGTGGACCAGTCAGCCTCCAATTCCTCGGCAATCATCATGGGCGTGTACGTGCGCGAACCTTGCCCAAGCTCCGGCTTCTCGACAAGAACCGTGATTTGATTGTCAGCGGTAATCCTGAGCCAGGCGTTGGGTTTGAAGACCCTGAGCGGTGCACCGAGCGACGAGCCTTGAGCACGGCCGCGTAGGGGCAAATAGAAGCCTAGAACGAGCGCTCCGGTTGTCCCGGCACCCCCCATCAGAAAATCACGTCGGCCAATCCCTGCTGGACGAACCATTAGGCATTCTCTCCCGCCGCTCGTTGGATGGCGCGGCGAATCCGCTGATACGTCGCGCAGCGGCAGATATTGCCGGTCATGGCCTGATTGATTTGCTCGATCGTGGGATGAGGATTTTGATGGAGCAATGCCGCCGCCTGCATGATCTGCCCCGGCTGGCAATAGCCGCACTGGGGAACCTGTTCGGCAATCCAGGCGCGCTGAACCGGATGGCTGCGGTCGGGCGACAGGCCTTCGATGGTTGTGACCTTTTTGTTGCCCACCGAGCCGACGGCGGTTTGGCAAGAGCGAACGGCTTCGCCGTCCAAGTGCACCGTGCAGGCGCCACAAAGACCCATCCCGCAGCCGAACTTGGTGCCGGTCAGGTTTAGCACATCACGCAGCGCCCAAAGCAGGGGCATCGCCGGGTCCAGCTCGGCGCTGAACTGCTTACCATTGACGGAAAAATTGACATGAGCCATCGAGTGCCTCCAGGTGAATCCTTCCCGCCGCCGGGTTGACCTGGCACCGCGAAGAAGTCCGAGAACGCCCGCGGTCGGCAAGAACATAATGTCCGAAAAACCTATTCATCGTATCGCACGCTGGACGCGGGGCAAGTCAAATCCGTATCACTTAGCAACGGCTTAAGATTCAATTACATATACACCCAAGTCACGCGGCTCGGACTTTTCGTCAAGCCATCAAGAATGATAGAATGGTGGGGCTTTGCGGAATATCCACAATGGATCAGCCACGCCCCGTTTTCCGCTTCGGACTTTTTGAGGTCGATCTTCAGGCGGGAGAGCTGCGCAAGAAGGGGCAGAAGGTTCGCCTCCAGGAGCAGCCCTTCCAAATCCTCGCGGCATTGCTTGAGCATCCCGCGCAAGTTGTTTCCCGCGATGATTTGCGACGCCGGCTCTGGCCGGATGATACCTTTGTCGAATTCGACCACAGCCTGAATACCGCGATCGGCCGCCTTCGCGATGCGCTGGACGACTCGGCTGACAACCCCCGCTTCATCGAAACTCTGCCCCGCCGGGGGTATCGGTTCATCGCGCCGGTGGAAAGGTCAAATGGGGATACCTCCTCGCACAACGGTGAACAGGTGCCGCCGCCGGTTGAGCCTCCATTGCCCGCGAGCGCGCACCCGCCAAGCACGTGGCAGGTTGGGATGGCTGCGCTCGTCCTGGTAGCTGCGATCGGTGCGGGACTGTATCTGCTTCGCCGGCACTCCTCTGCTCCTTTATCGACGGGCGAGGACAAGGTCATGCTCGCCGTTCTGCCATTCCAGAATCTCAGCGGTGACCCCAAGCAGGATTATGCCAGCGATGCGATGACCGAGGAGATGATCACTCATCTCGGCCGGCTCGCTCCGCAAGCCTTGGGCGTGATCGCGCGGACGTCGGTCATGAAATATAAGAAATCCACGTCCGACGTTCGCACGATCGGCCGTGATCTGAGGGTGGAGTACGTGCTCGAAGGCAGTGTGCGCCGCGGCGCGGGGCAGATTGACATCACCGCGCAGCTCATCCAGACGAGTGACCAGACGCACCTCTGGGCGGAATCCTACGAGCGCCCGCTCACCGACGTGTTCACCATTGAACGCGATATCGCCCGCCACATCGCGCAGTCGCTTACGCTTCGCCTGCTTCCCGACCGGGAAGCGGCCTTGGCGCGGGCAACCACCGTGAACACGGAAGCCTACGAGGCCTATCTCGAGGGATCCCAACACCTGTCGGAAGGAACGGAGACGGGCTTCAAGAATGCCGCCGCGTCATTCGGGCGCGCCACGACGATCGACCCGAAATACGCGCTGGCTTACGATGGGATGGCCAGAGCTTATTTGCAGGAAGCGGACTATCACTTTATGCCCACCGACGAGGCCTTGGCGCACGCACGACCAGCCGTCGACAAGGCGATCGCGCTCGATGAGACCATCCCCGAGTCACATGTCGTTCTGGCTGAGGCGTTGCACTTCGCCGACCCGCATCAACCTGGCATCGAAAGTGCGTACCGCCGCGCGCTCGAGCTCAACCCCAGTAACGCCGACGCTCACGTTGCGTATGCTCTCTATCTCCGCGAAACGCGACGGTTTAACGAGGCCTTGACCGAGGGCGAAGAAGCGCTTCGTCTTGATCCTCTCGCGCCGTTCGCCCACGTGGTGACAGGCTGGGTCCTGCTCTCGATGCAACGCCGTGAAGAGGCCGTGCGGCAAATCGGCCAATCCCTGGACCTCGACCCGAACTTCCCCGCCGGGCTCTACTTCCTCTCCCGGGCGTATGTCGAGCAAGGCCGCCTTCAGGATGCCATTGGATTGCTGCAAAAGGCCATCGCTAGTGCCGGCCGCAAGCCGAAGTATCTCTATGCCCTCGCCAACGTTTATGTGCAGGCGGGCAAGAGGGACGCAGCGCAGAAGATCCTCGATGAACTCCGCCAGCAGGCAGCGACGGAATATGTGGACCCGTCAATGATCCCGACACTGGCCGCCAAATTGAAGGGCTGAGGTGCCTCGCGCAGACCGGCGCTCGACGCGCATGGCGGTGCCCAAAGCAGCCTCAGTTCGGGCTTCATCCACGTGCGTCATTGACGCCATCACCGACTGGCGGTAGCATCTCCCGCTGGGGCAACCGGAATTTCGCTATTCCGCCTTTCTCATTGCGGCACGGCAATCGATGTTTCGGTCGCAAACTTCCTTTCAAAGGATACTCATCAGATGAAGTCTAATCGGGTACGTTTGCCCATCCTTTTGCTGGAGCTCGTCATATTGGGCGTGGTCCCCTCGCGCGCCCAACCCTCCGTGACCATCAATTTGAGCGTCGATGCCTCCCAGGTGCCGGAAAAGATTGTTTCTACGCACATGGTCGTTCCGGTAAAGCCGGGGCCCCTCACGCTCTATTATCCCAAATGGATACCCGGCGAACATACCCCCTCAGGTCCCGTAGGCAATGTGGCGGGGCTGAAATTCTCGGCCAATGGGAAGACTATCCCCTGGAGGCGCGACCTGCTCGACGTATTCACATTTCATGTGGAGGTGCCCTCCGGCGTGGCAAGCCTGGACGTCGATTTTGACTACCTCGAGCCCAGCAGCGGGGCCTTCAGCGCGGGCGGATCGGCCACCGACAAGTTGGTGGTCATCAGTTGGAACCAAAACGTATTTTACCCCGCGGGGATTCCGGCAGAGAAGATTGCCTTCAATGCCAAGCTGCGCCTCCCGTCCGGCTGGAAGTACGGGACTCCTCTGCCCGTGGAGAACGCGGCCCGCGATGAGGTGACCTTCAAGCCCGTTTCACTCACCAGCTTGGTGGATTCTCCCGTCATCGCCGGTGAGTACTACCGCGCCGTGGATATAACGCCTCCAGGTGAGCCGATCCATCACGAAATTGATCTGGTGGCTGACAGCGCCGCGGCCCTCGAGATGACTCCCGAGATGCAAAAAGGAATGACCGATATGGTGGCGGAAACTGGCAAGCTTTTCGGGGCGCGCCATTATCGCGACTATCACTTCCTGCTCACTCTAAGCGATCACGTGGCGCATTTCGGCCTCGAACATCATGAGTCCGACGACAGCCGCGTGGGAGAGCGGGGCTTGCTGACGCCCGAGGGAAGGCGCGGGGTCGCGGGCCTACTGGGGCACGAATTCGTCCACTCCTGGAACGGGAAATTCCGCCGCCCCGCTGGCTTGTGCACTCCGGATTATGAGGCGGCGATGAAAGACGATCTGCTCTGGGTTTACGAGGGACTGACGTCTTACTGGGGTCCATTACTCGCCGCCCGCAGCGGTTTGTGGAATCCCGAGCAATATCGTGAGGACTTGGCGACGACCGCCGCGGACATGGGACCCGGGCGCCCCGGCCGCACTTGGCGGCCTCTCCAGGACACGGCCGACGGCATCCCCGGAGAATCTTTTGGCGGCCGGGGCTGGGGGAATTGGCTGCGAGGGGCTGATTACTATCCCGAGGGCGATTTGATCTGGCTGGAAGTCGATACCGTCATTCACGACCAGACGCATGGCCAGAAAACTCTGGAGGATTTCGCACGCGCTTTTTATGGCGGCCCGAACCAGGGTCCGGAACTAAAGCCTTACACCTTCGATGAGCTTGTTCACGCCTTGCAGGCGGTTGCGCCTTACGACTGGGCGAGTTTCTTCCATGAGCGACTCACCTCAAACTCGCCGGAAGCTCCTGTCGGCGGAATAGAAGGGGGTGGATGGAAAGTGGATTACACGGACAAACCGCCCGAGGGCCGAGGGGGCGGAGGGCGATTCGGGGGTGGATTGAATGCCATCTACTCGTTGGGCTTACGCCTCGGGAGCGACGGGACGGTTCAGGAGTCGCTGGTCGGTGGCCCGGCATATCTGGCCGGGATCATGCCGGGAATGCGGGTAGTAGCCGTGAACGATCGCGCCTACACATCGGATCTGCTCCATGATGCCATGAAAGCCGGCACGAAGAATGATGAGCCGATTCGCTTCCTCGTTCTGAGCGACGATTATTACAAGACCTGTTCTGTCAGCTATCACGGGGGCGAACGGTTTCCCCATCTCGTGCGCGTGGAGGGAAAACCCGATCTGCTCGACGATATCGCCAAACCACTGGCGGGGAAGAACTAAGCCGGATTAAAGGCCAGGGGGGCCCATGCCGATTTAATCCTCGAGGATTAAGGGACACCCATGGATAACGATTTTGTGGAAATCATTCGAGCTGCTAATCGCGAGTTCCAACAGTTTATCGATCAGGTCACAGAAAGCGGTGCACAAGTCGTGGAGTCGGCAGGAGCAAGTCGCCGGCTGGAAAAGGTTGACGCAAGGCTAAAACAGGTTTCTGAACATCTCGTTTCCGCGGTCAAGGAATCGGCCCAAAACCCGGAGGCCGCGTACGATTTGCTGAAATACCGCGAGAACCTGAGGACCCTGCGGAGCGTTATGGAGACGCTGAACTTCTCGCTCCTGGCGCAAAAGGCCCGGCTGGAAAACGTACGCGCCAACATGCAATCCGCGTGCGCTTGGGCCACCTCCCTGCGCGAAATCTCATGAGCAGCGGGGACCGGGTCGTTAACGTAGTCGGGGATTTCGGCAGAGCAGACAGCGCAGGGGATGGGAGTTCCGCCTGATACGATTCGGCCCGGTTTTAATCTCGCTGCGCGGGGCGCGGCAACGTGTGGTATATTTATAAGTTGTTTGCATAAACTTGCATGGAAAACGCTTATCGGCGGGCGCAAATCGTAGACGTTCTGCGGACCGAGGAGATCGCGACTCAAGATGACCTTCGCCGCAAGCTGGCGCGCCGGGGCATCCATGTGACCCAGGCCACCGTCTCGCGTGATGTCGAAGAGCTGGGCCTGGTCAAGACCCGCGCCGGTTATCGCCTGCCGGGAGCGGCGGAGCCGGTCGCGCCACGCCAACCGGCCCTGGGCGTGGTGCTGAAAGAGTTCTTGACCGAGGTGCGCCAAGCCTCGAACCTCGTGGTGGTAAAGACCCGGCCGGGCAACGCGCACTCGGTGGCCGCCGCGCTGGACGCGAACCCTTGGGAGGAAGTGGTCGGGACCCTGGCAGGTGACGACACCATCTTTATCGCCGCTTCCAGTTCACGCCAGGCAGAATTGATTCGTAAGAAGATCCGCGCCCTGGCGGCGACGTGAGGCGTAGCGCGGACCTGTTCTGGAGGTCCGCGGCTACTCTTTCACATTGGTAACAAGCCGCGGACCTCCAGAACAGGTCCGCGCTACGAGCTGAAAGCTGGTAGCTAAAGGCTGATAGCTTCTCTAGAAAAGGAAATCGGGATTCAAATCCATGTCTACTAATCCTCTAGCCCAAGTTAAACGCGTAGTTCTTGCCTACTCGGGAGGGCTTGACACCTCCATCATCATTCCGTGGCTGCGAGAAAACTACGGGTGCGAGGTCATCGCCATGGTCGGCAATGTCGGCCAAGGTGACGATTACGCGGCCGTCCGCAAGAAGGCCCTGGCCAGCGGCGCATCCAAAGTCTTTGTCGAGGACCTTCGCGAGGAGTTTGTGACCGGCCACCTCTGGAAAGCCGTCAAGACCGGCGCGGTCTACGAAGGCAAGTATCTGCTCGGAACTTCCCTGGCGCGGCCCGTGCTGGCCAAGGCGCAGGTGAAAGTGGCGCTCGAACAGGGCGCCGACGCTCTGGCGCATGGCTGCACCGGGAAGGGGAACGACCAGGTACGTTTCGAGCTTGCTTACCAAGCGCTGGCGCCGCATCTGCGAGTCATCGCGCCATGGCGAGAGTGGTCCATCAAATCGCGCGAAGACGCTTTGCAATACGCCGAGGCTCACGGCATCCCCGTGCCCGTCACCAAAAAGGATCTTTACAGCCGCGACCAGAATCTGTGGCACTTGAGCCACGAGGGTGGACCGCTCGAAACCAAGCTGGGCGAGCCGCCGGAGGACGCTTGGAAGCTGACCTCCAGCCCCCAAAACGCTCCGGACGAAGAGGGAAAGGTGGCCATCGCCTTCGAGGCGGGAGCGCCGGTGGCGGTGAATGGCCGGCGGATGGGCGCCGTCAAGCTGGTGGAAACGCTGAATGAAATCGGCGGGCGCTATGGCGTAGGCCGCACCGACCTGGTGGAAAACCGCCTGGTGGGAATGAAATCGCATGGGGCGTATGAAACCCCCGGGGGCACGCTGATCTACGCCGCCCACCGTGAACTGGACGCGTTGTGCCTCGATCGAGGAACGCTCCACTACAAACAACATGTCGCATTGCGATATTCCGAGCTGGTTTATTACGGCCAATGGTTCACCCCGCTGCGTGAAGCGTTCGACAGCTTTGTGGAGACAACGCAGCGGCACGTGACGGGAAAAGTGACTCTGGGACTTTACCGCGGCAATGTCAGAGTTCTGGATCGCGAGTCGCCCTATTCCCTTTACGATACCAGCATCGGCAGCTTCGCGATGGGCGCGGACTACGATCAGAAGGACGCCGCGGGCTTCATCAACATCCTGGGCCTGCCGCTGCGGATTGAAGCTGGACTGCGCAAGAAGCGAGAGGCGAAGCCCGCCCGGAGGAAGAAGGGATGAAGCTCTGGGGCGGACGCTTCAGCGGCCGGCGCGACCCGCAGTTCGAGAACTTTTCCGAATCCTTTTCCCTCGATCAACGGTTCATCCTGTACGACCTGCGTGTCAACCTGGCGTACGTGAAAGCACTGGGGCAGGCGCGCGCGCTGAAACCTCGCGAGGTCAGCCGCCTCAGCACTGGCCTTGAAGCCTTGCGCCGCAAGGTCCAGCGCAACCCCCGCTGGGCCGCGGGGCAGGCGGCGGAGGACGTCCACACCTGGGTCGAGGCTGAACTCGAGCGGCAGGTGGGCGATGTGGCTCGCAAGCTGCGCACTGGCCGCAGTCGCAACGACCTGGTGGCGACCGAGATGCGGCTGTACGTGAAGGACGCGACGTTGCAACTCGAGCGCGCGCTTGTGGAAATGCTCGGCGCGGTGGTGATGCAGGCGCGCCGGAATATCCGACTGATTCTGCCCGGATACACCCACCTGCAACCCGCGCAGCCTATTCTATTTTCGCATTACCTGCTTGCCTATTTCGAAATGTTCTATCGCGACGTGACCCGGTTTCGCGAATGCCGAGCCCACGCTGACGAGCTTCCGATGGGCGCGGGAGCGCTAGCGGGAACTACGTTCGCAGTCAACCGCGAACGCTTGGCGAAGGATTTGGGGTTCGCGCGCGTCGCCCGCAATAGCGTCGATGTGACCTGTGACCGCGATAGCGTGGCGGAACTGCTTTTCGCCTGCTCGCTATGCATGGTCCACCTGAGCCGCTGGGCGGAGGACCGCATCATCTATTCCTCGCCGGCATTTGGCTACTTGGAGTTGGCGGACACCTATTCAACCGGCAGCAGCCTGATGCCTCAGAAGAAGAATCCCGATTCGCTCGAACTCATCCGCGGCCGCACGGGAACCCTGATCGGTAAGCTTACCGGAATGCTTGCGGTCATGAAGGGCCTTCCGCTCGCCTACAATCGCGACCTGCAAGAGGACAAGGCCGCGGTGTTTTCGGGCGTCGATACGACGCTTGAAGCCCTCATCATCGCGGGCCGCGTCGCCGCCACCATGCGTATTCATCCAGAGCGCATGAAGGCCATGACCCGGCTCGGCTTTCTGACCGCCACCGACCTGGCCGATGAACTGGTCCGGCGCGGAATTCCTTTTGCCGATGCGCATGAGCAGGCAGGAAAGCTGGTTCGGCATTGCGTTGCGGAGGGCAAGACGTTCGAAGATTTAGCAGAGGAAGAAGCCGCGCAGTTCGTGCCGGGCTGGGATTCCAAGCTTCGCGAAGCGGCCACTTCAATGGAACGCTCCGTGGCCCGACGCAATGTGACTGGAGGAACCGCCCCCTCGCAGGTAGCTCGCCAACTCGCCAGCGCCGAAAGGCTGGTCGCGGAACTACAGCGAAAGCTCAAATAGGTTCGTAGCGCGGTCCCGTTCTGTAGGTCCGGGGCTTTTCCATCCCGAAGTGGGAGCTCTCCCCTGACGATATGAGACGCGGCGTGAATCTCCGAACAGGTGCACGCGACAGCCGTTCAATTGTGTTTCAAAAACTTTCCGTTTTTCTTACCAGTAAGTGAGTTGCACAGCGTTTCCAGATGGACATCTTCGGTTATAAAATCACCTGCGAACTTGTGCCAAGGAGCTAGGATTTTCTGCTGCTTCATCTCCTCAAGCGTTTTCCCTTGGGCAAGGGCCTTCTGAACGGCATCGGTAGTTTCGTGAAGCATTCCGATGTAAGCACGCACGTCGTCGAGGTTCGCCAGATCGCCGTGTCCGGGAATCACCTTCACGTCCTGAGGAAGCTCGGGGATGACCTTCTCGCAAGCGGCGATGATGCCTTGGACGCTCCCGCCGCTGTCGATGTCGATGAACGGAAAGCCGTAACGGACAAAATCATCCCCCATGTGAACCACGTTGGCTTGCGGGTAAAAGATGATGGAATCTCCATCCGTGTGGCCGGCCGGGAAGTGAAGGGCGCGGATGTCCTCGCCGTTCAAGTGAACAGTAAAATCGTGCTCGAAGGTGATGATGGGCAGTGCGGCTTTCTCCACAGGTTTGTTATCCATGTGAATTGAACCGCCGTTACCGCCGGGGCCGCCCGCCGCCAGGCGCTCGCGCACATTATCCTGGGCGATGATCGTGGACGTCGCGCTGAAGTTCAGGTTTCCGCCGGTATGGTCTCCGTGATAGTGCGTGTTGATAACGAATCGTACCGGCTTGTCTTTGCCCGTGATGTCCTTCAAAGCGGCGCGAATCTTCTCCGCTAAAGGAGCGAACTGGTCGTCCACGATGGCGATGCCGTCATCGCCCACGGACGCAGCGATGTTGCCGCCCTCGCCTTGCAGCATCTAAACGCTGCCGGAGATCGGCGTAACTTTAATCTGGACCTTGCTGAAATTTTCATCCCCTTGCCCGGCAGCCAGGGGGCGGCCGACAGGATTGAAGCCGACAGCAGAAATTCGCGGCGGTCGAGTTTTACGCTGATCATTGTGTGCTCCTTCACGATTGTAGGTTGTCGAGGGGTCAGCCCCAAAACCTGCGGGCATAAATAAGCAGCGCAATCCTACCGCTCACAAAGCCCACCGTCAACCTCGGCGACCCGCGAACGTTGCGCTAGTCCCGCCGCTGCTGGCGATTATGAGAAGAGACCGCCAAGGTTAACCACGACGACCGCAATCAGGATGAAGGCTACGGCAGCGAACAAAAATGTCCTGGTTCGGGGGCTTGAGCTTTTCCACTCTCCTGCCATCAGTCCGAAGGCATTGGCGAAGAGGATGCTCGCGGCGAGGAAGAGCATGTAACCTACCGAGGTTCCATCGGCGCCCACAAGCGTGGCTCCGATTCCGTAAACCAGAACGGCAGTGACCCACGTGAGTCCCATGGCGATACCCAGAACGGCTTCCCACGGCCAGCCGCTGCGGGTAAAGAGATTCGCCGTTCGATTTTTCGCCAGAAGATAGATGCAGTAAACCAGGTTGGGAATGAAGCCCGCGCCGAGGACGAGACTCCACACCGCGTAAGTTGAAGTCAATGGGCCGGCGCCGTGCGCCCTGCTCGCGTGCAGGATATCGCCGGCAAACGCGAGTCCGAGGTTGTAGCTCGATCCGAAGATTCCCGTGAAAATGCACAACGCCAGCCCTGTGGCGAAACTACCTTTCGGAGTTGAAGGCCCAGCATTGGGGTCCGCCTGCTCCTTTTCCCGTCTCCGTCCCGCGATGGCATAGAAAAACAGGCCCACGATGAGAATCGGAATGCTGAGAAGCAGCAGCAGGCCTCGCGGGCGGAGGAGCTCCTCGGGATGAAAGGCCAGCATCGGGACGAGCGATCCCGAAAGACAGGCGAGGCCCGACACCACGGCGTAGGTCAAGGCGAGCCCGACCATCCGCAGGCTGAGCCCGAAGGTCACCTGCGCGGCACCCCAGAGCAGGCCGAACAGGGCAGGCACGAGTAGCGCGCGCGGCGTTACGCCGGCGTAAACCTGCATAAGCTCCGGAACCAGCGCAAGGGCTAGTGTCCACGGAACGAGAAAGATTCCGACCACGGAAAACACCAGCCAGAGGTTCTCCCACTTCCAACTTCGCGAGTATTTCATCGGCAGCGCAAATGAGGCGTTCATCGCGCCGCTGACAAGAATAACGGTCATGCCAAACCAGAAATGATTGTTCATGATTTAAGACCAGTGATGAGTGACAAGTGACGAGTGACGAGCAAGGAACGGAAATGGCTCATGATGGTACAGCCGGGTCGCATTTCTGTTCACCCGATCGTCGGCTCTCCCGATCAACCGATAAGCTCGCTCACCATTCGGCGACGGAACCATCCGGGTGAAAAACCATTTGCTCGAGAATTTCTTGCTCGAAGGGGTGCTTGCGCGCCTCCGCTTCGTTAATCTCGACGCCCAATCCGGGTTCATCGATTGGCAGCCAGTAACCGTTTTCAGCCTTCAATCGTGTCTGGACCACATCGAAGCGCCACGGAACGTCGCCCACCATGTCCTCCTGGATCAGAAAATTCGGTGTGGCAAGATCGAAGTGCAGCGCGACGACGTTGGCGACCGGGCCGTTGGGGTTGTGCGGTGCAATCCCCATCAAATAGGTTTCTCCCATTGCGGCGATGCGGCGGGCTTCGAGCAGGCCGCCGCAATGGCAGAGGTCCGGCTGCAAAACGTGGCAGGCCTGCAATTCACACACGCGACGGAACTCCCAGCGTGTAGCCAAGCGCTCGCCCGTGGCAATGGGGGTGTGTACGCTGCGCCGGACTTCCAGCAGAGCGTCAGGTTGCTCCGGCGGAACGGGCTCTTCGCAGAAAAAGGGATGAAACTGCTCCACGGCGCGGATGTATTCGATGGCTTGCCCCGTGGTCGTGCGGCCATGGAAATCGATCATGATGTCCACCGAATCGCCCACGGCCTCGCGCAGCTTGCCCATCAGGTTGGCGAAATGGTGCACCGCCGGCAGTCCCATCAAGGGCTCTGAGAGCGGCACAATTACCACCTTCAACGCGGAATAGCCCTTGGCCAGAACTTCGTGCGCCCGCTCAATCAGGGGTTCCACGGAGGAGGTTTCATACACCGCTTTCATCTGGCCCATGCCGAGATGGGTGTACATTCTTACCTTATCGCGAACGCGGCCGCCGAGCAGCTTGTAGACGGGAACCCCCAGCGATTTTCCCGTAATGTCCCAGCACGCTTGTTCGATGGCAGAGATTGCTGTGGTTCCGATCACTCCCAGCCGCCAGAAGGAGTGGCGATACATCATCTGCCACAAGAACTCGATGCGGGTCGGGTCTTTGCCCAATACCAGCGGCTTAAAGTCCTCCACACATCCGGCGACCGCGCGAGTTTTCCATTCAAGCGTACCCTCGCCCCATCCGTAAAGGCCGGGAACGTCGGTCTCAACCTTCACAAATACCCAATTGCGCATCTGCGCGTTAACGACGAGGGTTTTGACGTCCGTGATCTTCATCGATGTCCATTCTCCGCATTTCAACCAGCAGCGGAATATCAAAGATTGCGGGGAAAGTAAAGGAGCAATTGCGTCTTGAGTGGGACACGCTCGGCCGCAGCGCGTTTGGGCTATAATTGTGGTGAGTTAAGTTCAAACTGAACAAGGGGAATGACTCGGTCTTTCGGCGAGATGGCTTTTGGCCGCGGCCTTTAGTTTGCCTGTGTGTCGATGGCGCTTCCCGCTCGGAAGGAGGCGGCATTGTGCCTCTCGATACGCGATCGACCTGAGTCATAACTCAAGTGAGGAACAACCATGGCATTCGCAGCGGATTGTCTCCAAGGCAAGGTCATCCTGATTACCGGGGGTATGGGCGCCATCGGGAAAGTCGTGGTCCACAAGTTGCTGGCGCATTCCGGGTCGGTGGTGGTGAATGACATCGTGGCGGAACATGAGGCGCAGGAATGGATGCAGGCCACTTGCTGCCCAGCCGATCGATGTGTTTACATCAATGCCGACGTGACCACGGCGGCCGGCGCGCAGGCACTTGTCGATAAAGCCATCCAGTCCTTTGGCGGTATTGACATCGCGCTGTGCCACGCGGGCATGACAAAGTCCTGCTCCATTCTCGATTATGCCGAAGAGGATTGGGACCGTGTGCTTCGCGTCAATCTTCGCAGCGCATTCGTGGTGGCGCAGGCGGCTGCCCGCGCCATGGTCGCGCGAAAGACCAAGGGCAAGATCATTTTCACATCCTCATGGGTGCAGGATACCCCGTGGCCCGACATTACTCCCTACAGCGTTACCAAGAGCGGTGTGAAAATGCTGATGCGAGGAATGGCGCGGGAGCTGGCCGCAAAGGGAATCCGCGTGAATTCCATCGCCCCTGGCATCGTGGGCGTCGGCATGGCGAAACGGCAATGGGACACGGAACCCGATTACCGGCGCCGCGCGGAAAAAGCCATCCCTCTGGGATTCATGCAGCCTCCTGAGTCGGTAGCAGACGCATTCATCTTTCTCTGCTCACATGCCTCGGATTACATGACGGGCGCGACGTTGATGGTGGATGGAGGTTGCAGCCTCTATCCCATGGATTAGTTTTTCAGCTTGCTGGTAGCATGCGTAGGGGGAAGGGACCGCTACTTTTGTAACGGCAGACGGGTCCAGTCAAGCAGGTCGGAAATCCAGTATTTGAGTAGCAACCAGCGTAGAATGATGGAGCATTCTCCCTGGGGGTCTATGGTCATGGTTAAATTTCTGCTGTGGTGCATTCTTCTGGTTCTTTGCTGGCCGCTGGCGCTGCTCGCGCTGGTGCTCTATCCGTTAGTTTGGCTTCTGACACTTCCGTTCAGGCTGGTAGGAATTGCTGTGGGAGGGGTATTCGATTTACTTTGGGCCCTGATTACTCTTCCGGCGAGGATTCTCCGCGGACCTCACCACGCGTGAGGTCCGCGCGAATCCATTATTACTGCTTCTTCTGTGGTTGAGGCGCCGGTGGCAGTGTCTTGAGTTGTAACTTCGCCGCCCGAAACGCCAAGCTATCCTTCTCGAGCCCTTTCGGGGGCGGATTCTGCCGGAGTTCTGCTTTGAGGTCTTTCACCCGCTCCGCTGGGAGGGGGTGGTTCATCAAGAGAGCCTCCACCAATGTCGGATTGCCCGTAAATTGGCTTAGACGCGCGAGTGCAGTCACCAACCCTTCCGGGTCGTATCCAGCGCGAATAGCGTTGTACATGCCAAGCATGTCAGCCTCGGATTCTTCTTCACGGCTGAACTTGCGGTCAGCGAAGAGGAGGATCGGCCCGCCGTAGTGTTGCAACAGCTCGACGTTTTGCTGGTCATTGAGCACGCCCGCCTTCTGGAGTTGTTGCATTCCCTGGTCCACCAGCGTGCGGCGCGCCAGGTCGTTCATACAATGGTACGCCACAACGTGGCCAACTTCGTGCGCCAGCACGCCGGCCAGCTCACTTTCGTCTTGGACAAAGTCCATGAGTCCCCGATAGACATAGACATAGCCTCCTGGTAAAGAAAAGGCATTAACATCATCGGTGTTCACAATCTTGAAAGTATATTGGATCTCCGGACGCCGGGAGGATTGCGCCACTTTCTGTCCCAGGTGGTTCACGTAAGCCGTGAGCAGCGGTGCATTCAGGATCACCACTTGCTTGTCGGTTTCTTCCGCCGCCTTGCGGCCCACGGCCATCTCTTCCGCGTCACTAAACGTATTGTAGATCGCCTTGGAAGGCGTCGGCTCCTCGGCGCGCACCAGCGGACAGACGAGGACGAACAGAAGCAGTAGGCCGCCCAGTTTCTTGATCGCCATGCGCGAGAAGTGTGTGGTCTTCATCATGCTACCCTTCCTTTCGCTCCGTCCCAGACTACTTTCATACCCCGCTTCAATGCGGCGTTGCCAATCCAGGAGGTACGCGCCGCCTCGAAGCCAACGTGAATGTTGGCGTTGGGACTTTTCCGCTTATGCATACAGTCCACGAAGTTGAGGACGTTGTCAAGAGTTCCGTCGTGTTCGCTGCGCATGAAAATCTCCGGCTCCGGCGCGAGCGAGCCAGGTACGGCGGACACGCCCTCCGGGTAAAGCGCCACGTGGGAGCGATCGACCTTCAGCGTGGCATCGCTGCCGCAGAACATTACGCCGCCGTCATCCACGGTGCTGTTGATCGAGCCCGTAAAGGTGACCATGAAATCGCCCGGGTATTCATAAATGGCGGTGACGGTGTCGGGGCACTGCCAATCCATCGCGTAAAGGCCGCCCACCGTTGTTGCGGTCTTGGGGGCGGGCTGGTTCATGTACCACTGTATGGCGTCGATCCAGTGCGTCAGCAGGTCGGTGAGGATGCCTCCGCCAAAATCCCAATACCAGCGCCACCAATAAAACTTCTCTTCGGTAAACGGCTGGTCGGGCGCGTCGCCCAAAAAGCTCTTCCAGTCCAGGTCAGCCGCGTCGACTTTCTCCAGGTCGTCTTTTGCGCCGTATTTCTGATACCAGTAAGTGTGGACCATGGTGACCTTGCCGAGGCGGCCAGAGTCCATTATCTGCTTGCCCAATTTCCAATGATCCCAGCTTCGCTGCTGTGTCCCGGTTTGCACGATGCGCTGGGTTGCGTCCACGGCGCGCACCATTTCCACTCCTTCTTCGATGGAATGGCAGATGGGCTTTTCGACATAAGCATCTTTGCCGGCATTCACGGCGTCGATAAGCATCTGCTTGTGCCAGTGGTCGGGGCTGCCAATCAGCACGGCGTCGATGTCCTTGCGGTCGAGAACTTCACGGTAGTTCGTATAAGCCTGGGCGCCCGGGCCCGCGATTTCCAAAGCTTTGGCGCGGGCGGGCGCGAAGACATCGCAGACAGCCACGACCTCGACGCCAGGTACCTTCATGAACATCTCCATGTCATAGCGGGCGCGGTGCCCGCTTCCCAACACGCCCAGGCGGATTCGGTCGTTTGCGCCCAGCACGCGGGAAGGGGCGAAGCCGCCGAGCACCGCTGCGCCGGCGCCGGCAAACGCGGTGTCTTTCAGAAATTCCCGCCGGGTGATTTCTGTTTTCTTGTTCATGCGAAGAATCTCCTTCTCAGGATGGCGATAGTATCTTGAAGTTCCGTACATTGCCGTCGTTCAACTTCCGCTGTGGTTTGCAAAATAGGGTGACAACGACGTTCGTAGCGCGGGCATCTTGCCCGCTGTCCCGGGAGCGTCCCGCTCCCGGCAGCGTGCGGGCAGGATGCCCACGCCCCAGCGGGCGAGACGCCCGCGCTACTAAAATCCTCAGTAGAACTGCCTACTGACTCGAACCGCACCGGAATCTCCAACCCCCGGCCGATTGTTGGGCCCGTCGGGGAAGCCCGTTTCCATCAGTTCGGCTGGGGAGTGGCTTTTCGGTCCCAGCGATGCTTCAGCAATTCCGTGAAGAGGCCCCCTGCCAAGGGACCTTGCTCGCTTACCGACAGATTCTCCTCCACATTTTTTGTCTTACGCATCCCGACGATCATGGTGCTCACGCTGGGACTGCTTAGGATGAACCGCAGCGCGATTTCCGGCAGCGATTGACCGGGGGGGAGGAGCGACTTCAACGCGTCGGCGTGCGAAACACATTCCCTGAGCGTCTCGCCACGAAAGCGCGAGTTTCTCCAATCACCTTCCGGCCATTTACTGTCCAGCGTTAGCGTGCCCGTCAGCGATCCCTGGTCCAAAGGGCACCGGGCAATGACGCCTACATCCCGGGCGGCGCAAGCGGGGAAGAGTTTGTCCACCGGATTCTGGTCAAAAACGTTATAGATCACTTGCACGGAATCGATCAGTCCTGACTCCACCGCGCGCACGCCGTTCCAGGGTTCCCAGCGATTGAGACTGATGCCGACTGCGTGGAACAGCCCTTGCCGGCGCAAATCGTCGGTCTTTTTCGCCCAGCGGTCGTCTTCCAGCCAGGCATCGGACCAAGTGTGGAATTGAATCAGGTCGAAGCTGTTCAGACCGAGGTTTTCGAGACTGGAATGCACATAGTGGTCGATGTGGTCGGGCGGGAAGCAGTCGTCGAGCGTGAACTCAGGGCGGGCCGGCCATACAAAATTCTTGGGGGGAATTTTGGTCGCCACGTAAAGTTTCTTCCCAGGGTTCTGCCGCACTAACTCGCCGAGCAGCCGTTCACTGTGACCGCTGCCATAGTGCCAGGCGGTATCGAAGAAATTGCAACCCAAATCGACAGCGTGCTGCAAGGATTGCGCGGATTCGGCGTCGCTGGACCCCGTCCAACTCGCCATTCCCCACATCCCGTACCCAATCTCGCTCACCATCCAGCCCGTGCGCCCAAAACGGCGGTACTTCATGATGGAGTCTCCCCGGTTAACTCCTACTGTGACCACTCGGTGGGCGTTCGATCCCAACGATGCTTGCGCAACTCGGCATGCAGATCGATCGGTAACGGACCCTTGCTGGCGGCGCGGATGTTCCTTTCCACGTTGGCCACTTTGCGCATCCCGGGGATGATGGTGCTTACCCTGGGATCATTCAGAATGAACTGCACGGCCATCTGGGCCATGTCTATGCCCGGAGGTATAAGCGGGCGCAAGGCCTCTGCATGTTCCACGCTGGATTTGAGGTTTTCCGGGACGAAGTAGGTGTTGCGCCAATCGCCCGGCGGCCAAGTGGACTGGAGGGTGAGGCTTCCGGTGAGAGTGCCTTCGTCAAATGGGCAGCGCGCGATGACGCCCACATTCATGGCTTCGCATGCGGGAAAGAGTTCGTCCTCGGGATTTTGGTCGAAAATGTTATAGATGACTTGCACGGCGTCAATCAGCCCGGAGCGGACCGTTCGCACGCCATTCCAGGGCTCCCAGCGGTTGATGCTGATGCCCACGGCCTCGATCAGTCCCTGGCGGCGCAGATCGGCGATCTTCTTCACCCAGCGATCGTCATCGAGCCAGGAGTCCTCCCAGGTGTGGAATTGAATCAGGCCGAGATTCTTCAGTCCCAGATTCTCCAGGCTGGAATGAACATATTGTTCAATGTGCTCGGGAGGAAAGCAGTCCTCGAGGGTGAACTCCCGCCGGCTGGGCCACGCGAGATTCTTCGGAGGAATCTTCGTAGCCGTGCAGATTTTTCGCCCCGGGTTGTCCCGCACCAGCCGACCCAGTAACTTCTCACTGTGGCCGCTTCCGTAAGCCCATGCAGTGTCGAAGAAATTGCAACCCAGGTCGAGGGCACGCTGGAGAGATTTGCTCGACTCCGCGTCGTCGGAGCCGGTCCATTCCCCCATGCCCCACATCCCATACCCAAGCTCGCTGACCATCCAACCTGTGCGTCCCAATTGGCGAAATTTCATAAAGTTTTCCTTCCGGCCCTTCGTCTTCCCCCGGCCAGCCGCGAACCGTGCTTCGCCGAAAGTAGCGGCGCGTCCACGCGCGACCCGTGACTCTACCAGAAGTGCGGCGAACATTAAAGCGTGGGACTGTTATCACCGAGCATCGCTTTGCGGATGATGACCAGCGGCACTCCTCCCTGCTCCATGAATCGGTCATGGAACTCCCGCAATGTGAACCGGTCGCCTAATTTTTTCTTGTAGTCTTCCCGCAGCTTCATAATTTGGAGCTTGCCCAGCGTGTAGACCAGATACGTGGGATCGGAGGTTCCGCGCTTGGCCTCGACCTCCGCCACGGCGGGAACCTGATAGCCTTCGTTGACGAAGAACTCCTTGGCCTGCTCCATCGTCATGTTTCCCGTGTGCATTCGAATTCCCACAATGAATCGGGAATCGCGCAAAAGTGCATCCTGCAATTGCCCCATGCGCAACTTGGGATCCCCGCCCCCATAGCCCTCATCCAGCATCATCTGCTCGGTGTAATGCGCCCAGCCCTCCGCGTTGCTGTTGCAAAAGAGCAGCTTCCTGACCTTCGAGGTTAAGCGCTTGGCCCATAGAAATTGAACGTAGTGGCCCGGATAGGCCTCATGAATCGACGTGCTCAGGATCGTGCCGCGGTTGAAGCCCTGCATCCAATCTTCCACTTCCTGGGGTGCCCAGCCGGATTCCGGAGTGGTCACGTTGAACATGGCCTCCGTGGCCTTGGACTCGTAAGCGCCGGGCGTATCCATGGAAGCGGTGGTGGTGGCGCGCATAAAGGGGGGCGTTTCTTCCACCAAAGGCAGGATCGGGGAAGGGACCGTGATGATCTTCTTGGCTTCAATGAATTCGCGCAAGCTTCCCAGAAGATTGCGGAAGGCCGGCAGGAGTTGGTCAGGCGCCGGGTGATCTTTTTCGAGCGTCGCAAGCACTTGACGCGGGTCGGCGGTCGGGTTGATCAACGCCGCCGTCTCCTTCAATCGCTGCTGGTTGCGGCGTAAGTCGGCGAGCCCGATCTCGAGAAGCTGATCGAGGGGAATATCAACCATTTCCTCATCGTGAAGTTTCTTGCGGAAATTATCTTCGCCGATGCGAAAGTCACCCCGCGATATGGGAAGCAAATCGTTTTGGAGGAAACCTTGGAAATCCTGGAGGGCTTTCACCACTTCCGCGTTGGTGCGCTGGAATTCTGCCCAGAGAGTTGTGTCCGTTATGCCAGGGAAGGCGCCGGGGACGTCATTTTGATAAAACTCAATGATCCCGGGCATTTGCTCGAGTGCAATTTCTGTGTAGATTTTCGGCGGGTTCGAGAGGTTCTCGCGGGCCGCCGAAAGAGCAACCGGGATCTGACGCTCGCGAGCGATGACGGACCGCAGCCGCTCTTCCGGCGGGGCGAAGCTGCGTTTGATGAGTACGAAAATGCCATCCGTGGTGTCGCCGACATAGACCCCGGGGTCCTTCCGCCACATCTGCACAGACTGGAGCTCCAACAACCGGGCCTTGATGGTGTTTTGCAAGAAGTCCAGGTCGCCAGCGCTTTCCGCGGGCAGTCTCGACGGGTCAAGGTGCTCAAACTCCGCCCCGAAAGTCCGCAGATTGGAAATCTCCCCCTCGCGAGAGGCACGGGAGTAGTTTTCCGGCTTGGAATCGTACTGATGAAACCCCGCGGCGGTGGCTTCCTTGGGGTGAAATTGAAAGTAGAAATCGAAATAATTATCGACGAGTCGATTGAGGTCGGTCGCGTTCTTGGGGCTTGCCGCGCGCATCGTATGGGGAATTATCAATCCCAGGCACCATACCACCACAGAACTCGAGGCAAATCCAACGAGCAGTTTATTCATTATGGCTCCTCGCAAACTCCCCAATCGCCGTACCCAAGCGCGGTAGGTCATGGACGCAGACAAAGCGCAAGCGCCCCCAACCCCGGCAGCACGTGGTATATTCAAAAGGGGTAATTATACTGGCTTTCGCGCATCTTTGGCCCTAAATCGCAGTAGGGTGATTGCTTTGGTCGCGCCTCACCATGACTGAAAAAAACAACCTGCATTCCGCCGTGGGCGGATGGGGAGTCTTGCTCCTGGCGCATGGCGCGCCTGATCAGCTCGCGGACATCCCCGAGTTCCTGCTAAACGTGCGAGGTGGGCGGCCGCTGCCGGAGCCGGTCGTCAAGGAAATCGCTCATCGCTACAGCCTGATTGGCGGTGGATCGCCCCTTTTGCGGCTCACCACCCTTCAGGCAGAAGCCTTGGCGAAGTTAATTGCGCACCCTGTGTACGTCGGAATGAGGAACTGGAAGCCGTTTATTCCTGAGGCCGTGCGCCGTTTGAGCGAAGACGGCGTCGAGCGTGTCGTGGCTGTCTGCCTGGCGCCGCAAAACTCCCGCACCAGCACCGGCCTCTACCGGAAGTATTTGATGGATGCCGTAGCGCAGGTACGCCCCGGACTAGCGGTGGAGTTTGTCGAAAGCTACCACGATCATCCGGGCCTAATCGAGGCGTTTCGCCAGCGCTTTGAGGCAGCCGCCAACGCTGCGAGGCAAGAGACCGGCGGCCCGGTTCCGATCATCTTTACGGCTCACAGCGTGCCTGAGCGGACGATTGCCGATGGCGATCCTTACCAGCAGCAAGTGCGAGAGACGGCAGCCCTCGTCGCTCGTGCCGCGGGTCTTGCCGGTTATCGCGTGGCATTTCAAAGTCAAGGGATGACGGCAGAGAAATGGATTGGGCCCACAGTGGAATCGCAAATCGACGAGTTGGCGCAAGCAGGCGCGAAGGACGTACTCTTGATTCCCGTGGGCTTCGTTTGCGATCACGTCGAAATCCTTTACGACATCGACGTGCTGTTCCGTGAGTATGGCAAGACGCGCGGTGTACGAGTGCGGCGCTCAGAGTCGCTGAACGACAGTCCCCCGTTTGCCGCGGCCCTCGCCAGCTTGGTAACCGCGCGGACTGAGCGGGTGTCAGGCGCCAAGTATCAGGTGTCGACGGCATCTGAACCAGGTGTCTGAAGCCCACAGGAGAAGCAACTTGACGGACAGCCCTAAAGCGCGCCGGATCGTGGTCATTGGCGGAGGCGTCTCCGGCCTTGCCGCCGCTTACACCCTGGCGCGGGCGCGTGAATCCGGCGCGCCAATCGAGGAGATGCTCATTGAGGCAAGCCCTGGTTTGGGCGGAGTGATCCGGACGGAGACCGTGGATGGCTTTGTGGTGGAAGCTGGTCCCGACAGCTTCCTCGCGGAGAAGCCGCAAGCCGCGGCGATGGCGCGCGAGTTGGGGCTGGGTGACGACCTCATCGGGTCCAACGACCATGGTCGTCGTACGTACATTCTTCACAAAGGCCGTCTGTTGCCGCTTCCCGATGGCCTGATGTTCCTGGTGCCGACACGCCTTTGGCCGATGGTCACCACCAAGCTGCTTCCCCTCGGCACAAAACTTGCGGTCGCGCGCGAATTGTGTACCTTGCCGCCGTCGAGCGACAACGGCGATGAATCGGTTGCCAGCTTCGTGAGAAGGCATTACGGGGATGCGATGGTTGAGAATATCGCCGACCCCCTGCTGGCGGGTGTCTACGGCGGCGATTCCGCGTCGCTTAGCGTACGGTCCGTGTTGCCGCGCTTTTGGGAGATGGAACGGCAGCATGGCAGTTTGACGCGCGCCACGCTCAAGGCGATGCGGCAACGCCAGTTCGCTCTAACGGCAGGCGGCGGTCATGGCGCTAGTTCCGCACATTCGGGAAATTCCCACGCGCGAAAGCTGCCGCTCTTCATGACCCTCAAGGGCGGGCTCCTCCAAATGACGCAGAAGCTTGCCGCCCACCTCGACAGATATCGGGTTTTGGTACACCGCCCCGTGCTGGCTCTCGAGTTCGCACCGGGCGGACCGGGAAGTGCATCGGACTCCTGCTCGCGACGATACCAGATCACCTGCGCCGGGGGAAAAGTCTATGATGCTGACGCCGTGGTTCTCGCTGTGCCCGCGCACGTCGCCGCAGGGCTTCTTTCATCCCTCGACCACCGGCTGAGTGAGTTGCTCGAGGGCATTCCTTACAGTTCGTCGATGACGGTTTCGCTGGGGTTTGACGCGCCTTCCCGGGCCGCCCTCCCCGTAGGATTTGGCTTCCTGATTCCCCGCAAAGAGCGGCGGCGAATGTTGGCATGCACGTTTGTCCACGCGAAGTTCGACCATCGCGCTCCTGACGGTAAGGCCATGCTGCGATGCTTCCTGGGCGGGTCGCGTGATCCCGAGGTCCTGGGATTGAGAGATGACGAGGTTGTGGCCGTGGTCCGCCGCGAGTTGCGGGAGGTCCTGAACTTCACGACTGAGCCGCTGTTCTCCCGAGTACATCGGTGGCCGTCGTCGATGGCCCAATACGAGGTCGGCCATGGTGGACGCCTTAGCGCGATCGAGGAACGGCTTAAGGATCTCGCCGGACTGTACCTTGCCGGGAACGCTTACTCCGGCATCGGCATCTCGGACTGCATCCGGACCGGAAAGGCCGCTGCGGAGAGAGCCTTGGAGCGTGTCGGCCTGGGGACGGCGAAGGCGGAGATCGGTAAGCAGTAGGGCTCGCGACATAAGAGTTAAACCTGGTCCCTTGGAAGTAGCGTCCCGCCCGCTGTGGCGTAGGCATCTTGTCCGCGCCGCTTCCCGCCAGAGCGGGCAGAATGCCCGCCCTCCCACCATCCTTACTCCGTTCGCCCGAGCTGTACGTGTTCAAGATGGCACAGACAGAAAAGTGGGGCGACGTTCCTGACAGCATTTCCCCTCCCCGCGCGAATTGCCCCGATAGCGCGCACTTGCGCGCTCCGAGTTGGTTCAAGGAGAATCAAAGGAACCTCCACCGGGCCGACTTTGCGCGTGATAACGCTCCGTGTGCGTCGGGGTGAGGCGGCGCTGCGCTACCATGCTTACGCTTGTGTTGCTGGTGAAACGTCTACACCATTGCCGAAAGCGATGCCAGCACCAGTTTGAACGCCTTAAAGTCTTGCTGGTCAAACATATTTCTGATATAGACGACCTTTTCCGCTCCGACTCCGATGTGGACGAACCCATAAACCTTGTCCCATAGCACTGCCCCCATGTGAGCGATTTCCGCCTCTTGCTTGCTGATGCCGCCGACGCCAGTCTTGAGCAGAAAGCCCGAGTCGATGCGCAAGACGTAAATCCATCCATCGTTGGTTGTTTGCGTTCCCTTTCCGCCCAGCATGCCGAGTGCGCCTAACCTGGCGGTGTCAACGTCGCGCGTGGTCGAGATATAGCCTTTCAGGAATGATTCGTCGGTCATCCCTCTCAAGTGGAGTTGCTCGTGCGAAAGGATCTCGCGCCAGAAGTGATACTCAACCAGCAGTTTACGGTCGGCCGGAGTCACCTGATTGCGAAGGTAGGCTTCGACCTCATGTTGCATTTGCACCTTGCCTGTCGCGTCCAGGTGCAGGCCTTCCCTTCGGTCCATGTACTCCACAAAGTGCTCCGCGATATTTTGTAGGTACGAATCGTCGGTTCGCGACGACGGGGGATGAAAGCCGTTCGCCGACTTTATGGGCTCGGGAGGCCGCGTGTCGCCTCTGAAGGCGTAGGCGCCCACCTGCTCGAAAAGCGTCATGTGGTCCCAGTTGTTGACCAACGGGCGACTAACGCCTTGACGAAAGGGCACAGGCTGTTGCTGAAAGCCGGGCGGCGCGTCGGGGCGGGTGCGACCAAGGGTGAAGCCCCCCGTTGGCCGTGGACCGCTAGGCTTCGAACCGGTCTTCCAAGCGTGATTGATCAGCTTCTGCACTTGCGCCGGGTAGTCATATTGCTTCACGAATAGGCCTGAAATCTCGATGTAATGACCGTTCTTATTGGTGTGATCGGGCTTTTCGCCCCAGGGCGACCACGCCGTAAACTCGCGCATGTTGTTGTAGAACTTATTGCGGATTTGCGTGGGATTGGGAGACGACTTGGAAGAGCCTCCGCCGATAGCGGTGCGAAGATTCGATGTCCATGACGGCATATAACCTCCGGCAGCGCCAGCAGAGTTGCCAATGCGTTTGCGGGCGTGCGCGAATTGGTCTTCAGAATTTTCGGAAATCGCAAGACATACAGCAACCCGCGAGGTCCTCGCTTAGTCCGCGGGGAACCGCTATACCTGGGAACATGCTATGGGGGAAGCTGCGGCCCTTCGAAGAACTAAGCTAGCCTGTTCGGGAGAAATGTCAGGAAGAAATTGCAAAAAACCGGTCGCGTAGGGACGGCTATTACTGACCGTGCCCCGCACAGATCCGTACGTGCGGTATGACCGCATCCCACGGTCGTCTTAGATGCCATAGCGCCTGGCGAGAAAAGGCTACATCGTTTACGGAAGAGAGCGAAAGAAGCGAAAGAAGGCTTTGCAATAGACGCGATTCGGGATATTCTGGCTTTCGCCGGATTGATCGGCGCGCCCTCGGGGAGAATCAACAGCTTTGCGGCGAAAGAATCCAGAAATGCCGGACGCGCGACATTTCCGTATTCCGATTTCCATCGCCGCTCACCTCCTCAACTCGCTCACTCTCCTGAACGTGGCCAAGAATTCTCCCTGTACTTCCATGCCTCGGAAAACAGAGTTCTACGAAGAGAATTCGGGCTCAAATTGGCAATGGAAATTACTCTCAGCGGGGGAACCCGCGTTTAACCCGCGAAGTAGTGCCGGCGGAATGGAGCCTCATCGATCATGATGCATACTCGGCGGAGTAAAGTTCTGACCTATGCGGTGCTGGCGGGCAGTTTCGCCGCGCTGGCTACCCTCTTATTTGCCGCGGACGACACCGCGCGCTTCTATGGGACATGGAAGACGGAGTTTCCTTACTACGGCCAAAACGTGACCATGGTGTCGGTGCATGACGCCAGCGGATACAAAAACTATATCCTCGTTCCCAACGGCGCTATGCCCACGGGCGTGGCGCCCGTTGGCGATGGAACGTTTTCCGCCGCCAACGGCAAATACGCTGCTGCCGCTGCCAAACCCAATAATTCCGGGACGTACCGATTCACGGACGATAACACGATCGTCTGCACCAACGCAGCGGGGCAGACGGTAACCTGGAAGCGCTATCGGGAGAAGTTGCCACGGGTGATCGGCACCGACCCTCCCGCCTACCCAAGTCATGTCTACGCCACCATGAAAAGCGTTCTGGCGGAGTCGCGCAAGCGCGGGATGCTCGATGCCGCGCCCGACTACATCCGGATGCAATGGTATCCGCCGAACGTCCCCGATTCGGTGAAGACCTTTTGGCTGAAGCTTGCGGTCTATTCTCCTTCGACTCACATTGTGTGCAGTGTCGATTCCGGCGGCCCTAATGCCGGCGCGCCGCTTTGCGGTTCCATCAATGGTTACCAGGCGGCAGCGATGGAGACTCTTCCCGCCAACATCAATGTGGACCTGGCTGATTTCATCTCCGGCATCCGCAAAGGGGGGCTGAAAGGACCAATTGGATCTTTGGAATTGCGCATGGCAGGCGCCACCGGGGCTCCGCAATTCCCGGCGTGGGTGCTCGAGATTCAGGGCGGCCCGGCGTGGGTTCCGTTGTTCGTTAACGCGCAGGACGGCAGCGTCGTTACGTGGCAGCGTGCCATGGATCCCCCCAACGGCAGCGACGCACAACTCGCCGACATTTATGGCCGGCTCCTGAACCGCAATCAGCCCGGGCACCAGAAAACCAATTGGGAGATGGAGATGGACTATTGCATTTACGCACTGTTGGGAAATTGCTAATCCCATTCTCAGTTGAAGGTGCGTATGGAAGAAAAAGGGGCCCCCCTTTCTCTTCTCGTTTCTCCTTGAATCTTGAATCTGCGATCTGGAGATCTTTGGCCCGGACCATCCTTGCGCTCGCCAGTTGCTCTGGAAGGCTACTTAGCCCACTCCGGGGAGTCCCTGGCGATAAACAGGCAAATAGCCTCGAGGTCATCCGCCGCTTGTGGCGTCCACCTTAATTCAGCCATTTCGCCATACGCTGCCGGACTTTCCCGCCAAAATTCCTGTAGACGGCCAACAGGGATGTGTTAAACTCCTGTTGGTCTTCTAAAGGAGTCGTATGCCGCCCTCCAAGAGTGAAGTCCTGCAGGGAACCCTCGATATGTTGGTGCTGAAAACGCTCGATTCCATGGGGCCCCTGCACGGCTTCGGGATTGCCCTGCGCATCCAGCAGGTCTCTGAAGACTTGCTGCAATTGAACCAGGGGACTCTCTATCCCGCGCTGCTGCGTCTCGAGCAGCGCGGCTGGATCGCCTCCAAGTGGGGCATTTCCGAAAACAACCGCAAGGCAAAGTACTACTCGCTGACCCGCGGCGGCCGCAAGCAGCTCCGGGAAGAAGCGGAAAACTGGGGTCGCATGTCGGCCATGATCAATCGCGTGCTGAGGACGACCTAGCCGATGATCGAGTATTGCCGCCTCGCCATTCATCGTTTCGCCGCGCTCTTCCGCCGTCCTCGTCTCGAAGAAGACCTGGAGGCGGAACTTAGCTCGCATCTAGAGATGGCCGTGGAGATGAACCGGCGCCGAGGAATGACCGCTGAGGACGCTCGCCGAGAGGCGGTTCGCAAGTTCGGCGGCGTCGAGCAAATCAAGGAACTCTATCGCGACCAGAGAGGAGTCCCAATGATCGAGACGAGCCTCCAAGACCTGCGCTTCGGTTTGCGAATGCTCCGGCGGAACCCCGGGTTTGCCAGCCTGGCGATTCTCTGTCTGACCTTAGGAATCGGCGCCAATACCGCGGTGTTCAGTTGGATCGAAGGGATCTTATTCCGCCCGTACCCGGCCGTAACCCACCAGGAGCGACTGCTCGCCATTGATGGAACGGCTCGCGGGGAGTCCGGTTCCACGGGACTTTCCTGGCCGGATTTCCTCGATTTCGAGAGGGGCTGCACGCTCTGCGACGCCATCTTTGTAAGCAAAATCATGGGGACCACGCTCAGCATCGGTAATCGCGCCGAGGTCACGATTGGAAGCATCGTGTCGGCGAATTATTTTGATGCCATCGGAGTTCAACCGATGCTTGGCCGCGGATTCGAGACCGGCGAAGACTCCGGGCGGAACGCCCACCCGGTGACCGTGATCAGCTACCAGCTATGGCAAGGACGATTCAAGGGCGATCCCAAAATCGTCGGGAAAACTCAGCGGCTCGGTGGCGTCTCGCACACGATCATTGGGGTGGCGCCGGAGGGGTTTTACGGAACCTTCGTGGGATGGGCGATGCAGTTCTGGGTTCCGGCGTCGATGGAAGAAGTATTTGAGCCGGGAGGCTACAAACTGGAGGATCGGGGCGCGCGGTGGATCGAAGCCTACGTCCGTCTCAAACCGGGTGTGACTCGCAAGCAGGCGCGGGAGGAGATTTCGGGCGTGGCGAATCGCTTGGCGGCCGACTATCCGGCAACCAACCGCGGCCGCAACATCAAACTCTGGTCGCTGTGGCAGACGCCATTTAACAACGCGGGCACGCTCCTGCCCACGCTGGAAATCATGCTCGCCGTGGTCGTCTTCGTGCTGCTCATCGCGTGCGCGAACGTCGGCAATCTCCTGCTCGTCAGGTCCTTCGCGCGGCGGCATGAAATGACGGTTCGGCTGGCCATCGGCGCCGGCCGCCGCCGTCTGCTGAAGCAACTTCTCACCGAAGGCCTGATCCTCTCGACTTTGGGCGCCGCCGGCGGTCTGCTCGTCGCGTACTGGTGTCGCCACGCGCTCGTTCTGCTCTTCCCTGCGCGGCATGGAGTGACGATGCACCTGCCGGGCGAAATCGATTGGCGCGTGCTGGGATTAAGCGCCGGGGTTTGCCTGATCACGACGATTCTGCTCGGCCTGGTGCCCGCGATTCAGACCCCGAAGCTCGATCTTGCTGGCGCTTTGAAAGCCGACTCGGCGGGGGTGGTTGGGGACGGTCGTACCGCGTGGGTCCGCTCGGGTCTGGTTCTGGTGCAGGTCTCGCTAAGTTTCGTCTTGCTCGTGGGAGTGGGACTGCTCTTCGAGAGCTTGCAGAAGGTCCGCACGGGCAGCCCGGGTTTCTCGACGCACGGAGTCCTGTTCACTTCTGTCGATTTGGTGTCGGCCGGATACGATCCGCAGCGCGCCAGGAATTTTCAGGACGCGCTGGTCGATCGAGTGAGGGCGCTGCCCGGCATCGCCTCGGCGGCGTTCGCGCGAGGCACGCCGCTGGGTTACGGAAGTTTCTCATCCTCGCCGATTGCTGTAGAGGGCTATCAACCCCGGGCCGACGAGCAGCCAACCGGTGAATACAACGAGGTGGGGCCGGATTACTTGGCGACCATGGGGATCCCGCTAGTCTCCGGCCGGGAGTTCACCCGCGCCGACGACGAAGGGGCGGCGCTGGTAGCCGTCGTCAATGAATCCATGGCTGCGCGGTATTGGGGCAGGCGGAATCCGATAGGCGAGCGCGTTCAGGTGAAAGGCCGATGGATGCAGGTGGTCGGGGTGGCGAAAAACTCCAAGTACGAGAGCATGCGGGAAGCGCCGAAGCCCTTTTTCTATGTGCCAAGGCGCCAGAATTTCTCGATTGGAGCGAGCTTGTATGTGCGAACGCCACTGAGTCCGGAGACGATGACGGCGGCGCTCGCGCGCGAGGTGCACGCCCTGGACCCGGACCTTGCGCTCTACGAGGTGATTACGCTTCAGGAGCAGATAGATCGCTCGACTTCGCCGCAGCTCGTGGCCGTAACTCTGGTGGGCGTTTTAAGCGGGTTGGCGGTGCTGCTCGCAGCCATCGGACTCTACGGTGTGATGTCGTACGCGGTGTCGCAGTCCAGGCGCGAAATGGGGCTGCGCATGGCGCTGGGCGCGCTCCCATCGGACCTTTTGCGGCTCGTGATGCGGCACGGTTTGGTGCTGACCGCGGGCGGCGTTGTCCTGGGCGTAGGGGTCGCGTTAGGATTGACGCCTCTGCTCGGCTACCTGCTCTATAACGTGAGCCCGCGCGACCCGATTGCGTTCGGTTCGGCATTCGCGGTGATGACCATCATTTCCGTGGCAGCGAGTTTGTTGCCCGCCTGGCGCGCCACCCGGACTGATCCTGTCGGAGCCCTGCGGGGCTGATTCCCGAATCCCAATCCTGTGCGTTTGGAGCGGCGTTGACTGACGCTGCTGGACAAGCCCTCCCTTGCCAATCCATCTCGCCGTGCGATGTTTGATCTCGCCATAGAACCGCCCTTCGCTCGCGCGCGAGCGCGGCATAAGGACCTGGCATCGATGACTACCCGCGATAGCGCACATTCTGTATGGCGTGCTGCCACCGTGATTCGGGGTTATCATAGACAAAGTGGACCAGGGAGGAATCATGGAGAAAGCTCAGGACATTTTTGGGGCTCGCGCCACCCTCAATACCGCTGGCGGCCCCGCGGTTATGTACCGGTTGGACCGTCTGGAAAAGTCCGGCCACGGTCGAGTCTCGACGCTTCCGTTTTCAATCAAGGTTTTGCTGGAAGCTCTGTTGCGAAACTGCGACGGAACTCTGGTGACAGAAGAAGACGTCAATACGCTTGCCAACTGGAATGCCAAGTCCCCCGCATCTCGCGAGGTGCCCTTCAAGCCTGCTCGCGTGATCCTCCAGGACTTCACCGGAGTCCCGGCCGTGGTGGACCTGGCCGCCATGCGCGCGGCGATGAAGCGGCTGGGCGGCGATGCGACCAAGATCAATCCCCTGGTTCCTGTTGACCTGGTTATCGACCATTCCGTGCAAGTGGATTTCTTCGGCAACTCCTCCGCCCTCGAGCGCAACGCCGAGATCGAGTTCGAGCGCAACCGCGAACGATACGAATTCCTGCGCTGGGGCCAGCAGGCCTTCCAGAATTTTCGCGTGGTGCCTCCCGCCACCGGCATCGTCCATCAAGTGAATTTGGAATTCCTCGCGAAAGTGGTTCTGGCACAAAAGGTCAACGGCGAAACCGTGCTGCTTCCTGACACGCTAGTCGGGACCGACTCCCATACGACGATGATCAATGGGCTGGGAGTGCTGGGCTGGGGTGTGGGCGGCATCGAGGCGGAAGCCGCCATGCTGGGCCAGCCCTACTATTTCCTGACGCCGAAGGTTGTGGGTTTCCGGTTGCGGGGAAAACTGAATGAAGGCGTGACGGCTACGGACTTGGTCTTGACGGTTACGCAGATCTTGCGCAAGAAAGGCGTGGTGGATCAGTTCGTCGAGTTTTTCGGCGATGGCCTCGCGGAAATGACGCTCGCCGATCGCGCCACGGTGGCGAACATGTCTCCCGAATATGGCGCGACCATGGGATTCTTCCCCATCGATGCCGAGACGCTGCGCTACCTCCACCAAACCGGCCGCACCGATGAGGAAGTAGACCGCGTGGAGCGTTACGCGAAGGAGCAGGGAATTTTCCGCAACCCTCAGACTCCTGATCCCGAGTTCACCGACGTGCTGGAGTTGAACCTCGCCACCGTCGAACCCAGCCTTGCCGGGCCGAAACGGCCACAGGACCGCGTTCCTCTTTCGCAAATGAAGCAGTCGTTTCGGCGCGCCCTCTCCGCGCCCGTGAAAGAGCGGGGATTCGGACTCTCGCCGAATGACGAGAGCCGAAGCGCCAGCGTGAAGTTCAACGGCACAAGCGCCGAGTTGACCCACGGGGCGGTGGTGATTGCGGCGATCACTTCCTGCACCAACACGTCCAATCCTTCCGTCATGCTCGGCGCGGGGTTGGTGGCAAAGAAGGCGCTGGAGAAAGGGTTGCAAGTTCCGTCTTACGTCAAGACCAGTCTCGCACCCGGCTCGAAAGTGGTGACGGAATACTTGCAGGCATCCGGGTTGCTCGAGTCGCTCGCCGGCCTGCACTTCGACTTGGTGGGTTATGGCTGCACGACGTGCATTGGCAACAGCGGTCCGCTTCCTCCGGAAGTGGCCGGAGCGGTGACGCAGGGTCAGTTGGTGGCTGCCGCAGTCCTTTCCGGCAATCGAAATTTTGAGGGTCGGGTGCATCCGCAGGTGCGAGCGAATTACTTGGCTTCGCCTCCGCTGGTGGTGGCTTACGCGCTGGCGGGGACGGTGGATATTGACCTGTTGACCGAACCTCTGGGGCACGATCGCCAGGGTGCCGACGTTTACCTGCGCGATATTTGGCCTTCGCAAGCTGAAGTCAGTGAGGCCCTCGAACGCTCCGTCCGGCCCGAGATGTTCCGCCAGAGTTACCAGAATGCCTGGGAGGGGAATCCGACGTGGAATGCCATCCCCGTCGCGGGTGGCGCCCTTTACCCCTGGCAGGAAGCCTCGACTTACATTCAGGAGCCGCCGTTCTTTATTGGACTTACACCGGCTCCGGGCGCCATCAGCGAGATCCACGGCGCGCGTGTGCTGGCGATGCTCGGCGATTCCGTGACCACGGACCACATTTCGCCCGCGGGCGATATTCCCGTTGACGGCCCCGCTGGCCGCTTTTTGGGCGAGCATGGCGTGACGAAGAAGGATTTTAATTCCTTCGGCTCGCGCCGCGGCAACGATCGGGTGATGGTGCGCGGCACGTTCGCGAACATTCGGCTGAAGAATCTGCTGGCGCCCGGGACCGAAGGGGGCGTGACGCTGCACTTTCCCGACGGCGAACGGATGGCCATCTACGACTCAGCAATGCGCTACGTGGCCGACGGCATCCCACTTCTGGTCCTGGCCGGCAAGGAATACGGATCAGGCTCGTCGCGCGATTGGGCGGCCAAAGGAACGCTCCTGCTCGGCGTGCGAGCGGTGTTGGCTGAAACCTACGAGCGCATCCATCGCAGCAATCTGGTGGGAATGGGTGTGCTGCCCCTGCAATTTCGCGAAGGAGAAACCGCCGCGACCCTCGGCCTCACGGGCCAGGAAGTCTTCGATGTGACGGGCCTGAACGACGCGATTCGTCCGCGCTCGGAGGTCAACGTAACGGCCGTGGCAACCGATGGTACGAAGAAAACTTTCCCCGTCATCGCCCGTCTGGACTCCGCCGTGGAAGTGAACTATTATCGTAACGGCGGAATCCTGCCTACCGTACTCCGCAGCCTTCTGAAGTCCGCGTGAACTCGCGAGTGCCTTCGGAAGGGGAACGCAACCAAATATGTCCACTCTCAGCCGGCCCATTACGGCTAGTGCCCACATGCAGCTCGGGCTCGTGCGGAAGACCGGCTTCTTGCTTCCCGCGCGCGAAGCCTTTTGGCTGGCATTGGAGGAACTGCGCAACCACAAGCTGCGATCCTTCCTCACCTTGCTCGGAGTCGTCATTGCCACCACCACGCTGATTGTAGTGATGTCGGTGGTGAACGGCATGAACCTGTATATCGCCACCAAAATCGCCAATCTCGGCACCAACACCTTCGTGCTTCATCAGTTCAAATGGGCGCAACCGTACGATGAGTATTTGAAAGCACTGCGGCGGAACCGGCCGATCAGATTTGAAGAGTACCAATACCTGGCCGACACGCTCAGCGGCTACGAGGCAATCAGCGCCATAGCGCAACCAACGACTGGGCCCGAAGTGCGCTATGCCGGCCGCTCGATCGAAGAGGTAACCCTTTCCGGAATCACCGCCAGCCACGCCTACATTGGCCGCGAGAAGGTCGCCTGGGGACGCTACATTAGCGACCAGGACTATCACCACAACACTCGCGTTTGCTTCATTGGGCAGGACATTGTGGATAAGCTATTTCCTTCAATGGATCCCGTGGGAAAGGAATTAACTGTGGGCGGCCATAACCTCACCGTGGTGGGCGTAGCGGAGAAGGTTGGCTCCACCTTTGGCCAGAGCCAGGACAATTTCGTGTTCATTCCTCTCGGCACCTTCCGGGATCTTGTCATGCCAAATCTCGAGTTGATCGTATTCATCAAAGCTCCTGACGCTCAGCACTTGATCGAGTTGGAGGACGAGACTCGGGTTCTCATGCGGGTGCACCGCCACCTGACTTATCACGAGGACGACAACTTCGGCGTCAACGCGTCCGACACCCTGATGAGCACCTGGAAGAACCTGACCGGGACCATCTTTGCCGTCACCATCGGCATAGTGGCGGTCTTCATGGTGGTGGGCGGAATTGTGATTATGAACATTATGTTGGCCACAGTCACCGAACGTACCCACGAAATCGGAATTCGCAAATCCGTGGGGGCGAGGCGTAGCGACATCCTGTGGCAATTCCTGATTGAAGCCGCGGTGCTGGCCGGCCTGGGAGGCCTGATGGGGGTGATTTTCTCGTATGGCATCGCATGGCTGGTGGCACTCGTTTTTGCCGCCCAAGTCCCCACCAGCGCGGTGGTGATCGGGGTCACGCTCTCGACGGCAGTTGGGCTCATTTTCGGTGTCTACCCTGCCAGGAGGGCGGCGGCTCTCGACCCCATTCAAGCGCTGCGAGCAGAGAAATAGCATGAAGAAATATTGGCATGCGGTCGGTGAAAACCTCTGGTTGGCGCTCGACACCCTCCGCACACACAAGTTCCGGTCGCTTCTCACCGTGCTGGGTGTCCTCATCGGCACGACAACGGTGATCGCCGTGGCTTCGATCATCGAAGGGCTCGACGCGCAGTTGGTGCAGGCAGCCGAGCAATTTGGAACCCGTGTCATCTGGGTTTACAAGCTCCAATTTGGTGCGCCCCATCGCCTGACGCGCGAGGAGCGGTTGCGCAAGCCGCTCAGCTATGAAGACGCCATGGCCATCAAGGATCAGTGCCCCGCGGTCGAGGAAGTCTCAGTGGCCCTCTTCAGTGAAATGTCCGAGTTCGGCCTGCCCCCCTCGACGGCGCGATTCAAGGGGCGCGAGATGGCGGGCGCGCAATTCCTGGGAGTTGACGCCAACTATATGGCGATTGCCAACTCATCTCTCGCCGACGGCCGATTCTTCACCCAAACGGACGATCTGCATCGCCGCGATGTGACCGTGATCGGCGCCAATGTGGAGGAGCAACTCTTTCAGCACGAAGACCCGGTCGGCAAAACCATCGTGGTGGATGGGCACTCCATGGAAGTCATCGGCACTCTCAACAAATTCAAGGGAGTTCTGGGCGACAGTCCCGACGACCGCGACATCTTTATTCCCTATTGGACCTTCAAGAAATTCTATCCCGCTGCCAAAGACCACTTCATCAGCGCGCTCGCATTTCGCGGCCAGATGGCTGAGGCGCAGGACGAAATCGAAGGCGTGCTGCGCCGCCGCCGTCGTGTGAAACCCAGTGAGCCTGATAACTTCGGCATATCGACAGCCGAGTCTCTCATCACCGAGTTTCGCCAGATCATCAGCACAGTGGGTTTGGTGATGGTGGTGATCTCTTCCATTGGATTGCTGGTTGGCGGCATCGGCGTGATGGACATCATGCTGGTGTCGGTGACGGAACGCACGCGCGAGATCGGCGTGCGTAAGGCTGTGGGCGCGCGCCAGCGCGACATCGCCTGGCAGTTCTTGCTGGAAGCCGTTACGCTCACCGGCGCCGGCGGGCTCATGGGAATCGCCGTGGGCTGGCTGCTGAGCTTCACCATCCGAACCCTGATGCCGAGCTTGCCGTCGCGAGTTCCGCTCTGGTCTGTGGCGGCGGGCTTTGCCGTGTCGACAAGCGTCGGTTTGTTTTTCGGACTCTGGCCCGCTTTGAAGGCGGCGCGACTCGATCCCATCACTGCCCTCCGGTACGAATAGCACTCCGATTGTGGATAAACCGCATAGAAGCGATACAGGGCGGATCAAATCAACTCGTCCGAGCGTTGTTGGGTGTACAATTCTGAAGCGTTTCGGTACTTAAGTCTGGCAACCTAATTGCGAAGTGATAAGAATTCGATCAACGGAGGGTCATTTTACCCATGACTGCCTATAACGGGAACGCTGTCCCGGCGGAAGGCCAAGCGATCAATTACGTGGACGGCGAATTTGTCATTCCTGACGCCCCCGTCATCCCCTACATTGAAGGTGACGGAACTGGTCGCGACATTTGGAAAGCGTCGCAGCGGGTTTTTGACGCCGCGGTGGCGAGAGTTTTTGGCGGAAAACGACATATTGTCTGGTACGAGGTCTTTGCTGGAGAGAAGGCCTTCCGCCAATTTGGCGAGTGGCTGCCGCAGGGCACGCTTGACGCCATCAAAGAGTTTCGCATTGCCATCAAGGGGCCGCTCACGACTCCGGTGGGTGGTGGAATTCGCAGCCTGAACGTGGCGCTGCGGCAATTGTTGAATCTTTATGCCTGTTGGCGCCCGGTGAAGTTCATTCCTGGCGTACCCTCGCCCGTTCGGCACCCCGAGCGGATGAACATCATCATTTTCCGCGAGAACACGGAAGACGTTTACGCCGGAATCGAGTGGCGCGAAGGGACTCTCCAGGCGCAGCGGGTTGTTGAGTTCGTAAACGCCATGCTGAGGGAAGACAACAACAAGAAGCAGGTGCGGTTTGACTCGGGGATCGGGATCAAGCCGATGTCGGTCACGGGGACCAAGCGCCTGGCCCGCCGCGCGTTGCAGTACGCCATCGCGAAAGGCCTGAAGACGGTGACCTTGGTGCACAAGGGCAACATCATGAAGTTCACCGAGGGCGCGTTCCGCGATTGGGGCTACGAGCTGGCCAAGGAAGAGTTCCGCGCGCAGATTGTGACCGAGCGCGAGAGCTGGATTCTGGGCAACAAGGACAAGGACCCGAGCCTCTCGATCGAAGCCATCGCGGCGATGGTCGAGCCCGGTCTCGAGATGGCGAACGAAGCGTTCAAGCAGCAGGTGGCGAAGGAAGTGCAACACTGTCTTGACACGATCTACGCGACGCATGGCAAGGGGCAATGGAAGACCAAGATTCTGGTGAACGACCGCATTGCCGATTCGATGCTCCAGCAAATTCTGACGCGGGCGGATGAATACCAGGTGGTCGTCACGCCCAACCTGAATGGCGATTACCTTTCCGATGCCTGCGCGGCGCAAATCGGAGGGCTGGGCGTGGCGCCGGGCGCGAACATCGGCGACGGCTTCGGAGTATTCGAGGCCACGCACGGCACCGCTCCGAAGTATGCCGACAAGGACATGATCAATCCCGGCGCGGTCGTTCGTTCCGGCGCGTTGATGTTTGAGTTTATGGGCTGGCCGGAAGTCGGCAAGCTGATCGAGGACGCGCTGGCCGCAACCATCGTGCAGCACCGCGTAACCTATGACCTCGAAAGGCTGATGGAGATGGAAGGCATCAAGGACGTCAAGACGCTCGGAACGAGCGGGTTCGCGAGCGCGATCATTGAAAACATGAAATAGGTGCCAGGTGTTAGGTGTCAGGTAGAGAAGGATGGTGGGTTGGTCATTAGGTTTGTGAACCGAAATCACTAGGTCCAATCTGGCCTTGTCATTGATTCTGCGTGAACCGAAAGCCATGCCTAGCAAACTTGTAACACTCGCCGGCTTGCACCTCATCTTTTCCCTGACACCTAGCACCTGATACCTAACACCTATCTTTTCCGGAGGACTCATGCGCAAAAAGGTAACCGTAATTGGAGCAGGGAATGTGGGGGCGACGCTTGCCCACCGCATTGTGGACAAGCAACTAGCGGACGTGGTGGTGATCGACATTCTGGAGGGCGTGCCGCAGGGCAAATGTCTGGACTTGCTCGAAGCCGGCCCGATTGAAGGCTACGACGTCAAGGTAAAGGGAACGAACGACTACAAGGACACGGCCAATTCCGACATCGTGGTGATGACAGCGGGCTTCCCGCGCAAGCCCGGAATGAGCCGCGACGATCTGCTGAAAGCGAATTACGAGGTGGTGAAGAACGCCATTCAGCAGGCCGTGAAGGTTTCGCCGAACGCGATTTTGATTGTGGTGACGAATCCGCTCGACGCCATGGTGCAAACGGCTTTCCGGCTGAGCGGCTTCCCCAAGAACCGGGTAATCGGCATGGCCGGAGTGCTCGATTCGGCGCGCTACCGGACGTTCCTCGCCGAGGCTCTGAATGTTTCCGTGCAGGACATCGAGGGCCTGGTGCTGGGCGGTCACGGCGATACCATGGTTCCCGTGCCAAGTTACACCACCGTGGCGGGAGTGCCGGTTTCGCACCTCATGCCCAAAGAGCAACTCGACAAGATCATCGACCGCACGCGCAAGGGCGGCGCGGAAATCGTCAATCTGCTGAAGACGGGAAGCGCCTTCTACGCCCCCTCCGCCGCCGTGGTGCAGATGATCGACGCCATCTTCAACGACCGCAAGAAAATTCTGCCGTGCGCGGCCTATCTCGAAGGCGAGTACGGAATCACCGGCCTCTTCGTGGGTGTGCCGGTCAAGCTGGGCGCAAACGGCATCGAGGAAGTCGTCCAGATCAAGCTGACACCGGACGAGCAAGCCGCCCTAGAAAAATCCGCCGCCGCCGTGAAAGAGTTAGTCGAGATCATCGGAGTGTAGTGGAGAGCAGGTAGGCGGTAGACGGTGGTCGGTAGACGGTAGGCAGGGCGCGGACGTAGGGCCGAACGGCGTTCGGCCGCTGCGTCCTGAAGAGCGTCGCTACTCGTTCTCGCAGTAACTGAGGCGGGTGCAGTTTGACGTAGCGGCGAGTTTACCTCGCCATAGGCGGCGTGATGCCGACTCGAAAATGGCGGGGTAAACCCGCCGCTACGAAACATCTGTCAACGTACTCGCCGGCAGGATTTTATTCATGCAGGATTCAATAATCTTCAAGGTGGCGAGAGCCATGCTGAAGATGGAGAATTTCCACAAAGTTTGGGGATTCGTTCACGCGGTAGTAGATGAGAATCGGGGTATGCACCAACCGGCGCACGCCCGGACGCCCCTTAACCAAGCTGCCGATGTAAGGGAAGCTTCTTAGAAGCTCAATATGATCCAGTATGGTGTTGCCAAACCGCTCGGCGCGGGCGGGAAACTTCGCCCAAGAGTAAGCGAGAATTTCCTCGAAGTCTGTTAACGCGGCTTCGGTGATTCGAATTTGGAAATCCACTGGGGAATGAGCTTTCGAACATCCTCGAGAGGTACGGCCCGGCCCGCGTCGGCGTCAGCAATACCTTGGTCGATCGCAGCCAAGGTCTTGGCGTCGACTTCAACTTCCTCGCTGACCGGTACTTCCAGCTTCAAATCAGCCATACCAATACCGTAGCCCAAACTGGCGCAGAATGCAATTGCGCTCCCCGCCTGCTGTTCTCGATCACATTGTTCTCAAGCGCATGGGCACGTAGGCAACCCCCCGGACCTACCGAACAGGTTCGCTCTACTCGTTCTCGCAGAAACTGAGGCGGGTGCAGTTTGACGTAGCGGCGAGTTCACCTCGCCATCGGCGGCGTGATGCCGCCTCGAAAATGGCGGGATAAACCCGCCGCTACGAAAACGGGTGCCGACGTACCCGCGGCCTGCGACGGCGCGATGCATGGGGAAGCCGCAGGCGAAATAGCTTTCCGCCGCAACTTACTACTCTAATCCGGGGAAAAACACCGCTGGAGAAACGGCGAACCGTTTGCTCAATTTCGCGATGTGGGCTTTGTTGAGGTCACGTTTCTTGTGCAGGATTTCCGATACGATGCTTTCCGATCCAAAAATCGGGGCCAGATCCTTCTGACGGAGGTCATGGGCTTCCATCAAGGTTCGAAGGACGTCCACGGCGGAAGCGTCGGGAATGGAATGATGTTCTTCTTCGTAAGCCTCTATCAACGTCATCAAGACTTCCGCATACTTCTCTTCTTCACTCGTGGGGCGATCTTTGCTCGCCAGCGTATCCAAGACAGACAGGTACTCCTGGTGCTGGCGCTGGGACGTGATGGGCATGGGCGCGCTCACCGGCAGCGCATATTTTTCCGGTACGGCGATCATCATTGTTGCCACTCCTTCCCGTCGTATTCAACGTGGCTCAAAATGCACCGGACATAGACCATTCGCCACGAGTATTTGATCGTCGCGATCAACCGGCAGCGGTTGTGGCTTATGTCGAAAACCACATCGCGTCCGACCACGTCGGAATTTTTCCATGTCATCCGAACGTCCGCGAAGTTCTTCCAGTCTGCGTCCTTGGTTACTTTGTACCATGCATTCAGGGATGCAGCCCACTCGCTGTGCTTGGCGGTCGCTTCTCGAATGGCCTTGCGGCTGACGACCCGCATGATCAATCTTCGCATTCTGCGAAGTCCGCGTCAAGCGGGAATTTATGTAGGGACGAGTTTACCTCGCCACGTGGATTCGTGGCGCACTCCGCCCCTTTGTGTCCTCAATCGGCAATCGAAAATCACCAATCGCCAATCGCCGCGTCCCGAACCCCTGACTGTCCGGGCTTGCCTTCGCCCATTTCTTGAATCCTGAATTTTGAATCCGAAATCCTTTTCCCTACCCCCCGACTTTGGAAGCCGCCGATGTCCCACGGGACATGGGCCGCCGCGAGGTTATTCTCGATGTTGAGCAGATCTTTTCAGCCCTGGCCACCCACGCCTTATCGTTCGTTTTAGGGGTGCTCATACAGCACTCTTCACGATAGAATGAAACCCGCAGAGGGTCTGCGAGTTCACATCAAGATGCAACGCGAGCTCTTATGTTCCCAGCCCTAAAGTTTGAACCTCGGGGTCCGGCGAGTCCTCGTACACGTTCCCCGCAGCACCCGTCAGTGCGGCTTTTCGCCACCGCGTGAGGGTCGCGAGTACGACCAGCAGCAATACCAGGAATCCGAACCAGCGGGCGTCATCCTGCAAGGTCCAGCGCTCGATTGCGGCCATGGCGTAAGCGTACGTTGTGAATGCAAACCAATACAGAAAAGCGAACAGGGTAAGGTTGGCTTTGCCTGCTCGATACGAACAGGTGAATGGAATTTTGCGGAATTTAAGCAGCAACAACTCGATAAGCACCAGGGAAAGCGTCATGCTGAAGAGGAATTGCTGCACGGCCGGTCCCCATCCCCAAAGAACGGCGTAAAAAGGACAGAGCGCAAGCAGCAGAATGACTACGGCGACAATCATGGTCTTGCGAACCCCCGCCCAACCCTCGAGCCACGCTTCGTTCTCGGCGATTTGGAAAGCCCAGTTGGAGGGCAAGTCCGCCGGCAAGGTAAACACCAGGCGCATTCCCGAGAGAAGAAAGAACGACAGGATCAAGGGTAGGGCGAGGAGAGCCTCATGGGGCTCGAAAATCAGATGGGGAACATCCCGACGCGCGGTGTAAACCAGCACTTCCACGATCCCGAATAGAGCCAGCGCCAGGCCCACGCCAGTGTAAGCGGTAATGTAGAGGCGATGTTTGCTGCTTCGTGCCAGCGTAATCAGGGTGAAAAAGAATGTTGCGCGCTCGCGCGGCCGGCGCACGATCGCCCGGGTCAGGAGCCAGCGCGCCACGCCGGTCCAACGCGATGGAACGTTGGGTTGCGCCGCCGTGGATTCCAGCGCGCGTTGCATGTCGCGCCGGTAGTTCAGCGTGTAAGTCGCCACGCACGCGAGGGCGACGAGGCTGAGAGCCATGACGGCAATTTTCGCAGAGGACCGAAAAAGTGCGTCGCTCGAGCCGAGAAGCGTCTGGTAAAGTCCTACGAACCAGATGGGCGGGAATTTGTAGAGAGCCGGGAACGGCGCGCGCTGCCACTCGGGGACCAGCGCGGAAAAGATCGGCAGGAGAAAGAGCATCAAGAGAAGCCCGACCGTTCCGACAATCTGGATGCACAGGCCGATCTTTTTGAATGCTCGAGCGCTGAGCAAGTTAATCAGAACGCCCTGTAGGGACGCAAAAAACAGGAACGCAAAGGCCCCACTGCTGAAAACCGCCACGGCGTGCGAGACGAACAGGTTGCCAAACCTCAGGGCCGAAATTGGCGCTCCCCGCATGGCCATGGTCTCCACAATGGGGTAGAGGAGGGTAGGAACCGCCGCAACGTCCACGAGGAAAAGCAGAAGGTAGAGCACCAGCGACACGACCTTGGCCGTAAAAATGGTGACCGGCTTCAGCGGCAGTGGGGTGAGAATGGCATAGTCGCGGCCATCCAGAAACAACTTCTCCCATTGGAGTAATGCCACAAACCCCACAACCACCATGGTGAAAGTGACGTAACGGCACTCATCGATCAGGCAGTAGGCATTGAATTTCTCGGGTAAATTCCAGAAAACGTTGTCATACGCCGGCACCAGAGAAATGGTGTAGAAAGCGGTTGGGACTCCCAGCACGGCGAGAACGTGAGCGGCCGTCAGGCGTGCCTCGCTTCCCCGCGAGACAAATTCGTTTTCAAAAAACTGAGAGAAAAACTGCACGACCAGCTCGAGGAATCGCTTCTGATCCTCCCCCAGGTGTCTCCGGAACTGAGTCCAGGCTTCCATACTGATCTCTAGGCGTGAAGTCTCATTGCTTCTACGATGTCTCGGGCCACCGTCCCGGGATCCTCGTCGATGACCACCTCGCGGAAGATCTCTTCCAGGGACGGAAGCTTCATCAAATCCCTGAGCCGCTCCACCCGATCGTTGGCCACCATCCGCCCGCGATGCAGGATCATCACCGTGGAACAGACTTTTTCGGTCACTTCCAGGATATGCGAGGTGAAGAGGATGATCTTGCCTGCCGCCGCCAGCGACTTGAGGACCTCCCGGAACACCAGGACGGAAGTCACATCAAGGCCCGACAGTGGCTCGTCGAAAATAAGGATATCGGGGTCGTGCAGCAGCGCGGCGCAAATCAGGATCTTCTGCTTCATTCCCCTGGAGTAGGAAGAAATCGGCGCGAAGCGATGCGGGCCGAGGCGAAAGAGTCGCAGTAGGGTTTCGGCCTTTTCGGCCAGCAAGCGCTCCGGCAGGCACCGCAATCGCCCAACGAGTTCCAGATACTCCTTGCCGCTCAGGTAGGGATAAAGGTAGGGTTCCTCGGGAACATAGCCCAGTCGCTTGCGGTATGCAATCAGGTCGGCGCGAATGTCTCGCCCGTCGAACAGGATTTGGCCGGCGCTGGGTTCCAGCAATCCGATCAGCATCTTCACCGTGGTGGTCTTGCCCGAACCGTTGGGACCGAGGTAGCCGTAGATTTCGCCGGGCTCGAAACGGAAACTCACGTTATCGACTGGTACGACGTTGCTAAATCGCTTGGTCAGCCCTTTCGCTTCGAGCACTGGGGACACCTCTCCGCATTCGGCCACGCTCGACCCGGAGTGCCGTGTGCCGCCGATTTCAGTTGCCAGGTGAGTGCAAATTGATCGTTCCGAATGCAGCGCGGTTGCTGCGCGCTGTAATCATGGCGCTGAGAATTCCCAGCAGCGCTGCGACCATGGTAATGCCCAGACACGTACTATCCAATCCCGTGCTCTGCATGCAAGCCAGTACCGACGCGTTGCCGCATCCGTGCGCCAAGGGAAGCTCTGGTGGTTTTCGGATAAGTGCGGCGCCCAGAGTTCCTTCCGCCGCAAGGTAGGCCATAACCGTAAAGGGAATTACCAGTGAATCGGCCCATTGCCGGATCGGGAATTCAAATTTTCCCGCTCGCATCAGCGCCTGCCACCACTCGCCGGGCAGCGCAGAGGCGAGGTCTCGCAAAGTCAGAATCCACAGATCCAGGCGGCTGGCCGGACGCTCCTCCCCCGCACGGTAGGAGTCTTGAAACACCAGGAGCATCTCCGCGCCAAAACGGAGACGGAAACCGGGCGGGTAAAGCCACAGCAGAAACCGGTAAACGCGCGCTGGCCCGTTGAGATCTGAACGACACGTGCCCATAGGCGCTCCTTAAGCGTGTTTAAGCTCGCGTACGGCGCGGGTGGATCGCGCCTGACGCGCAAGCTCGGCCAGTCTCTTCGCCTCCGCAGACAGCACCATGCTGCCACGGCCAGTCAGGCGATAGTAACGGCGCCGCGCGTCGTCCAATTCGGGCGCGGGGCGCTCTTCCAGTTCCACGATAAGACCGTCTTTGAGCAAGCGGCTGATGGCCGCGTAAAGGGTCCCGGGGCCCAGACGCAGCGCGCCTTCGCTCCGCCGGTTTGCTTCTTGCATAATGGCATATCCGTGCCAGTCGCCTTCCGCCAGCACCAGCAAGATGTAGAAGACGGCGGGAGTGAGCGGCTGGAAGCTCTGGGGGGCGACCCGGTCTGGCCCGTGGGGTTCACGTCTGCTCATCCATCTATCCTCGCTCGATATAACAACCGTCGATATAGTAAAGCTGACGCGGGAATCGTGTCAAGTACATTGTGCGAGCGCGATGCTCAGACGTCGGCTCCCTCCCTAAAGCAGGCAGCGCCGCAGTGGGCATACTCGGCCCTCCTCGCTGCTCGCGCTTGTTATCGCGACCTCAAACTGACTGTCGTGATTACATTGACTGCTGCCGCGAGGAGGTTACAGCATGGGAGTGCGAAGCCACGCCCCAATCCGGGCGTCGTCGAATGGCTGGCCGATACCGATGACGCAATTCCGGCGGGGACGACGATCGAGCTGGGGGAGGGCCGTGTCCGTGGTTG